>NZ_CP109450.1:4175000-4475000 GCF_041438865.1 Streptomyces sp. NBC_01471
CCGCGGAAGCGAGTTGTGGACGGTTCACGAGTGAGAATGCAGGCATGAGTAGCGATACACACGTGAGAAACGTGTGCGCCGATTGACTAAGGGTTCCTGGGTCAAGCTGATCTGCCCAGGGTAAGTCGGGACCTAAGGCGAGGCCGACAGGCGTAGTCGATGGACAACCGGTTGATATTCCGGTACCCGCTTTGAAACGCCCAATACTGAATCCTCTGATGCTAAGGCCGTGAAGCCGTCCTGGAGCCTTCGGGCAAAGGGGAGTGGTGGAGCCGCTGAACCAAGGTGGTAGTAGGTAAGCGATGGGGTGACGCAGGAAGGTAGTCCAGCCCGGGCGGTGGTTGTCCCGGGGTAAGGGTGTAGCCCGTTGTCCAGGTAAATCCGGATGACATGGTGGGTGAGACCTGATGCCGAGCCGATTGTGGTGAAGTGGATGATCCTATGCTGTCGAGAAAAGCCTCTAGCGAGTTTCATGGCGGCCCGTACCCTAAACCGACTCAGGTGGTCAGGTAGAGAATACCGAGGCGTTCGGGTGAACTATGGTTAAGGAACTCGGCAAAATGCCCCCGTAACTTCGGGAGAAGGGGGGCCATTTCTGGTGATCCAATTTACTTGGTGAGCTGGGGGTGGCCGCAGAGACCAGCGAGAAGCGACTGTTTACTAAAAACACAGGTCCGTGCGAAGCCGTAAGGCGATGTATACGGACTGACGCCTGCCCGGTGCTGGAACGTTAAGGGGACCGGTTAGTCACATTTCGGTGTGGCGAAGCTGAGAACTTAAGCGCCAGTAAACGGCGGTGGTAACTATAACCATCCTAAGGTAGCGAAATTCCTTGTCGGGTAAGTTCCGACCTGCACGAATGGCGTAACGACTTCTCGACTGTCTCAACCATAGGCCCGGTGAAATTGCACTACGAGTAAAGATGCTCGTTTCGCGCAGAAGGACGGAAAGACCCCGGGACCTTTACTACAGTTTGATATTGGTGTTCGGTTCGGCTTGTGTAGGATAGGTGGGAGACTGTGAAGCGGCCACGCCAGTGGTTGTGGAGTCGTCGTTGAAATACCACTCTGGTCGTGCTGGATGTCTAACCTCGGTCCGTGATCCGGATCAGGGACAGTGTCTGATGGGTAGTTTAACTGGGGCGGTTGCCTCCTAAAGAGTAACGGAGGCGCCCAAAGGTTCCCTCAGCCTGGTTGGCAATCAGGTGTTGAGTGTAAGTGCACAAGGGAGCTTGACTGTGAGACCGACGGGTCGAGCAGGGACGAAAGTCGGGACTAGTGATCCGGCAGTGGCTTGTGGAAGCGCTGTCGCTCAACGGATAAAAGGTACCCCGGGGATAACAGGCTGATCTTCCCCAAGAGTCCATATCGACGGGATGGTTTGGCACCTCGATGTCGGCTCGTCGCATCCTGGGGCTGGAGTCGGTCCCAAGGGTTGGGCTGTTCGCCCATTAAAGCGGTACGCGAGCTGGGTTTAGAACGTCGTGAGACAGTTCGGTCCCTATCCTCTGCGCGCGTAGGAATATTGAGAAGGGCTGTCCCTAGTACGAGAGGACCGGGACGGACGAACCTCTGGTGTGCCAGTTGTCCTGCCAAGGGCATGGCTGGTTGGCTACGTTCGGAAAGGATAACCGCTGAAAGCATCTAAGCGGGAAGCCTGCTTCGAGATGAGTATTCCCTCCCCCTTTGAGGGGTTAAGGCTCCCAGTAGACGACTGGGTTGATAGGCCAGATGTGGAAGCCCGGTAACGGGTGGAGCTGACTGGTACTAATAGGCCGAGGGCTTGTCCTCAGTTGCTCGCGTCCACTGTGTTAGTTCTGAAATAACGAACGACCGTGTTGTTATCCGGTGTTGGTTAATTTCATAGTGTTTCGGTGGTCATTGCGTTAGGGAAACGCCCGGTTACATTCCGAACCCGGAAGCTAAGCCTTTCAGCGCCGATGGTACTGCAGGGGGGACCCTGTGGGAGAGTAGGACGCCGCCGAACAATTTTTAGCCTCAGCCCCGGACCGTTATGGTCCGAGGCTGAGGCATTTTTGCGTCCACATGCAGTTCACATGTCTACGTACTTCAAATCCGTGTGCGGTCCCGTGGGGCCGTCTGGCAGGATCCCGGCATGGATGACGTCATACGACCTGTGCGGGCTGATGAGTGGCGCAAGGTCAAGGAGCTGAGGCTGACCGCCCTCCAGGACCCCGCAGCACCCATTGCCTATCTCGAAACCCATGAAGCGGCCATCGCCCGCCCCGATTCCTTCTGGCAGGACCGGGCGGCCGGGGCCTCGCACGGGGGCGCTGCCCGGCAGTTCATCGCGGAGGGCCCCGACGGGGCGTGGTCCGGCACGGTGGTCGTGCTGGTCGAGCCCGTCGGGGCCGAGGGGATCTTCGGCGAGGTGAACTCCGTACCGCAGGCGCATCTGGTCGGTGTGTATGTACGGCCCGAGTCCCGTGGAGTGGGTCTCACCCAGGAGCTCTTCCGATCGGCGATGGAGTGGGCCTGGTCGCTGGAGGAACCGCGGGTCGAGCGGGTGCGGCTCTTCGTGCACCAGGCCAATGACCGGGCTGCCGGCTTCTACCGCAAGATCGGTTTCGTACCGACCGGTTATTCGGTCCCGACCCCCGGTGACGCAGCGGCGCGCGAGCTGGAGATGGCGGTCGGCCGGCCGGTGTGACGGGCAGTGCGGCGTACGAACAGGGCACCGAGGCCCAGCACCAGTGCTCCCGCCCCGCCTGCCCACAGCGCCGTCCCGGCCGAGAGGGGCGTCGATGCGGCTGACCCGGCCGCCGTGGTCGTGGGGGCCGCGGTGCGGTGAGTGCCGGTGCTGTCGGCATAGCCGCCCGCCTCGCCCTTCTTCGCGTACGCAGAGCCGGGCAGCTTGTCACCGTAGGCCTGGTGCACCCGGTGCTGGTAGGCGGCCAGCGTCGTTCCGTCTGCGCCGACCGCCCGTACGGCCTCGGCGTCCAGGGGGAGGATCCGGGTCCCCTTCATGACGTACCAGGCGTTGATCTGCGGCTCGCGGAAGACGGTGCCGCCGGGCAGCTTCTCGGCGCCCCGGCTCGCGTAGCGCGTCTCGTCGTCGCCGGTGGCGATGTTCACCACCTGCCAGGACGACCCCTGCGGCGCCGTCCACACCGATGCTTTCCGGCCGTCGGCGGCGACCGCGGTACTGGCCAGGAAGTCCAGCCGGGCGACCGGGGCACCGGAGCGGGCTGCGACGAAGTCCGGGGAGAGTGTGTAGACCGGCACGGTCTGGCCCTTGATCCGCGGGGCCGGGCCGGAGGCTGCTGCTGTCGGCGGGTGGGTGCCGGAGCTGGCGAAGAAGCGCGCCAGGGTGGTGAGCGTGGCGGGAGCTGTCGCTGCCCGCTGTGCCGCGCTGCGGCCGGCCGCGGAGTCGGTGAGGTGCGCGGTGGGCGCGGCGGGGTCAGTGGAGTGGTCGGCTGCGGAGGCGTTCGGGGCGAGGGCGAGTACCGCTGTGACCGCTGCCCCGGCGAGGACCGCGCGCAGGACGGCTCGATGGTGCGGAGCGGGGTGCGTGTGGCGTCTCTGCATGGTGGTCACGCCCCGATCCGGTAGAGCGAGTGGGTCCAGGAGAACTCGTTGTTGCTGACGTACCAGTCGTGGGCCGCCCAGTTGTAGCGGTTGTCCGAGGGCCACGGGTCACCCCAGTAGACCCAGTCGCTGGCGGTGTCGTAGCCGTAGATCACGTTCATGTGCCCGCCGCCGCTCGACCACTGGATGCGGTCCGCGATCGGGCGGCCGGCGTTTATCTCGGTCTGCACGGTGGAGTACTGGAGCCAGCCGGTGACGTACGAACCCGGGCTGATACCGGCCCAGTCGAGGCCGTCCTGGACGTTGGCGAGGGTGGCCTGGTCGTTGGGGCAGTTGCCGTTCTGGCTGCGGCCGAAGGCGGCGTTGCAGAACTGGTTCTGGCTGTAGTCGCGTCCGTACCAGCCGGCGACGGTGTTTCCGCTCGCAGCCCAGCACCAGTTGGTCTGCTGCTGCTCCTGCATGGTGATGTCGAGGCGTTTGGCTCCCGGCGCCGCCGCCGTGGCGGGTCTGGCGGTGACGGTGCTGCCGGCCACGGCAGCGGGGGTGGTTGCGACGGGGGTGGCTGCCGCTGCTGTGGCGGTGGGCAGGGCGAACAGGGCCGCCGCTGTGCCGAGGGCGGCCAGGGTCAGCCGTCTCCTGTGGGTGCGCATCGCGTTCCTCCCGGGGTGGGGGTGGATTGGAGGAGTGCGTCCGGACGCTGTGGTGAGCATCGGGTGTTGTTGCGTGCGGGTCAACGCGGTTGAATACGCGGGGGCACGGCACTGTGAACGGCGCGTGGCCGGTTGTGAACGGCCCCCCTCGCCACCTGCACGGCCGGCTTCGTCCGCTGCGCTGTTCCACCGGCCGCCGTGAATGTTCACCGGAACCGGAGGGGTGCTGATGGAACGGATCACCGGGCCGGATCCGCTGTCCGCCGGGACCGAACTCGCCCGGGCTCTGCACACCGGGCCCTTCCACCTCGCGCTGCGTACGGCCTTCGCCGTAAGGGGACTGCCGCTGCACCGGGTGCGGCACCATCTGGCGAACCGGGGGATCAAGGTCGGTGTGACGAGCCTCAGTTACTGGCAGCAGGGGGTGCGACGGCCCCGGCGGGCCGAGTCGCTGCGAGCGGTGAGTGCGCTGGAGGAGGTACTGCGGCTGCCTCCCGGCTCACTGGTGCGGCTGCTCGCGGACGGGGACGGGGGGCTTGCGGGGGGCGGTGGTGCGCGCGGGGCCGGTGAGCGGCCCGCCGGACGCCCGTACCGTTCGCTGGTGGCGGGTGCGGCCGTGCTTGAGGGGCTGCTCGCCGAGATGGAGAGTCCGGCGGACGGTGGGCTGCACACGGTGGGCCACCACGAGTCCGTGCGGATCGGGGCGGACCGGCGCCTCGTCGGCCGCTCGTCGCAGCATGTCGTCCGCGCGCACCGCGACGGGGTCGACCGCTATGTGGCCATCCACCACGGGGATCCCGGCTGCGATCCCGGGCGGGTCGAGGTCCTGGCCGGGGAGAACTGCCGTACCGGGCGGGTGCGGTGGGAGCGGGAGACCGGGGTGGTCGTCGCGGAGCTGCTGTTCGACGCCCGGCTGCGGGCGGGGGAGACGTATGTCTTCGGGTACGGGTTCGAGGACGGCACCGGCGGGCCGAGCAGTGAGTACGTGCGCGGATTCAGCTTCGCCGGTGGGCAGTACGTCCTGCAGGTCCGCTTCGACGAGCACGCGCTCCCGGTACGGTGCCGGCGCTTCGCGCAGGCCACGGCGGGGACGGCACGGGGCGCCCGCCGGGATCTGACGCTCAGCGGTCTGTACCGGTCGGTCCACACCGTGGAGCAGGAGGTACGGCCGGGGCGGGTGGGAATCGACTGGGACTGGGAGTAGCGGCTGCCGTACGGGACGGGGTGGGGCTTTGGCTGCCCCGGCGGCGCCGTCAGAAGGGGGCGGCGTCGGGGAGTTCCTGGTGCGGCCAGCGGGCGCGTGCCTGTTCGCGGGAGCGGAGCAGCGCCAGCGGGTGCAGGCCCTGCTCCTGACCGGTTGCCAGCAGCTTCGGCAGCTGCGGGAGCGGGGCCACGGCGGCGATGTCGTCCAGGACGAGCGTCATTGGTGGGTCGAGCCGACCGTCAGTTGACCGTGCGGCCAAGCGGCGGCCGTGCTCGACCACGCTGGAGGCGAGTGCGGTGAGCAACGGCATGGCGCCGGGGCGCGTACGCGGGTCCTCGATTGCTTCACCCACCACATAGAGAGTGCCCCCCTCGTGGATGAATGATTCCAGTGTGACCGTATCGGTTCGGTTCGGCGTGCAGGCTTCGCGGATGTGGACCGAGGAGAGCGCAGTCAGCGCACGTACTGTCAGCTCCTGTGCCACATCGCGGCGTTCGGCGTGTGCGGTGAGGGCGCTCTCCAGGAGGCCCGCCGTTCCTGAGCTCGCTCTGGGGTGGGTGCGGAGGATGCGTACCGGCTCATGGGCCTGACCGGCGCCCTGGGCCCAGCGGTGGACCTGCCGGAACGGGCGGCCGTCCACGGCTGCGGCATGCAGCCAGCAGCGCAGGAGCGTCTCGGCGGTGTCGGCCATGGTGGTGTCGATGCGGGCGGCCGGACGGACCGGTGCGAGCAGCGCGACGGCCCGGGCGGCCGCGGTGTCGGCGTCCTCGCAGCCGCTGGTGGGGGACCAGTGGAGGCGGGCGGGGGTGTCGCAGAGGTGGCCGGGGTCGTAGACGAGTACGGGGCCGAGCTTGGCCCGGGCGTCCTTCGTCTCCGACCAGACGGCGGGTGAGGAGGTGACGACGAGCGCGGGGCCCGCCGCGTCGCTCACGGCCCGGACCGCGGCGGCCCTGCGGACCGGTGCGGGTCCGAAGTGGAGCAGGGGTACCGGGAGGAGGGCTTCGGCGGCGGCCGGGACGGGGGCGATCGGGTCGGGTGCGGCTGTGGCGGCCGGGGGTGGTGCGGGTGCGGCGGCACCGGCGAGGAGCCCGTGGTGCCCTAGCTGTTCGGGTTGCCCAGGCGGCTCGGGTTGTCCGGCCTGCTCGAACAGTACGGTGTCGCGGGGCTCGTGCGGTGCGTACGGCTCGTGCGGTGCGTACGGCTCCTGTGGTGCGGGTGGTTCTGCCGTGCTGCGTTCCGGTGACCTCGGGGGTGCGACGCGTGGTGTGCCGGTGGGCTCCGGGCTGGTGCCGGTGCGGTCGTCCGGCGCCTTTCCGTACCTCCGGGCGCTGCGTACCGCGCGCCAGCGGGTCACCGTGCCCAGGACGAACACGGTCAGCACCAGCAGGATCAGGACTTCGCTGATGAGCAGGCCCCAGAACAGCCCGTACCCCGAGAGCCCGCCCGGCGGGGTGTCCGGCCAGGCCGCGGCGAGATCGTGCGGGGACGCGGCCAGTTCGCGCATGGCCACCGGGGTGTGCGAGATGGTCACGCCGTCCGGCCAGGCGCCGTGGGCGAACAGCGCGGCGAGGCCGGTCGCCAGCCAGACCAGGAAGGTCAGGCCGAGCAGGAAGACGATCAGCGCGAGCAGCAGGCCGTCCGGGATTCCGCGTGACGGTGACGGCGACGGTGGTTGGGACGGTGACGGTGGCTGGGACGGCTGCCGGTGCGGCGGTTGGCGCCGGTTGTGGTGCTCGTGCGGCTGGGGGAGCCCGTGGTGCGGGGTGTCGCGCATGTCAGGCCACCGTCGACTCTGAGGACTCGTTCAGCTGCCGCTCGATCCTGGCCGCCCTTTCCTCCGCCTCCGTCTCCAGCTGGAGGGTCAGCGCGTCGTCCGCGTCGGGGGTCGACGACTCGGTCATCGCGCGGTCGGTGAAGACCAGCGGGCGTTCGGCCTCGGTGATCAGGTGTTTGACGACCTGGACATTGCCGTTCACGTCCCAGACCGCGATGCCCGGGGTCAGGGTCGGGATGATCTCGACGGCCCAGCGCGGCAGGCCCAGGACGCGGCCCGTCGCCCGGGCCTCGTCTGCCTTCTGGGCGTAGATCGTCCGGGTCGATGCCATCTTCAGGATGGCCGCGGCCTCCCGGGCGGCTGCCCCGTCCACCACGTCCGAGAGGTGGTGGACCACCGCCACGAACGACAGGCCGAGCCGTCGCCCGAACTTCAGCAGGCGCTGGAAGAGCTGCGCCACGAAGGGGCTGTTGATGATGTGCCAGGCCTCTTCCACCAGGAAGATGCGCTTCTTGCGGTCCGGGCGGATCCAGGTGTGTTCCAGCCAGACACCGACGATCGCCATCAGGATGGGCATGGCGATGGAGTTGCGGTCGATGTGCGACAGGTCGAAGACGATGAGCGGGGCGTCCAGGTCGATGCCGACCGAGGTGGGTCCGTCGAACATGCCGCGCAGGTCGCCGTCCACCAGGCGGTCCAGGACAAGGGCGACGTCCAGGCCCCAGGCCCGTACATCGTCTATACCGACGTTCATCGCCTCCGCCGACTCCGGTTCGGGGTGGCGGAGCTGTTCGACGATGTCGGTGAGTACGGGCTGGCGGTCGGTGATCGTCTCGTTGACGTAGGCGTGCGCCACCTTGAGGGCGAAGCCGGAGCGTTCGTCCAGGCCGTGGCCCATGGCGACTTCGATGATCGTACGGAGCAGGGCCAGCTGGCCCGTGGTGGCGATGGCCGGATCCAGCGGGTTGAGCCGGATGCCGTGGTCGAGCGCGGCCATCGCGTCCAGCCGGATGGGGGTTATACCCAGCTGCTGGGCGATGAGGGCCCATTCACCTGCGCCGTCCTCGCCCTGGGCGTCCAGGACCACCACTTGGCGGTCCTTGAAGCGCAGCTGGCGCAGGACGTAGGTCTTCTCCAGGGAGGACTTGCCGTTGCCGGATTCGCCGAGCACCAGCCAGTGCGGGGCGGGCAGCTGCTGTCCGTACAGCTGGAAGGGGTCGTAGATGTACCCCTTGCCCGAGTAGACCTCGCGGCCGATGATCACGCCGGAGTCGCCGAGGCCGGGGGCTGCGGTCGGCAGGTAGACCGCCTGGGCCTGGCCCGTCGACGTACGGACCGGGAGGCGGGTCGTCTCGACCTTGCCGAAGAGGAACGCGGAGAAGGCGTCGGTGACGGCTGACATCGGATCTCGCATCACAGGTCCCCTATCGGCGGATGCCGGTCGCGAACGGCAGCGTATTCACAAAGGCCCGGTGGTGCTCGCGGTCGCACCATTCGAGCTTGAGATACGACTTGCCGGCCGATGCGCGGATGGTCCGCTTGTCGCGGGCCAGTGCTTCGGGTGAGCGGGACGAGACCGTGATGTACCCGACCAGGTTGACGCCGGCCGCCCCGCTGGCGAGGTCCTCGCCGCGCTGGTCGAGGCGGCCGTGGGTGGCGACGTCGCGCGGGTCGACGGTCCGGTTCATCTTGGCGGCGCGGGAGGCCTCGGCCTCGTCGTTGGTCTTCTCGGTGAGCATGCGCTCGATGGCGACCTCGGTCGGTTCGAGGTCCATGCAGACCGCGACCGTTCGGATGACGTCCGGGGTGTGGACGAGCAGCGGGGCGAGGAAGTTGACGCCGACGGGGGTCATCGGCCACTCCTTCACCCAGGCCGTGGCGTGGCACCAGGGCGCGCGGGTGGAGGACTCGCGGGTCTTGGCCTGGAGGTAGGTGGGCTCCATGGCGTCGAGCTCGGCGGGCCAGGCGTTGCGCTTCGTCATCGCCTGGATGTGGTCGATGGGGTGGTCCGGGTCGTACATGGAGTGCACGAGCGAGGAGAGCCGTCCCTGGCCGAGGGGCTGGCGTACCCGGATGTCGGCCTCGGCGAGGCGGGCGCAGATGTCGGTGAGCTCGCGGGCCATGACGACCGCGAGGCCGGCGTCCTTGTCGAGCCTGCGGCCGGCGGCGGGCCGGGCGGCGCGGGCCATGGCGTGGGCTTCGGACGCCAGTTCGCGCGTGAAGTGCATACAGGCCACCAGGTACGCGCGGTGCTGCTCGCTGGAGGTGGAGACCATGGAGGCGAGTTGGTCGTACGAGTCCTGGAGCCAGCCGGGGGCGCGGGGGTCGCCGCGCTGGGCGACGTCCTTGGCGTGCGCGTCCGGGTCGGCGGGGAGGGTGCGGGCGAGGATCTGCAGGCGGGTGACGAATCCGTCGCCGTTGGCCACGTGCTTGAGCAGGGTGCCGAACCGGTCCACCAGCGCTTCCTGGTCCTCCGAGTCGCGCAGGCCGACGCCGGGGCCCTCGATCTCGATGGCGGCGGTCACGGTGCGCCGGTCGGCGTGCAGGAGTACGGCGATCTCGTCGGGGCCGAAGGGGGCCGCCAGCCAGTTGATCCGGCCGATACCGGGGGGCGGGCCGATCTCGACCTCGCGGCCGTCGAGTGCGATGCCCGCTTCCATGGTGGGGGAGCGGTAGGCGGTGCCGCGGCGCAGGGAGCGCTTGTAGCTGCGGTTGATCTCGAACCACTTGTAGAACGTGCGGTGCTTGTACGGGACGTACACCGCGGCGAGTGCCAGCATCGGGAAGCCGGTCAGCGTCACGATGCGCAGGGGCAGGACGGGGACGAGGAGCCCGCACATCATGCCGACGAAGGCGCCCGCGATGATCAGTGCGATCTCGCCCGTCTCGCGGTTCTTGCCGACGATCGCCGATGGCCGGGCGCGGCCGATCAGATACGTGCGGCGGGGCGCGACCGGCTGGGACTGGGTCGTCAACGCCCTCCTCCTCCTGTGCCGTTGTTGCGTGTGCTGTGCGTTCCGGTGCTGCTGGGCTTGTTACGGGGCGGGGACGCGGCGTTGGGGATCTTTCCGCCGGTTCCGCCGCCGCCCTGGCCGCCCTGTCCTCCGGAGCCGCCGCGGGTGCTGTGGGCCGCCACGCCTCCGGAGACGGGGTTGGCGGGGCGCCCGCCGCCGCCTCCCCCGCTCCCGCTGTCGTTTCCGCCCCCGCCCCCACCGCGGCTGCTGTGGGTCTTGATGCCCTGGGACACGAGCGCGGCGGGTGAGCTGATCATGGCGGCGGCCTGGGCGCCGTCGGTCGCGGACTTGCGGTTGGTGCGGGAGGCGGCGACCTCGTCGCCGAAGCCGGGGACGAAGCGGTAGATCATGCCGCTGGCGAAGATGGCGAGCAGGATGATCGCAAGGCCGGAGACGACGGCGGAGAAGGAGTCGGGGCCCTTGCCGGAGGAGAGCGCGCCGGCCAGGCCGAGCACGATCACGATGACCGGTTTGATCATGATCACCGCGATCATGATCCCGGCCCAGCGGCGGACGTGGCCCCACATGTTCTTGTCGACGAGGCCCGCGTAGACGACGGTGCCGAGCAGGGCGCCCGCGTACAGGAGGGCGGCCCGGATGACGAGTTCGAGCCAGAGGACACCGGCGGCGAGGATCGACACGAGCGAGGTGACGATCAGCATGATCGGGCCGCCGCCGATGTCGGAGCCCTTCTTGAGGGCCTCGGCGAAGGCTCCGAAGAACACGTCGTTCTTGCCGCCGGTGGCTGATGCGATGACCTCGGTGACGCTGTCGGTGGCCGAGACCAGTGTGTAGAGGATCAGCGGGGTGAAGGCGGAGGCGATGACGGTCAGCCAGAGGAAGCCGATGGCCTCGGAGAGCGCGGTGGTGAGGGGGACGCCGCGCACGGCGCGCTTGGCCACGGCGAGGAGCCAGAGGACGAGCGTGAGGATGGTGGAGGCGGCGAAGACGACGGCGTACTGGCGCAGGAAGGAGCTGTTGGTGAAGTCGACGTTGGCCGTGCCCTTCACCGCGTCGGAGAGCTTGCCGACGATCCAGGCGGCGGCGTCGGCGCAGCCCTTGGCGAGGGAGGAGAGGGGGTCGAGGGAGTCGGCCGGGGGGGTGTTGCTGGTGTTCGCGCCGGTGCCTGCGTCGCCTTCGCAGATGTCGTGGGCGCGGCCGCGGATCAGGTCGCAGGCGCCGTTGCTCGGGCTCGGAGTCGGTGACGGCGCGGCGGCGGCACGGGTCGCCAGCAGGACGGCGGCAGTCTGTGCGGCTGTCACCACGGACGCCAGTGAGAGGGCGCGGCGGGAGTGCTTACCTGGCATACGTGAACCCTCCGAACTGTTTCACGGCGTCCGCCATGTCCTTGGCGCTGGAAGCGGTCTGGTCACGGCCGACAGGCACCGGACCGTCCTTCTGACTGGAGCCCGTGACTCTCCAGTCGCCATTGACCCACTTCAGCTCGAAGGTGTTCGTGTACCAGCTCTCGGATACGGGGTTGGTCGAGCCTTGGCCCGCCAGTCCGAACAGAGAGGAGTACCAGACCGAGACGCTGGCTGTGTCCGCCGCCACCTTGACGGCCTTGGTGCCGACGGGGGCGGTGCGGGAGACGAAGGTCATGCCCGCGGGAGCCGAGCCGTCTGCCTTGAGCCCGATGCTCGCGAGGAACTTCCGGCCCGAGTAGACCTTGTCGAGATCGCTCAGCTGGGCGGAGGCCACGTCGGGCGCGTACACCGCGTTCACGATGCTGTGACGGGTGTCCTTCTTGAACATGCCGTCGGAGCCCAGTGCCACCGCATAGTTCGCCGCCGCGCTCTGTGCCCCCTGGCCGGTGTGGGGAAAGCCCGAGGCGATGCCGCTGGTGCTTCCCGTGACCGGTTTGACGCCGGAGGCGGCTGTCGCGTTCGAGCCCGGCTTCGCCGCTCCGTTGCTGTCCGCCGACGAGTCGCTGCCACTTCCGTTGCCGCGGTTGGCGAAGGCGATGGCGGCGATGAGCAGCACCACGACGCCCACGACCGTGATGAGGGAGCGCGAGGTGCGTACGGGTCGTCTGCCGCCGCCGTACGGGTCGCCCTCGCCCTCGGGCAGGCGTGTACGGGTCTGGCCCGAGCCGCCCATGCCGTCGGAGCGGCCCGCGTCGCTGCCGTAGTTGTTCTCGTCTCCGAGACTCATGCCGCGGACGCCCCCTCAACCGTTTGCCGTGTCGTCGTGCAGTACGACGGTAACTGTGCTGGCTCCCGCGCGGGCGGGGTGTGGTGACTCGACATCAGGGATGCGCAACCTCTGGGTGGGCCGGGCACGCCCGGGGACTGCGGGACGGATGATGCGGGGTCAGACGGCCATCCCGTACACGATGGTGAAGACGGTTCCCAGTGAGCCGATGATGAAGACGCCGGTGAGTCCGGCGACGATCAGGCCCTTGCCCTGTTCCGCGCTGAAGGTGTCCCGCAGTGCGGTGGCGCCGATACGCTGCTTGGCCGCACCCCAGATCGCGATGCCGAGGCAGAGCAGGATGGCGACGGCCATCACGACCTCGACCATGATCCGTGCCTCGTTGCCGAGGCTGCCGAACGGCCCCCAGTTGGGGGCGATTCCGCCGATGATGGTGCTGATGTCGCCCTTGTCGGCTGCCAGGTTCATGTAACTCACCGCCCCTATCGGGTAGTTCGTGCCCATGCTCCGGTGCACGGGTCACGCCCTATCTTCGCTGATGAAACCGCCCCCGTGTGTAACCCGGCGGCTCTCTTTACGCACATGCCCGCACATTTGTCCGAACATGCTGCTCTGACCTGCGGTGCGGACGCGGTTTCGGTCGAACATGCATGGTTACTCTGTGTATCACGGGGGGTGACGCCGGGCAATGACGCCGCTGCGGTGGAGGGCGGCGTCCTGTTTCCGCCGGATTCGAACGGCGGGCGTGTTCCGTCCCGTTCTTCGGCCGTGCGGGTGCAGGCGTCCCGTTCGGGCCGTGTGCCTCGCACCGTGCTGTGCGGGGGTGTGCTGAGGTGCCCGCGGGGCTGTCCCGCTGACCGGTCCGGCGGCCCTGTCACCGCGAGACTCGGAGGACATCCCATGGCTGAGCAGTCCCGGCGCACCTTTCTCAGGCAGGTTTCCGCGGGCGGCGCGGTAGCGGGTGCCGCCGCCCTGGTGCCCGCGCTGCTGAGCCGGGCGGGCGGGGCCGCGTCCCCCCGGCCGGCCCCGTCCGTCCGCCCCGTCCCGCACGCCGGGCCCGCCAGGACCGCGGCCCACCGGTTCGCCGCTCCCGGTGTGCGGTACGCGGTCCGGGTCAACATGCCCGCCGCGACCGTGCGTCAGCTGACTGCCGCCGGCCACCGGCTGCTGATGTTCAAGGCCGTGCAGAGCGAGCAGAGCACCGGGGGGCTGCCCGTCCTGTGGAGTTCCACGAGCACCTACACGACCCGGACCGAACTGGCCTGGACCGAGCAGTACTACGCCTTCGTCACGGCCGGTGAGACTCCGGCCGGTGCCCGGCTCGCCGGGGTGGACCTCACCCGGGTCGCGCCGGGGCAGACCCTCGATGTCGGCCCGGGGGCACGCGGCACGGTCATCGGCGGGGGGACGCCCGGGGCGGTCACCATCTCGGACACCACCGCGATTCCGCTCTCGTGCGGTCTGGCGCAGCCCGCTCCGGAGGGGGGCGCCCCCGTGCCGGTCTGTTCGCTGCCGCTGGCCGGACAGGGTCAGAACGTCGTCTTCCCGATCGGGCAGGTGGTTCTGGCCTTCGCGGCCGACGCCCCGGCGCCGGGGTCGGTGGTGGAGTCGGCTCCCGGGCCCGCGGTCCAGGTCGACCTGGACCGGATGAGCCCGGCCGACCTGTCGTACGACGTCGACTCCGGCTGGTCCTGGGACGGCGACTTCGCCGCGGTGGTCCCGGGCGGCGGGTTCGTCCCCGCGCTCGTCCACCCCGCGCCGGGCGGCCGGCTGGGCGGTGGTGCGGGCAGCGGCACGCGGGTCAGCGGCATCACGGTGCGGGCGGTGCGGGAGCCCGGATCCGCGGGCGCCGAACCGGAGTCCGCTGCCGGTGGGGCCGCGGCCGGTCCCCTGGCCGCAGCCGCCGGCACCGGCACCGAGACCGGTACGACGATCACCTGCTCACTGGACCGGGACAGCCGCGTCGTCCTGCACGGGACGTACCTCGTCGAGTACCGGCGGCCCGGCCGGAGCCGCGGCCGTACGGACAGCGAGCGGTCGCTGGTCAGGTGCACCTCCGTGCCTGCCGTGCGCGGGGGCGCGTACACCTTCAAGAAGCTGCGGCAGGGCGGCGCGGGCGGCCGCTGACGGGGCGGCAGTGCGGCCAACGCCCCTTGATTGGCGCCGGGTCGGCTGAAACAGTGGGCCCGGTGGACGCACTCGGACCTCACGGGCGGTGCGCGGTGCGTACACCGCCAACCTGATCGACGCCTCGCCGGCCGCGCCTCCCACCTGGCCGGCGAGCGCGGAGGGGCCGGGCCCGGTGGCGGAGAAGGGGACTACGCCTGCATCACATGTTCGGGCTTCCGAGTGAAGTGGGCGGTGAACCGGGCCCGAATGGGGGATGGTTGAGGGATGCGCAAAGTCTTGGTCATGGGCGGGATCGGGGTCGGGACGAGCCTGGGCTTCATCGGCCTGCTCGTGGTCGGTACGTACTCCGCCGCGGCCGGAATCGGCAGCACCGGTTCCACTGTCGCGCTGGCCAAGGGCGCCGTGCCGGCCGCCTATCAGGCGACCGTGCAGAAGTGGGGCAACCTCTGCCCCGCGCTCAACCCCGCGCTGCTCGCCGCCCAGTTGTACCAGGAGAGCGGCTGGAACCCGACGGCCAAGAGCCCGGCGAACGCGCAGGGGATGGCCCAGTTCATCCCCGGCACCTGGGCGACGCACGGTGTCGACGGGAACGGCGACGGCAAGAAGGACATCTGGGATCCGGCCGACGCGATCCCGTCAGCCGCGTCGTACGACTGCGAACTGGCCAAATACGTGAAGAACGTGCCGGGCGACCAGAGCGACAACATGCTCGCCGCGTACAACGCGGGGTCGTACGCCGTCATCCAGCACGGCGGGGTCCCGCCGTACCGGGAGACCCAGAACTACGTCAAGGTCATCCGCACCCTGGAGAAGAGTTTCGCCAGGCCGGTCAACGGGGTGGCTCCCTCGCAGCAGGCGGCCGCGGCCATCTACTACGCGCAGCAGAAGCTCGGCACGCCGTACCTCTGGGGCGGGACCGGCACCGCGGGGCAGGGCGGGCGGTTCGACTGCTCGGGGCTGACGCAGGCCGCGTACCGCAGTGTCGGGATCACGCTGCCCCGGGTGGCCAACGACCAGTACAACGCCGGGGAGCATCCGTCGCGCGATCAGCTGCTGCCGGGGGACCTGGTGTTCTTCTCGAACGACCTCTCCAACTCCCGTGCCATTCACCACGTGGGGCTGTACGTGGGCGGCGGCTACATGATCGACGCGCCGTACACCGGGTCGGTGATCCGCTTCGACAAGATCGACTCGCCCGACTACTTCGGGGCCACGCGCGTCACTCAGGATGGCGCGAAATCACTCCCCAAAAACCCCTCGAAAGCCTGAGACACTGCGTCGCCTGGCTTGAACCGACTGTTACCCCAACTCTCTGAGCTGCGACGATGAGTCACTCTTCGATAACGTCCTGGTGATCTTTCGGTGGAGAGCGGAACGCCGCGGGTGCGCCGGGCGTTCCCTTGTCCGGGAGACCGACAAGAGTGCGCACTGACCGCGGGGGTTGGTACGGCGGCTTGCACGGACGCACGCCGCGCAGTGGAGCGAAGGCAAAGGCAAGGGGCAGCGAATGGCTGGGCTCGCAAGTGATGGGTCGAACCCTGATGTCCGGCTGCTCTACGACATCAACGGCCTTGCCAAGTCGGCCCCCGGCTGGGCGGACCGGACCATGGAGTTCGTCGGCGAGTACGGGATCCTGCTCGCGGTGGTGCTGCTGGTGCTGGGGTGCTGGTGGAGTGTGCGCAGCCGGCCGGACACCGAGTCCGCCGTGACGGCTGTCGCGGGGATCGTCTGGGCGCCGCTGGCCGCCGGGATCGCGGTTCTGGTGAACGTACCGATCCGGGGACTGGTCAGGCGGGCCCGGCCGTTCGTCGACCATCACGGGCTCGATGTCCTGGTGAAGGGCAAGACCGACTTCTCGTTCGTGAGCGATCACGCGACGCTGGCGATGGCGATCGGGGCCGGTCTCTTCGTCGCGCACCGGAAGTTCGGGCTCGCCGCGATCGGGCTGGCGCTGGCCGAGGGGTTCTGCCGGGTCTTCATGGGCGTGCACTATCCGACCGATGTGGTCGGCGGGTTCGCGCTGGGGACGGCGGTGACGCTGTTGCTCTCGCCGCTCGCCATGGCGCTGCTCACCCCCGTGGTGCGGGCCGTCGCGCGGTCCGACCGGGGACGGGTGCTGGTGCGGTCGCGGCGGGTACGGACGGTGGCGGCCGCCGCGGTGGAGATTCCTGAGGCGCGGTCCGAGTCGGGGCGGAACGATCTGGCCGCGTGATCTGGCCGCGTGACACGGTTCCGGGCTGGGGACGTCGGCTGCGTGCTGCGGGGCTCTGCCCCGGGCCGCAGGCCCCGGTCCCTGGTCCTCAATCGCCGGACGGCCTTGATTTCGCCGCGCTCAGTTCCGCGTTGAACTGGGCTCCTGCCAGCAGGGACAGGTTCGAGACCCAGAGCCAGACCATGAAGACGACGACGCCCGCCAGTGATCCGTACAGCCTGCTGTAGGTGCCGAACCCTGCCGCGTACGCCGTGAAGCCCGCCGAGGCCGTCAGCCAGAGCAGGGCGGCCAGCACACCGCCCGGCAGGCCGCGGTGGGTGGCGCGGGCCACCGGTGGGCCGGAACGGAAGAGGAGCAGGACCAGCAGGGCCACACAGCACAGCAGTGTCGGCCATTTGAGCAGGTCCCAGACGTCGGTTCCCGCGTTGCCCAGGCCCAGGGCCCGGCTCAGGGAGGTGGCCAGGGAGCCGCTGAGCACCAGGACGAGCGCGCTCACCACCAGCAGCCCGAGCAGGGCCACGGCCGTCAGCACGATGCGGTGCGCTTTGCGCAGGGCGGGGCGTTCGTCCTTGATCGCGTACATGGAGTGCAGGGCGCGGCGGAAGACCGCGAGGTAGCTGGAGGCGGACCACAGGGCGCTGAAGGCCCCGCCGATCAGGACCGTCAGAGCGGCGGAACGCTGGCCCGCCACGTGGCTGAGCGCCTGGTGCAGGGCGGCGCCGGATTCGGCGGGGGCCCAGGCGCTGACGTCCGCGATGAGCTCGTCGGTCGTCGCGGGAGCGACCAGGCCGATGACCGAGATGGTGACCAGGAGCGCGGGGACCAGCGCGAGGATCGCGTAGTAGGTGAGGGCGGCGGCCCAGTCGGAGACGTCGTCGTTCCACATGGAGACGGGGGTGCGGCGCAGCGCCGTACCCCCGCGTGACCAGGCGTCGGACGACGGCCGGAGGTGCGGTGCGCGGCGGCCCGGGCGGGGGATCCACGGCAGGGCCGGGTTCTCGCTGGGCTCCGGTGTGGTCCGTCGCTCCATGCGTGCCTCTCTGCCGGCCGGTGCCGGTACACCGGTGCCGGTACACCGGCGCTGGTGAATCGGTGAATCGGTGTCAGTGCGCCGGTGCCGGCGCCGGTCATGGGTGGTGTGGGTGGTCGCAGCTGGTTCCTGCCCCCGGCCTGGGGGTTTACCCCGGCCGGGGCGGAGCTGTCAGGTGGCCCGCCGGGTGCGGTGTGCGGGTACGCCGAGACGGACCTCGGCCGCGACCGGCCGGGGGGCGGCAGACGCGCGGGCCTGCGCGAGGGTGTCGCCGGCGACCCGGTCCAGGACGGTGGCGGGCCCGGCGTCCGGGGCGAGCAGCAGGGTGGCGCGTGCGGTGAGGCGGTGCGGGCGGCCGTGGAGCGCGATGTGGGCGCGGTCCACTCCGGGCAGCGCCGCCGTCCGCTCGGTCATCGCGGAGGCGAGCGCGCGCGTGCGCAGGGTGACGCCGGGGCGGGTCAGCGGTACGGGGCTGCGGGCGCCGCTGCGGAGCTGGGCGGTGACCCACCACAGGAACAGCAGGACGGCGACGGCGAGTGCGGCGATCACGGCGGGTGTCCACCAGCCGTTCTCCCGCAGCCGGGCGAGACCGCCGCGGTCCAGCAGCACGGTGTCGTACCCGGTCCGCGGCCACCGGGACGGCAGCCGGGAGCGCACGCCGGGCGCGGCCGCCGCCAGCAGGCCGCCCCCTGCGACCAGGGCGAGACCGGCACAGGCCAGGGCGGCCCGGTTCGTTCCGTTACGGAGTCGGCTCATCGGATGCCGTGCCTTCCCGTGAGGGCGAGCCGGGGGTGTGGGCCCGGGGGGTCCCGTGCCAGTGCGGTTCCGGGGTCACCGTGGTGTGCAGGCGGAGCGGGCGGGCCAGGCCGCATCCGGTGAGCGCTCTGGTGGCCGCTTCCGTCACCTCGCGGCGGGCGGTGTGCCGCTCGCCGAAGCCCAGCCGGGCCCGCACGGTGACCCGGCGCCTGCCCACGCGCGTCCGGACCCGGGTCACACCGGGGACCGCGGCGACGGCGTCCCGTACCAGTACGGCCACCGCCGGACGTTCCAGTACGGCGCGCAGCTCCGGTGCGGGCGGGGTCATCGGGAGCAGCTTGCGTGCGCCGGGGGTCAGGGCGAGCAGCAGCAGCCACAGTCCGGCCAGCACGGCCACCGCGCCACCGGCGGTCACCACGCTGTCGCCGGGGCCGTGTCCGGCGAGCCAGTCGACAAGTCCGGTGCGCCAGCGGGCCGGGGCGCGGTCCGTGGCGTGCACCCGGATCACGTCGTACAGCAGCGGTCCGCAGCCCGCCGCTGCCAGGAGTCCCAGCAGGGCGGCCGGGACCCGGCGCTGTGCCCACGGGCGGTGGGCGGCGCGGGGCTTCCGGGTGCTGGTGCTCTCGACGGTGGCGGCGGTACCGCTGCCGTCTCCCGTGGCCCGGCCGGTCGCGTTTTCCGTGACCGGCGTGCGGTCGGCCACGTCCTCGGTGACCGCCGTGCGGACCGAGAGGGCGCGGATGCGGATGCGGGCGTCCGGGACGGTGAGGCCGGTCAGTTCGGCGGTGCGGTCGGTCACGCGCCGCTGGATGAGGCTGCCCGCCTCGTCCAGCGGTGCCGGGTAGGGCAGGGCGACATCCACCGCCACCTGGGCGCGGCGGCCCTGGACGGTGACCGATCCGTGGGTGACCCGTACGTCGCCCGGGGGCAGGGCCTCCCCGGCGGCGTGTTCGGCGATCCTGCGGACCGCGCGGTCGGACACCGTCGTCGTGCCGCGTTCGGCGGGGGCGGTCACTGTCGTCGCGCGGCGTTCGGCGGGGGCGGTCACCGGCGGTCCCGGTCACGGGGGTTGCCGCTGTCGCGGAAGCTTCCGCTGTCGCGGGCGCCGCGGCGGTCCCGGGTGGCGAGGAACTCCCGCCAGTCGAACCCCTCGTCCTCGGACATCCGGCCCACCGCCCAGCCGATCGCGCCGAGCGCCGCGACCAGGAGGAACGCCCCGAAGCCGCCGAACCAGCCGGCGAACCCCAGCGCCATTCCCACCAGCAGCCCCACCAAGGATCTGTTCACGGCTCGGCTCACCTCGCTCTCGATGCGGATTCGATCGCCTTTCCGGGCCCGTTCACGCCACGCGGGTGTCCGTGCCCGTGTCGGTCTCGTCGTCCTCCAGCAGGTGCACGTCGTTGACCGCGATGTTCACCTCGACGACCTCAAGACCGGTGATCCGCTCGACGGCCGCGATCACGTTCTCGCGCACGTCGCGGGCCACATCGGTGATGGCCACGCCGTACTCCACGACCAGGTCCAGGTCGATCGCGGTCTGCCGTTCGCCGACCTCGACCTTCACACCCCGGCCGACGTTCGGGCGGCCGCCGGGGACGCGGTCGCGTACGGCGCCGATGGTGCGCGACAGGCCGCCGCCCATGTCGTACACGCCGGGGATCTCACGCGCCGCCATGCCCGCGATCTTCACGACCACGACGTCGGCGATGGACGTCTTTCCGCGCGAGGACGCCGGTTCCGCGGCACCGCTGACGCCGCCGCTCACCGTGGTGGAGCCGGGAGTCTTCCGGGTGTTGCTCGTGCTGCTCGTCGCGGCGGACAGTTCCTGAGTGGTCATCGGGTTCTCCTCGTGGGTGGGGCGTTTCCCGGCTTGGTTCCGGTGTGTTTCACGTCGCATGCCCTCACCCCCTTCGACACGGCCGTCCGCACGGCGTTACGCGACTTGGCGAAAGTCAGGTCCGGCGGCGCGCCGCGCACCGCTCCCGGCGGGGCCGCCGCGGATAACGTGCTCGGGTCGCGTAACGCCGGCGCCCGGCCGGTGTCCAACCCGGTGAGCAGAGAGAGGAGCCGCCGCGTGCCGGGATACCCAGGAGATCTGGACAAGACGCCGGCCGAAGGCGATGGCCACCCCGGGCGCGCCGACGGGCTGCTGGCCGTACGGGCCGGTGAGGGGGACGAGGAAGCGTTCGAGACACTGGTGCGCAGACACGGCCCCGTACTGCTGCAACTCGCCACCCGGCTCCTCGGCAGCCGGACCGAAGCGGAGGATGCCGTGCAGGACTCCTTCATCGCCGCCTGGCGCAAGCTGCCCGAATTCCGCCGGGATGCTGCCTTCAGGACCTGGATGTACCGGATCGTCACCAACCGCTGTCTGAACGCGCTGCGGGCGAGGCGGCCGGTGGCGGGACTCGAATCCGTGCCGGAACCGCAGGCCCCCGAGCACGCGTTCTCTCCCGCGCGGGCGGCCGAGTCGCACGCGGCGGTGGAGGCGCTCTCGGTCGCCATGGCCGGTCTTTCGCCCGAGCAGCGCGCCTGCTGGGTGCTGCGGGAGCTGCACGGACTGTCGAACGAGACCATCGCGGAGACGGTCGGGATCAGCCGGCAGGCGGTCCGGGCCCGGGTCTTCCGCGCACGGCGCTATCTGACGGAGGCGATGGGCGCATGGCGGTGACTGCGAACCCCGGGCCGCCGGAGGGCGCGGCGGACGGCGAAGGCGCCGACGACGAGCGGCTGCTCTGCGGCCGGCTGCTGTCCGAGGTGTGGGAACAGTGGGACACCGGCGCTGCGGATGCTCATACCGCGAGCTGTGCGTACTGCGCTGCCGCGCTGGGCGATCTCGAACTGCTCGGTGCCGCCGTACAGCAGGCCCGGGACACAGAAGGCGGCGAACCGGCCACCGGTGCCGACACCTTCACGCTCATCGAGCGGGTGATGGACGTGGTCCGGCTGGAACTGCGGCCGGGCCGCACCCTGCCGCTCGGCGAACCGGACGAGGACGCGTGGATCGTCGAGGCGGCTGCCGCCAGGACGTTCCGGGCCGCCGCCGAGCTGGTGCCGGGCGTACAGGTGGGCAGTTGCCGGATCGCCCCGCTCGACCGGGCCGGGCCGCCCGCCCGGCCGGTGGGGGCGGCTCCGCGCGGTCCCGTACGGGTCCGGGTCGAGGCGTCCGTCGCGCTGACCTGGAACCTCCAGGAGGCGGCGGACGAGATCCGGGAGCGGATCGCGGAGGCGGCGGACAGCGCGCTGGGGATGGAGGTGGCTTCGGTCGATGTGAGCATCACGGACGTCACGGATGCCACAGACATCACAGACATCACCGGAAACACCGGAAACACCGGCACCGGGGGTGTGCGATGACGGATCAGATCATCCGTGAGCAGCTGTCGGCGGCGGTCGCGGAGGCGGCACTCGGGGTGTCCGGAGTCGCGTTCCTGCGGCCCGGCCTCTCGGGGCTGTTGCGTACGGCGGGCCGCAGCGGGCCCTCCGGGGTGCGGATCGGGCGGACGGACCGAGCGGACGGCCGCGACGGCTGGACGGCCGAGGTGTTCGTGGTGCTGCGGCAGGGCCGGCGCGCCGTCGACGTCACGCGCGCCGTCCGGGCGGCGGTGCTGCGGGCGGTCGCGGACACGGGGGTCGCGGACCCGACGGCCGTGACGGTCGGCGTGACGGTCACCGGATTCGCGTGAGACGCGTCCGTCGGAGCCCTGTGGGAACCTCAGAGCGCCTGCGGGAAGTCGAACAGCCGCTCCGGGTCGTACTGCTTCTTGAGCCCGGCGAGCTTCGACGCCCCCGTCCCGTAGTACGCCGTCCGCCAGTCCGTCAGCTTCGGGTCGATGTAGTTCTGGTAGGCGCCCCCCGACGCGTACGGGCCCATCGCCCGGTGCGTGTCCTTGAGCCAGGACTGCTGGGCGGTGCCCGCGGAGCCGGGCCGCCAGGACGCTATGTACTGGGCGAGCACCCGTGAACGCCGGTGCACGAACGCGGTGGCCGACGGGGAGACCCGGTTGATGGCGCCGCCCAGCGCGGTGAGCGCGACCGAGCCCGCGCCCTGGGCGGCGCTCAGACCGGCGAAGGCCAGGGTCCTGGAGAGCAGGGCGTCGATACCGGCCGCGGGCAGCGCCCGGTCGTAGAAGTCCGAGGCGGCGGCGTACGTTTCGCGCCGCAGCGTTCCGCCGGTCCGGCGGCCGGGCGTCGGACCCGGCAGATGGCACTGGTCCTCACTGAGGCTGGCGCAGCCCGCGTAGACGAGCATCGCGTCCTCGTAGCCACGCCTGCGCAGTGATACGGAGCGGGCCGGGGCGCCCACCGTGTCGGCGAGGCGGTCGACGGCGTTCTGGAGGTCCCCGTACGTGCCCAGCGAGAACGCCGCGACGGAGACGCTCGGTGCTCCTCCGCCCGGCGCCGCCTCCAGATGCGCCGACGACCAGATCTCGTCGGCCTGGTCGGGGCCCCACTTCTGCCAGGCGTCGATGACCGCGTGCGCCTTCGACCAGGGCCAGGACATATAGGCGGAGACGGTCTGCGGTGCGGCGTGCGTACGGAAGGTCATGCCGGTGACGACGCCGAAGTTGCCGTTGCCCGCGCCGCGCAGCGCCCAGAACAGGTCCTTGTTCTCCCGCGCGCTGGCCGTCACACGCTTGCCGTCGGCCGTGATCAGGGTGGCGGAGGTGAGGCTGTCGCAGGTCAGCCCATACGCCCGGGAGGCGACGCCGTGGCCGCCGCCGAGGGTGAGCCCCGAGATGCCGACCGTGGGGCAGGAGCCGCCGGGGATGGCGCGGGAACTCCGGCCGAGGGTTTCGTAGATGTCGACCAGCTTGGCGCCCGCGCCGATCGTGCCGTCGGCGGATATGTGGGACAGCTTCGACACATCGATGACGAGCCGGCCGTTGCCGGAGGACCACCCGGCGTAGGAGTGGCCGCCGTTGCGGATGGAGACGGGTACGTGGTGCGCCCGCGCGTAGGCCAGGCACTCGCGGATGTCGTCCTCGCCCGCGACGTACGCGACGGCTGCGGGCTTCAGGCTGTCGTACCGGGTGTTGTAGAGCTGACGGGCCGTGGGGTAATCGGCGTCACCGGGGCGGACGAGCTTGCCGTCGAGCCCGTGGGACAGCGCGGTCCAGTCGGCGGCGGCCCGGGGCAGGGAGCCGGAGGCGCCGGATGCCTTGCTGCCGGTGCCGGTCGTGGCTCCGGCGCCGGAGCCGGTCGTGGAGCTTGGCGGCTTCTGGTCGGAACTTCCAGAACTGTCCGAACTGCCGGAGTTTCGGCAGGCGGCGGCGGTGGCCAGGACGGGTACGGCGGCGAGCAGAGTGCGGCGTTGCATGTGGACCTCCCGGCGTACGAGACGAGCCGCAGGGGTGTACGGGTTCCCTGACCCGCCTGCCCCTTCGGCCGCCGGGCACGCCGCTACGGCCGGTCCACCCCGGCTGACGGCATGTCAGGGTGGTGGGCCGTCCGCCGGGCCGGGGGCCTCAGGCCTCCGATGCGCGCCCCGCCGTGTGCTCCGTGGCGTCCGTACGGGCGCGTTCGCGCGAGCGGCGGGCCGGGCCGGTCCAGCCGCAGACGCAGCGGGCCGTGCAGAAGGAGCCGCGTTCGGAGGTCGAAGTGGCGTGCTGCCGGGTGTTCCGTGGGGGGTCGTCGTCGCGCACCCGTCCACGGTACGGGGGAGGCCGTTGGGCGTGACGGCGGTTCCCGGGAGTCGTTAGGCGAAGCAGGCGGGCGCGGACGATGACTGGCCAGGCGTTGGGGATTGGCGGGCGATGGTGGAGCAGTACAGAGGCAGGGCCAGGGTGCTCGCCGGTGCCGCGTTCGCTCTGGTGGGGGCGGTGGGGGCCGCCGGCTGTACGGCCGGGGCCGGGGCTTCGGCCGACGACCGGCACGGCGGGCCCGAGGCGGTGCGGCAGGCCGCGCACGTCCTCGCGGGGGCCGGCAGCTCCCGGGCCAGCACGTCCATGACGATGGCGACCGGCGGGACGCGGGTGACCATCCGGGGCACCGGCGGCTTCGACTTCCGGCGGCGCAGCGGTCTGCTCAAGGTCGTCCTGCCCCCGGACGCCGAAGGGGCCGAGGAACATCCGCCCATCACCGAACTCCTGACGCCCGCCGTGGTGTACATGAAGAACCGGGGCGCCAACGTGCCCGCGGGCCAGTGGGTCCGCATCGAGCCCGCGAAGCTCTCCGACGGGAATCTGGTGACCAACGGGGCGACCGATCCGCTGGTAGCGGCCGAGCTGCTGCGCGGGGCGCGCGGGGTGGTGTACGCCGGTACGGAGGAGCTGGCCGGCACGCGGGTGCGGCACTACAAGGGCACCGCCGATCTGTCGGTGGCCGCACGGAACGCGGCGCCGCAGGTCAGGGCCGTGCTGGCCGCGGCGGCGCAGGGGTTCGCCGGACCCGATGTGCCCTTCGACGCCTACTTCGACGCCCAGGGCCGGCTGCGCAAGGTGCGCGAGACGTTCGGCTTCGCCAACAAGGGGCACACCGTTCAGGTGGCGTCGACGACGCTGCTCTACGACTTCGGCGCGCCGGTGGCGGTGACGTTGCCGCCCCTCGGCGACATCTACGCCGGGGCCGTCGAGTAGGAACCGGCAGGAACCAGTGGGAAATGGTCCTTCCGTGCCATGCGCGGGGTGGGCACGTTTCCCTACGCTGGTAAGTCGGCTCAGAAAGGGGTGATGGCCATGGCCGGAGCGCTGACCCTCCAGGACCGCATCGCCCTCGTCGAGATCGAACTGTGCGGAGAGTTGATGATCGCGGCAGCCGCCTCGCTGGAGGAGCGGCTCAGCCAGGCCCGTATCGACGAGGTGCTGATGGTGAGGACCGCGCGGTCCGCGCGGACCGCGTCCCCGGAGGGGTGCACCCGTGCCCGCCGGGACCGCGAACACTGAGGGGCCCCCGCGACGGGAGCGCGGTGCGGCCGGGGCGCGGAGCGCAGGGCGTGCCCCGGCGGCACCGACCCGTTCAGACTCGTACCGACCGTTCCGGACTCGTACCGACCCGTCCGGACTCGTTTTCGACCCGTTCAGACTCGTACCGACCGACGATTTTCAGCCACCGCTCAGTGCCATGTCACCGGCCACTGCGCGAGGCCGCCGTCCGAGACCACCGCCCCTGACCGCCGCCCGCCACCGCCGTCCGTCACCACTGGCCCGGGTGGGCTCAGGTGCGCAGCAGCCGGGCGATCGCCTTGGTGGCTTCCTCGACCTTCGCGTCGATCTCCTCGCCGCCGCGGACCGCGGCGTCCGCCACGCAGTGCCGCAGGTGTTCCTCCAGGAGCTGAAGGGCGAAGGACTGGAGCGCCTTGGTGGAGGCCGATACCTGCGTGAGTATGTCGATGCAGTAGACGTCCTCGTCCACGAGCCGCTGGAGCCCGCGAATCTGGCCCTCGATCCGGCGCAGCCGCTTGAGGTGTTCGTCCTTCTGCTTGTGGTAGCCGTGCACGACGGGCTCGGTGCCCGGCCCCTGGCCCGTACGGTCGGGCGCGCCGGCCGCCTCGGTGGTTGTCATCGCGTCCTCCCGTTGTGGAACCGTTGTGAATGCTGGTGACCCGTTGTCCAGAAAGGTGATGGATACCCCTCGTGGGTATATAGTACCGATCCTTCCGAAAATCGGGGCGGGCCCCGTGCTGATCACTGTGCCCCATGGGCGACACTGAACAACGCCGGTTAGCCGTGGCCGGATGATGCGCCTAGCATCAGCCTGACCGAATCCAGAGCCCCGAGGACCCCACGTGCGCTTTCGTCTGACCCCCAGGGAGACGAGCTTCTACGACATGTTCGCCGCATCCGCGGACAACATCGTCACGGGCTCGAAGCTCCTCATGGAACTGCTCGGCGCGGACGCATCCGGCCGGGTCGAGATCGCGGAGCGGATGCGGGCGGCGGAGCACGCGGGAGACGACGCGACGCACGCGATCTTCCACCAGCTCAACTCCTCGTTCATCACGCCGTTCGACCGCGAGGACATCTACAACCTCGCTTCCTGTCTCGACGACATCATGGACTTCATGGAGGAGGCCGTCGACCTCGTCGTGCTCTACCAGGTCGAGGAGCTGCCCAAGGGCGTCGAGCAGCAGATCGAGGTCCTGGCCAGGGCGGCCGTGCTGACCGCTGAGGCGATGCCGAGCCTGCGGACCATGAACAACCTCACCGAGTACTGGATCGAGGTCAACCGGCTGGAGAACCAGGCCGACCAGATCCACCGCAAGCTGCTCGCCCACCTCTTCAACGGCAAGTACGACGCCATGGAGGTCCTGAAGCTCAAGCAGATCGTGGATGTGCTGGAAGAGGCGGCCGACGCGTTCGAGCACGTCGCCAACACGGTGGAGACCATCGCGGTCAAGGAGTCCTGAACCTCGTGGACACCTTCACTCTGATCGTGACCATCGCTGTCGCGCTCGGATTCACTTACACGAACGGCTTCCACGACTCCGCCAATGCCATCGCGACCTCGGTGTCCACCCGGGCGCTGACGCCGCGTGCGGCCCTGGCGATGGCCGCTGTGATGAACCTCGCGGGCGCCTTCCTGGGCAGCGGGGTCGCCAAGACCGTCAGTGAAGGGCTGATCGCCACGCCCACCGGGCAGAAGGGGATGGGAATCCTCTTCTCCGCGCTCGTCGGCGCGATCGTCTGGAACCTGATCACCTGGTACTTCGGGCTGCCGTCCTCGTCCTCGCATGCCCTGTTCGGCGGACTGGTCGGCGCCGCGCTCGCCGGCGGCACGATGGTGCACTGGAGCGGGGTGGTCGAGAAGATCGTCATCCCGATGTTCCTGTCCCCGGTCGTCGGCCTGGTGGTCGGCTATCTGGTGATGGTCGCGATCCTGTGGTTGTTCCGTAAGTCCAACCCGCACAAGGCGAAGCGCGGATTCCGTATTGCCCAGACGGTCTCCGCCGCCGGTATGGCGCTCGGCCACGGTCTCCAGGACGCGCAGAAGACCATGGGTGTGGTCATGATGGCCCTGGTCATCTCGGGCCACGAGACCTTCAACGACGCGATCCCCGTCTGGGTCAAGCTCGTCTGTGCGCTGATGCTGTCGCTCGGTACGTACGCGGGCGGCTGGCGCATCATGCGGACGCTCGGCCGCAAGATCATCGAGCTGGACCCGCCGCAGGGCTTCGCGGCGGAGACCACCGGCGCCGCGATCATGTTCGGCTCGTCGTACCTCTTCCAGGCGCCGATCTCGACCACGCACGTCATCACCTCGGCGATCATGGGTGTGGGCGCCACCAAGCGCCCGCGCGCGGTGCGCTGGGGCGTGGCCAAGAACATCGTGCTCGGCTGGTTCATCACCATGCCGGCCGCCGCGGTCGTCGGCGCCCTCACCTACTGGGTCGTCCTGCTGATCTTCTGAGCCACCCGGCGGCTGCCTTTCCGTACGGCTCCGTACGGCTCCGTACGGCTGCGTACGGAAAGTGGGCCCGCCCCCCGGAATCCAAGGGGGGCGGGCCCTTTTCTGCCTTGCGGTGGCACCGCCATGCAGCACCGCAAGCCGCGGCGTCTATCCGAAGCGCCCCGAGATGTAGTCCTCGGTCGCCTGGACGGACGGGTTCGAGAAGATCCGTTCGGTCTCGTCGATCTCTATGAGCCGGCCCGGCTTGCCGACCGCCGAGAGGTTGAAGAAGGCCGTGCGGTCCGAGACGCGCGCGGCCTGCTGCATGTTGTGCGTCACGATGACGATCGTGAAGCGCTCCTTGAGCTCGCCGACCAGGTCCTCGATGGCGAGGGTGGAGATCGGGTCGAGCGCGGAGCACGGCTCGTCCATCAGCAGGACCTGCGGCTCGACCGCGATGGCGCGGGCGATGCAGAGCCGCTGCTGCTGGCCGCCGGAGAGCCCGGAGCCCGGCTTGCTGAGCCGGTCCTTGACCTCGTTCCAGAGGTTGGCGCCCCGGAGCGACTTCTCGACGATGTCGTTCAGCTCGCTCTTCTTGTACGTGCCGTTCAGGCGCAGGCCCGCCGCGACGTTGTCGAAGATCGACATGGTCGGGAAGGGGTTCGGGCGCTGGAAGACCATGCCGACCGTACGGCGTACGGCGACGGGGTCGACGTGGGTCCCGTACAGATTCTCGTCGTCCAGCATCACCTTGCCCTCGACGCGGCCGCCCGGGGTGACCTCGTGCATCCGGTTGAGGGTGCGCAGGAAGGTCGACTTGCCGCAGCCGGACGGGCCGATGAAGGCGGTCACCGAGCGGGGTTCCACGGTCATCGAGATGTCCTCGATGGCCTTGTGGGAGCTGTAGTAGGCGGTCAGGCCGCTGATGTCTATTCGCTTGGCCATGGAAATCAGCTTCTTCTCTCGGCCTCAGCGGCCGGTCTTCGGGGCCTTCCAGCGGGCGATGCCGCGGGCGACGAGGTTCAGGATCATGACGAAGGCGATCAGCACCAGTGCCGCTGCCCAGGCCCGGTCGATCGCGGGCGGCTCGCCGAGCTTGTACTGCTCGAAGATGTAGTACGGCAGGGAGGACTGGCCGTCCTTGAAGGGGTTGGTGTTGATCATCTGGCTGCCGAACACCAGCAGCATGATCGGCGCGGTCTCCCCGGCGATGCGCGCGATGGCCAGCATCACACCCGTGGTGATACCGCCGACCGCGGTCGGCAGGACCACCTTGAGGATCATGCGCCACTTCGGTACGCCGAGGGCCAGCGCGGCCTCGCGCAGCTCGTTCGGGACGAGCTTGAGCATCTCCTCGGTGGAGCGGACGACGACCGGGATCATCAGGATCGTCAGCGCGAGCGCGCCCATCAGGCCCGACGGCTCGGTGTCGGTCATCAGCATGATCGACAGGATGAACAGCCCGGCGACGATGGACGGGATGCCGGTCATGACATCCACGAAGAACGTCACGGCCCTGGCCAGCGAGCCCTTGCCGTACTCGACCAGGTAGACGGCGGTCAGCAGGCCGATCGGGACGGCGATCACCGTGGCGATGCCGACCTGCTCCAGGGTGCCGATCAGCGCGTGGTAGACGCCGCCGCCCTGGTCGGAGGAGAGGACGCCGACCATCGAGTGCGTGAGGAAGGTGACGCTGAGGTCCTTCACCCCGTGGCCGATGGTCGTCCAGAGCAGCGAGAGCAGCGGGATGACGGCCAGGAGGAAGCAGACCCAGATGATGCTGGTCGCGAAGCGGTCCTTGGCCTGGCGCTTGTTCTCGACCACCGCCGTGGTGACGTAGGAGAGCGCGAGGAAGACGACGACGGCGACCAGGCCCCACTGGACCTTGCTGGTGAGGCCGGCGGCGAGGCCGGTGCCCGCGCCGATCACGAGCGCGGCGGCGGCGAAGCCGGCCGGCGCCCAGCGGGGGAGGCTGCGTGCGCTGAGGCTCGGTGCGGTGTGGACCCGGGGGGACTGCTCCTGCCCGGTCTCTACGGCTGTGTCACTCATGCGTTGGCCCCCGAGTACTCCTTGCGGCGGGCGATGATCAGCCGGGCCGCGCCGTTCACGAGCAGGGTGAGGACGAAGAGGACCAGACCGGACGCGATCAGGGCGTCCCTCCCCAGCGGGTTGGCCTCGTCGAACTTCGCCGCGATGTTCTGGGCGAAGGTGCCGCCGCCCGGGTCGAGCAGGTGCAGCGACATCACGTAGCTGGGCGAGAGGACCGTGGCGACGGCCATCGTCTCGCCGAGCGCCCGGCCGAGGCCCAGCATCGAGGCCGAGATGACACCGGAGCGCCCGAAGGGCAGGACCGAGAGCCGGATGACCTCCCAGCGGGTGGCGCCGAGGGCGAGCGCGGCTTCCTCGTTCATCCGCGGGACCTGGAGGAAGACCTCCCTGCTGACGCTGGTCACGATCGGCAGGATCATGATCGCCAGCAGGATGCCGACGGTGAGCATGTTCCGGGCGACGCCGGGCTGCGTCTGGTCGAAGAGGTACGTCCAGCCGAAGTACCGGTCGAGCCAGAGGTTGAGGCCGCCGAGGTACGGCACCAGGATCAGGGCGCCCCAGATGCCGTAGATGATGCTCGGCACGGCGGCCAGCAGGTCCACCACGTAGGCGAGGGTGGTGGCCAGCCTGCGCGGCGCGTAGTGCGAGATGAAGAGCGCGATGCCCACGGCGACCGGCACCGCGATGACCATCGCGATGACCGAGCTGATGACGGTGCCGACGAGCAGGACCGCGATGCCGAAGACCGGCGGTGTCTGCGAGGGCAGCCAGTCGAACGTCGTGAGGAAGTTGCCCTGGTCCTTCGAGATGGCGATGGAGGCGCGGTAGGTGAGGAACCCCGCGATCGCTGCCATCACCACGAGGAGCAGGACGCCCGAGCCCCGGGTGAGGCCCAGGAAGACCCGGTCTCCCAGCCGGCCGGTGGACGGGCCGGACGGGGTGTGGAGGGGGGTTTCCGGTGGAGGGGTGTCTATCTGTGTGGTGGTAGCCATGGTCTTTCCGGTCTGTGTGGGGGAGCCGCTGCTCCCCTGGCGGCGGTGCACCGGATGGGGGGCGGTGGCCGGCCCGGAGGGGCGCTCGGGGCCGGCCGCCGTCACTGCTGTGGAGCGTGTGGAGTCCGTGAGGCCGGTTACGAGATCGTGGCGAGCGTCTTGCGCACCTTGGCGTTGATCTCGGCCGGGATCGGGGCGTAACCGGCGGTCGAGAGCTGCTTCTGGCCCTCGTCGCTCGCGGTGTAGTTCAGGAAGGACTTGACGGTGCCGAGGGTGCCGGCCTTGTTGCCCTTGTCGCAGACGATCTCGTACGTCACCAGGACGATCGGGTAGGCGCCTTCGGCCTTGGTGGTGTAGTCGAGCTTGAGCGACAGGTCGGAGCCGGTGCCGACGACCTTGGCGGCCGCGATGGCCTTGGAGGCGTTGTCGGGGGTCGCTTCGACGGGGGCGCCGGCGCCCGTGTCGATCTTGACCGTGGAGATCTTCTGCGAGGTGGCGTACGAGAGCTCGAAGTAGCCGATCGAGCCGTCGACCTGCTTCACCTGCTGGGAGACGCCGGCCGAACCGGCCGCGGCCTGGCCGCCGGGCGCGGGCCACGACTTGCCGATCGGGTACTTCCAGTCGCCGGGCGCCGACGCGGTCAGGTACTTGCTCAGGTTCTCCGTGGTGCCGGAGTCCTCGGAGCGGTGGAAGGGCTGGATCGCCTTGGACGGCAGCTTCGCGCCGGGGTTGAGCTTCTTGATCGCCGGGTCGTCCCAGGTCTTGATCTTCGTCGAGAAGATCTTCGCCAGCGTGGGGCCGTCCAGGACGAGGTTGTCGATGCCCTCCAGGTGGTAGCCGACCGCGATGGGGCCGCCGACCATCGGGAGGTCGATGCCCTGGCCGCCGCTGCAGACCTTCTTGGAGTCCGCGACCTCGGCGGGCTTCAGCGGCGAGTCCGAACCGGCGTAGCCGACCGTGCCCTGGTTGAAGGCGACGATGCCCTCGCCGGACGAGGACGACTTGTAGTTGATCTCGACGCCGGAACAGGCGGCCATGTAGCCCTTGGCCCACAGGTCCATCGCGTTCTTCTGCGCGCTCGAACCGGAGGCACGCAGCTGGCCCTTCGCACCGTCGCACTTGACGTCGGATGCGGCGCTCGTCTTGGTGCCGGTGCCTCCGGTCGAGCCGCTGTTGTCGTCCGAACCGCACGCCGTGAGGACCAGGGCGCCGGATACGGCGAGGGCGCCGAGCGCGGCGGCGCGAAGCCGGGTCTTGCGCTGCTGAAGCTTCACTTCGGGTGTTCCTTCCAGGAGCCGCCGGGTTTCGTTTCGTTGTACGGCGGCGTGCGAAGAGGTGACCGGTACGGCGGGGTGCCGTGCACCGTGTAAGGCCGAAATTAGGCAGATCAGGTGAAGCGGCCGACGGGGGTGAGTGAACGGAGAGTGAACCTCGGCGGACGACCGGGTGCGGCTCCGTGGGCGTGTACCGGAGGGTGACGCGGTGACACGGTGATGTAGCGCTGCGACGTCCGGCGCAGGCCGCTGGGCCCGTGGTCAGCGCAGGGCGGCGTACAGCGCGTCGACCAGTTCCCGGTCGCGCTGCTGGGTGAGGCGGGCTCGGGCGCCGGCCGGGGTGAGCCAGCAGACGCGGTCCACCTCGCTGTTCGGCGTGAATTCTCCGGTCGTCGCCTCGGCGGCCCAGTAACTGACTTCCTTGGGGCGCCCGTTCGTCTCGTACCGCACGGTGGGGAGCCGGGCGCCGGGGGCGCAGTCGTGGCCGGTTTCCTCGTGTACCTCGCGCAGCGCGGCGGCCAGGGTGTCCTCGCCGCGTTTCAGCTTGCCTTTCGGGTGCGACCAGTCGTCGTACTTCGGCCGGTGGACCAGGCAGATCTCCAGGCCGCCGCCGTCCGGGGCGCGCCGCCACAGCACACACCCCGCTGCCCGTACGGTGCGGTCCGCGCCGCCTGTGCCGTTTGTGCGGTCGGCGCCTCCCGCCCCGTCCGTCCCGCTCGTGCCACCGCTGGTCACGGGGTGCTCACCGCCATGCGCTGCCAGGTCTGCTGGAAGGTGTAGCGGGCGGCTTCGACCTCGTGGCGCTGGTCGGCGTGGAGCACCCCCAGTGCGTACGCCGTCGCCGGGGCGATCCGGGGCGTACGGGCCGCCGAAGCTGCCGCCCCCGCGGCCTCGGCCGCTTCGCGGTGCTGGTCGAGGGCCTGGCCCGCGCCGTACAGCCGCAGGTCCGGGCCCGGCCGGTCGTCCAGGCCCGCGTGCAGCGCCTCCTGTGCGTAGCGGTGCAGCCGCAGCAGCAGTCTGACCTGGTGCCAGGGCGCGTCCTGGGCGTCGCTCAGCCCCTCCGCGTTGTACGGGTGCGCGGCCCGGTGCAGCGGCAGCGCGGCCACCGCGTCCGCGAGTCTGCGGCCCGCCGTCTCGGCCGCGGGCGGCAGCGTCTCGGTGGCGTAGGTGGTCGCGGCGGGCGCGAAGGGCACGTCCGACGCCAGCAGGGCGACGGCGTCCGCGACCGCGTGGAAACGGGAGGAGCCCAGCGCCTGGAGCGCCGCCGAGTGGGCGCGGGTCCTGGCCAGGGTCAGCTGCCGCTCCAGGAGTGCGCCGGCCCGCGCCGCGCCCATGGCGAGCGCGGAGTGCGGGGCCGTCCCGTCGCGCTGTCCTGGCAGCGAAGCCGTACCGTCCGGGAGTCTGCCCAGCGCTTCGAGCAGCCGGGCCAGCCGCGCGGCGTACGCGTGCTCGCGGGCCAGCGTGCCGGAGAGCCAGGCCAGTTCGGAGCGCAGCTGGTCGGCCCAGGCCGCGTCGAGGTGGCCGCGGAAGGTGTGCAGGGTGCCGCTGATGCGGCGGGCCGACCGGCGCAGGGCGCGGGCGGCCTCCTCGTCCCCTTCCGAGTACGTGCGCAGGCTGCGCAGGAACTCCGCGGCCTGGTCGTGCAGATAGCGGGCGAGCAGCTGGCCCGCGGTCGCCGTCGGGTCAGGGCGTGGCACGACGGCGCCTCCGGGAAGAATCAAGGGGTCGCACGGCGGCGCCTCCTGGCGTCTATCAGCATTTCCTGCACATGGCGCAGTGGCTGGCCCTGGGCGTCGGTCGCGTGGCGCGTCCAGTTGCCGTCGGCGCCCAGGTGCCAGGAGGACGTGGTGTCGGACATACCGGTCTCCAGGAGCCTGCTGAGCGCGGCGCGGTGGGCCGGGTCGGTGACGCGGACCAGCGCCTCGATCCTGCGGTCGAGGTTGCGGTGCATCATGTCGGCGCTGCCCAGCCACACTTCGGGTTCGCCGCCGTTGCCGAAGGCGAACACCCGGGAGTGCTCCAGGAAGCGGCCCAGTATCGACCGGACCCGGACGTTCTCGGAGAGGCCGGTGACACCGGGGCGTATCGCGCAGATGCCGCGCACCCACACGTCGACGGCCACCCCGGCCTGCGCCGCCCGGTAACAGGCGTCGATGACCGCTTCGTCGACCATCGAGTTGACCTTGATCCGGACGTAGGCGGGCCGCCCGGCGCGCTGGTGCGCGATCTCCTTGTCGATCCGGACGACCAGGCCGTCGCGCAGCGACTTGGGGGCGACGAGCAGCCGCCGGTAGGTCTCGCGCCGCGAGTATCCGGAGAGCCGGTTGAAGAGGTCGGAGAGGTCCGCGCCGACCTGCGGGTCGGCGGTGAGCAACCCGAGGTCCTCGTACAGCCTGGCCGTCTTCGGGTGGTAGTTGCCGGTGCCGACGTGGGAGTAGCGCCGCAGCGTGTCGCCCTCCTGCCGGACGACGAGCGACAGCTTGCAGTGCGTCTTCAGCCCCACCAGGCCGTAGACGACGTGGCAGCCCGCCTCCTCCAGCTTCCTGGCCCACTTGATGTTGGCCTGCTCGTCGAAGCGGGCCTTGATCTCGACCAGGACGAGCACCTGCTTGCCGGATTCGGCCGCGTCGATCAGGGCGTCCACTATCGGGGAGTCGCCGGACGTCCGGTACAGCGTCTGCTTGATGGCGAGCACGTCCGGGTCGCCCGCGGCCTGTTCCAGGAACGCCTGGACGGAGGTGGAGAACGAGTCGTACGGGTGGTGCAGCAGCACGTCTCGTTCACGCAGGGCGGCGAAGATGTCGGGTGCCGACGCGGACTCGACCTCGGCCAGGTCGCGGTGGGTGCCCGCGATGAACGGCGGGTACTTCAGCTCGGGCCGCTCCAGCGACGCGACGCCGAACAGGCCGGTGAGGTCGAGGGGGCCGGGCAGCGGGTAGACCTCCGCGTCGGTGATCTTCAGCTCGCGGACCAGCAGGTCGAGGATGTACGGGTCGATGGACTCCTCCACCTCCAGCCGGACGGGCGGCCCGAAGCGGCGCCGCATCAGCTCCTTCTCCAGGGCCTTGAGGAGGTTCTCGGCGTCGTCCTCCTCGACCTCCAGGTCCTCGTTCCTGGTGACCCGGAACATGTGGTGCGCCAGCACCTCCATCCCCGGGAACAGCTCTTCCAGGTGCGCCGCGATGATGTCCTCGACGGGCACGTACCGCTGGGGCGAGGCCTCCAGGAACCGGGTGAGCAGCGGCGGCACCTTGACCCGGGCGAAGTGGCGGTGGCCGCTGACCGGGTTGCGGACGACCACGGCGAGGTTGAGCGAGAGCCCCGAGATGTACGGGAAGGGGTGCGCGGGGTCCACGGCCAGTGGGGTCAGCACGGGGAAGATCCGCTGCCGGAAGAAGGTGAAGAGCCGGGCCTTCTCCTTGTCGGTCAGGTCGTCCCAGCGGATCAGGTGGATGTTCTCGTCGGCCAGCGCGGGGGCGATGTCCTGCTGGTAGCAGGCGGCGTGCCGGGCCATGAGCTCGCGCGAGCGGGTCCAGATCTGCTCCAGCACCTCGCGGGGCTGGTAGCCGGACGCGGAGCGGGTGGCGACGCCGGTCGCTATGCGCCGTTTGAGGCCGGCCACCCGGACCATGAAGAACTCGTCGAGGTTGCTCGCGAAGATGGCGAGGAAATTAGCCCGTTCGAGGAGGGGGGTCGCCGGATCCTCGGCCAGTTCGAGGACTCGTTCGTTGAAGGCGAGCCAGCTCTGCTCGCGGTCGAGGAAGCGGCCGGAGGGCAGCTCGCCGCTGTTGCCGTCCTCCTCGTACGCGTCGACGTCGGCGTCGATGCCCGGATCCAGGTCGGGGACGGCTGCCGCGACGGTGTGCGGACGGTGTGCTGCTATGGAACCGACGGAGGGCTGGAGGTGCTTGACCGGGACCTCTGCACTGGGCTGCTGGCTCATATGCCCATTGTTCCGCGCGGGAGGGTCGGCGGGCGCGGTGACGGGTTGCATTCCGTGAGGGTCGCAAGCGCGTCTGAATGACGGGTAACGAGGACATGACGTCCGGGAAGCGCGCCATGACGTCCGGGGAGCGCGCCATGACGTCCGGGGAGCGGGTGCCGGCGGTTCGCACCGATGATTCTCCGCCTCCTGCGCGGTCAACATCAGTATCGGCATCACGTCAGCAGCAGGAGGACCGGTATGCGCACCCTCGCGATCACCCAGAACATCACGGTCGACGGTTCGGTCGAGATGCTCACGGACTGGTTCGACCCGCAGGGCCAGGGCGCTGTGGACATGAGCGACCTGATGGAGGAGAGCCACCGGCAGGACAGCCGGGCCGACGCCCTGCTCGTCGGCCGGCGTACCTTCGAGGACTTCCGCGGCTACTGGCCGCAGCAGACCGACGACACCACCGGCGTCACCGACTACCTGAACCGGGTCCGGAAGTACGTGGTGTCCGCCTCGCTCACCGATCCGCAGTGGGAGCACACGACGGTGCTGAAGGGCGACCCGGTCGAGGAGGTGACCGCGCTCAAGGCGCGGGAGGGTGGCAAGGACATCGTGCTCACGGGCAGCATCACCCTGGCGCACACGATGATCGCGGCCGGCCTGGTCGACGAGTACCGCTTCTTCGTCCACCCCGTGGTCCAGGGCCGCGGCCGCCGTCTCTTCCCGGAGGGGTACGGGATCCCGCGGCTGCGGCTCCTGGAGTCGAGGGCCTTCCGCGGTGGGATCACCCTCCAGCGCTACGCCCCGGCCCCTGAGGCCTGACCCGGCGCGGCGGCGTTCAGCCGGCCATTCGCTTCACGAGGCGGAACACCACCAGGGTGAGGACCGCGGCCAGGGCCAGCAGGATGCCGGTCTCGACCAGCTGGAGCGGCCAGAAGTGGGACACGGGGTGCGAGGAGCGGAAGTAGCCCGCCAGGTGGTGGGCCGCCTGGCACTGCTTGTCGTCCACACAGATCGGGTCGGGGACGTGGGCGCCGCTGGTCGTGACGGCGCCCTCGGCGGTGACCATGCCGTTCATCGCCGGGTAGCCCGTGCCGAGGCCGGTGCGGACGGTGACGACCGGCCAGAGGTGGCCGCGTACGGCCCCAAGCACACTGGATACGGCCGCGGTGGCGATCAGGCTCGTCACGATGGCGGGCACGGTGCGGCGGATCAGCAAGCCGGTCAGGGCGCCGAGCGGGACCACGAGCAGGGCGGTGGCGATGCCGATGGGGCCGATGGCGTGGTAGACGCTGTCGGAATACCAGTTCAGAGCCGGGTCCTCGTGCCGGCTGGTGCTCCACACCCATCGGTAGAGGCCGTCGAGTACGACCGAACCGACGAGGGCCAGCGCGGTCGGCACGGCGAGCTTCGCCGCGAACCAGCGGACGGGGGAGACGGACTGCGTCCACAGCAGCTGGTGGGTGCCGGACTCCAGCTCGCGGGCGACGACCGGTCCGGCCACGAAGGCGGCGATCAGATAGGGGAGCAGACCGATCACCGATGCGGCGTTCTCCACCATCCGGGTGTCCGTCCAGTACCCGCCCGCCAGGCTGCCGCCCCAGACGCGGATCGCGATCAGCACGACCACGATCAGGAGGAGGAGCCCGGCGGCCCGCCGGAGGGTGGAGCGGTGCATCCGGGCGGCGACCCAGTACGGACCGCGCAGCCGCTGTGATCCGGTCCGCGCGCCGGAGTGCGCGCTCGACGCGTCGCGGGTGCTGGTGTCGGTGTCGCTGTTCTGGTGCAGGGTGCTCATGCCGGGACCTCCGTACGGTGTTCGGCGCTCGGTGTCAGCAGGGCGGGTGCGCCGGGTGACCGCAGATGGGCGAGGAGCAGCTCCTCCAGGGACGGCTCCATGGTCTGCCAGTCGCCCGACAGGGGCCCGTCCCGCCGTACCAGCGCGGTCATCTGCCGTCCGGTGGTGCGCGATTCGATGACGGTGTGCGGGTCGAGGGCGGCCACCGGCCCGGTCAGCAGGGTGTGGGCGGCCAGCAGGTCCTCGGTCTCGCCGCCCAGCCGGACCCGGCCGCCGTCGACCAGCAGCAAGTAGTCGCAGGCGCCGTCCAGTTCGGCCAGGATGTGGGAGGACATCACGATCGTCGTGCCGTGCTGGGCGGCCTCGGACATCAGGGCGCCCATCAGCTCGTGCCGGGCGAGCGGGTCGAGATCCGCCATCGGCTCGTCGAGCAGCATCAGTTCGGGCCGCTTGCCGAGGGCGAGTGCCAGGGCGACACGGGTGCGCTGGCCGCCGGAGAGGGTGCGGACGAGGTCGTCCGGCTTCAGCTTGCCTCCGGCGACGATCCGGTCGGCGGCCGCCGCGTCCCAGCGGGCCGGGTTCAGCTCGGACCCCATGCGCAGGGTCTCGGCGACGGTCAACTGCCCGATCAGCGGCTTGCTCTGGGCGACGAACGCGATCCGCTCGCGGGCGGCGGCCGGGGACGTCCCGAGCACCTGGACGGCGCCCTCGGTGGGCCGCAGCAGCCCGGCGGTGTGGGCGAGCAGCGTCGACTTGCCGGCGCCGTTGGGGCCGACGAGTGCGCAGACCCGCCCGGCGGGAAGCCGGAAGGAGCAGCCCCGCAGCGCCCAGCCGTGCCGCCTCCCGTAGGTCTTGCCGAGCCCGAAGGCTTCGATGGCGGTGTCTGTCATGTCAGGGTGTCCCCCTTGGAGCGGCCTGCGGTGGTGGTGGCGGTGGTGCCGGTGGTACCGGCGGTGTCCTGGAAGCAGTCGTCGAGTACGGAGGCACAGAGCGCTGCCGCGTCGTCCTTCTCCAGTCCGGCGGTACGGGCCCGGGCGGCCCAGTCGGTCAGCTCGGCCCGCAGCGCGGAATCGGCAAGTCGCTCGGGAGGGGTCCGCCCGAGCGACTTACGGACGAAGGTGCCCATCCCGCGCCGGGCCTCGACCAGCCCTTCGCGTTCCAGTTCGCGGTAGGCCTTCAGGACCGTGTTGGGGTTGATGGCGGTGGACTCGACGACCGCCCGTGCGGTGGGCAGCTGGTCACCGGGCTGCAACAGGCCCAGGCGCAGGGCCCGTTTGGTCTGCTGGGCGATCTGGAGATACGTCGAGACGCCGCTGCGCCGGTCGATACGGAACTCGATCACGTGCCCACCAACCCCCTTTCACTAGTTGAGTAGTGAAAGGGTGATACACGGGTGCCCGAGTGTCAAGCCGTGCCGGCGCCGTGATCGCGGAAGCCCTCCCCGGCAGGCCGGGGAGGGCGGTGGAGCGTGCGGCGTTTTGGCAGGTCAGGACTCCGAGCGGTACATCAGGTCGACCTCGTGCGTGCTGAAACCGAGCCGCTCGTACACCGTGACGGCGGCCGTGTTGTCGGCGTCCACGTACAGCATCGCCGTGGGCAGCCCCTCGGCCGCGAGGTGGCGCAGCCCGGTCGCGGTCAGCGCCTTGCCGAGGCCGCCGCCCTGGGCGTCGGGGCGGATGCCGACCACGTACACCTCGCCCAGCTGCTCGTCGGCGTGCACCTTCGTCCAGTGGAAGCCGATGATCTCCTCGCCGGGGCCGCCGTCCGCACCCGTGTCCCGTACCGCCAGGAAGAACCCCTTCGGGTCGAACCAGGACTCCGCCTTCCGGTCGTCCAGGTCGCGCTGGTTCAGCGACCCCTGCTCGGGGTGGTGGGCGAAGGCCGCGGCGTTCACGGCGAGCCAGGCCGCATCGTCCTGACCGGGTACGAAGGTCCGTACGGTGACGCCCTCCGGGTACACCGGCTCGGGGATGTCCAGCGGGGCCAACGGCCGCCGCAGCTGGCGCAGTTCACGGAACATGGCCAGGCCGAGCACCTGCGCGAGATGGCGGGCCGCCGCGTGTCCGCCGTGCGCCCAGACGCGCAGCCGCCGCCCGGAGGCGGCCATCAGCGCGGAACCGAGCGCGCGGCCGTGGCCCTGCCCCCGGTGCGAGGGGTGGACGACCAGCTCGGCGGCGGGCGCCTCGACGGGGTCGGCCGCCTCCAGCTGGGCGTACCCGGTGAGCGTGTCGCCGACGCCGACCAGGAAGTGCTGAACCCCTTCGCGTGGCTCGCCGTGCAGCTGGAGCCGTCCCTGCTCGGAGACGGCCTGCTGCCCATCGGTCCGCGCGGCCTCCGCGAGCAGCGCGCGCACGGCTTGCTCCTGGTCGGCGGTGAGCGTGTCGAGGGTCTGGATCTGCCGGCCGGGTGCGGGGGATGCGGGCGCATTCGTCATGCGGACGAGCGTACGGGGGTCATCGGGTGAGTGGCGGGGCTGCGGCCGGGAGTCGGCGATTGCGTGGCGGCTGCCCACCTCGTCACCCCACCCCCCTGTCGCGCTACGCGCGTTGACTCTAGGCTGCCGATCGCTACCCCTCACCCTTCACACAGAACTCACAAGGGGACGAATGTCAGCCACATCTCACAGAGCCCTCAGCCGTCGGAGCGACCGTGCGACCCGGCGGGTACTCGCCGCCGCTGCCGGGCTCGCGACGGTCGGTGCGCTGGTCGCCGCCATGCCGGCCCAGGCGCAGGGGCAGGTCCAGGCGCAGGGTCACAACAGCCACGGCCATGGCGGGCACGGGAGCCACGGGCAGCACCACTCCCGGCCCGACCCCACCGTCGATGTGCAGATGCTGTCCTTCAACGACCTGCACGGGAACCTGGAGCCCCCGGCCGGTTCCTCGGGCACCGTCGCCGAGACGCAGCCCGACGGCACGGTGAAGTCGATACCGGCCGGTGGCGCGGAGTATCTGGCGAGTTCGCTGCGGGCCGCCCGCAAGGGGCACCCGTACTCGGTCACCGCGGCGGGCGGCGACATGATCGGGGCCAGCCCGATGCTGTCGGGGCTCTTCCACGACGAGCCGACCATCGAGGCGCTCAACGACATCAAGCTCGACGTCACCTCCGTCGGCAACCACGAGTTCGACGAGGGCGCGACCGAGCTGGCCCGGATGCAGAACGGCGGCTGTCACCCGGCCGACGGCTGTTTCGAGAAGGGCAAGAAGTTCAAGGGCGCGGACTTCCCCTACCTGGCCGCCAACGTGACCAGTGAGAAGACCGGGAAGCCGATCCTCAAGCCGTACACGGTCTGGAAGAAGAACGGCGTCAAGATCGGCTTCATCGGTGTGACGCTGGAGGGCACACCCGACGTCGTCACCGCGAACGGCGTCAAGGGCCTCACGTTCCACGACGAGATCGAGACGGTCAACAAGTACGCCAGGGAACTGGACCGCCAGGGCGTCAAGTCGATCGTGGCGCTGATCCACGAGGGCGGTATGCCCGCGGGCACTTCGTACAACTACGACTGTGACGCGCCGGGTGCGGGCGACGGGATCTCCGGCCCCATCGTCGACATCGCCAAGGGCATCTCGCCGAAGGTGGACGCGCTGGTCACCGGGCACACCCACCAGTCGTACGTGTGTGACATCCCGGACCCCGCGGGCAACCCGCGCATGGTGACGTCGGCCGCGTCCTTCGGGCGGCTCTACACGGACAGCACCCTCACGTACGACCTGAAGACCCACGACATCGTGCGGACGGCGGCCGGCGCGACCGGTGCGAAGGGCGGGCACGGCAGGCCGGTCACGCCCGTGCGCCCCGTCAACCACGTCGTCAGCCGCGACCAGCCCAAGGCGCAGGACATCACCTCGCTGATCACCCGCTGGAACGCGCTGGCCGCCCCCATCGCCAACAAGCCGCAGGGCTTCATCTCCGCGGACATCAACGGGCGCGGCGACACGTCCCCGGAGACCAAACTCGGCGATCTGATCGCCGACGGGCAGCTCGCCGGGCTCGCCCCGGCGGACAAGGGCGGCGCCCAGCTGGCCCTGATGAACCCGGGCGGCATCAGGTCCGACCTGGTGTACAAGGCGAGCGGCAGTGAGGGCGACGGCGTGGTGACGTACGGCGAAGCGTTCACCGTGCAGCCGTTCACCAACATGATGAACGTGGTCGACCTGACCGGCGCGCAGCTCCTGACCGCGCTCCAGCAGCAGGTCAGCGGGCCCAACGAGGCGTCCCCGAAGATCCTTCAGGTGTCCAAGGGGCTCACGTACACCCTCGACCTGACGAAGTCGGGCGCGGACCGCGTGGTCGCGAACACGGTCGAGCTGAACGGCACGGCGATCGACCCGGCCAAGACCTACCGTGTCGCGATGAACGAGTTCCTCGCGGGCGGCGGCGACGGCTTCACGGCCCTGGGCCAGGGCAAGAACAAGCTCGTCGGCGCGTCGGACCTGGATGTGTTCAACGCCTACCTGGCGGCGAACTCCTCGGCCTCCGCACCGATCCCGACGCCTGCGGCGGACCGGATCACGGTCGTCAAGTAGCCGTCTCCACACGCTCGATGGCTGTGGCCCCTGCCCGCTCGGCGGACGGGGGCCACAGCCATGTGGCTGACGGCTGCGGTCAGGGCGCGGGGACTTCCTTGGTGATGTGCGAGGACCACGGGCACCAGACCAGGCCGGGCAGGAACGGACCGCCCGCCTCGTCCAGATAGTCCTCGGTGTAACTGGGGGTCGCGTCGCAGACCTCGATGGCCACGTCGAAGAAGCCGATGGTGTCCGGGCGGAGGTTGTAGCTCCAACGGGGGTTGTAGGGCTGCGGCCTCTTCTCGATGCGCCCGAGGACGTGGGGCCTCTCGTCCGTCTTGCCGCTTGCGAGGTCACGGGCGTGCTGGATGTCCTCGGGCTTGGTCAGCTTGATGACCCAGGTGTTGCGGTAGTCCCGGCCGTCCGCCACCTCGAAGTAGGCGGCCCCGTCCGCTGCGGCGCGGGTCGTGGCGCTGTCCGGCTGGGCGGCGGCCGTGCCGGTCGCGGCACCGGTGAGGGTGAGCATCAGGGCCGAAGCCAGCAGGCCGATCTTGGTGACGCGTCGCATGGGCGCAGAGATCCTTCCGGGAAGCACGGCCGTCCGTACGGCCGTTTCGTAGCCGAAAGTATCCGAATGATTACCGAAAGTGGGCAAAGCGCTGAGCTTCCCTTCCGTAGGTGTCGGCTTTCCCCAATGCGGTTGCAGGCGCTCTCCAGCGTGCCGCAAAGTTGAAGTGAACTGCTGGTCAAAGGAGTTGACGCATCACGGGGCCGACGGTTCCGGCGGCGCGGAAGGGCGGGGGAGATGGCGTTCGACGCCGAGAGTCTCGTGCGGGCCGCACTGGCCGCCTGGGAGGAGGCGCGCGCGCACGAAGCCGCCGGACGCCCCTACAAAGCGATCAGCGCCTACCGTCGCGGGCTGACCAGGTTTCTCGGATACCGCAGATCGGTGCATTCTCTTGACACCGCGGCCATCTACTACGCCTTCGGCGCCATGGCCCGCGAGATGACACAGCAACTCGACCGCGCCGGTGCGCAGCGGAAGTCGCTGGAGTACGGCCGCATGGCCCTCGTCGCCTCTCACTTGGGCGACCCGGCGGGGGGCGACCCCCAGCGCATCCCGGGCGTGCTGAACGCCACCCGCGCCGCGCCGGTCCACCAGCGTGTCCTGGGCGGGGGACAGGGGCCGCTCCTCGCCCCCGCGGTCCGGGTCGCGGGGGGCGCCGAGGCACGTGCGCTCCTGGCGGGACTGCTGCGGAAGTACCCCAAGGTCAGGGCCAGGAAGAGGGCGGGCTGGCCGGTCGACAGCGGGGACTGGGAGCGCGGGTTTCGCGCGGTGGAGCCGTACATTCAGGCGGTGTCGCCCAGTTGCGTCGGCCTGGACGACCACGCCGAGATGCTGCAGCTGGCCGCCGAAAGTGCTCTTCTCTACCGTGCGTTGAGCCGGTTCGCACCGGAGTACGAGGCGGACGCGCGGCGGGCCGAGAAGGACCTCGCCGGTATGAGGTCAGGATCCCGGCCGTCGGGAATCCGGCCGTCGGGAGTCCGGTAGTGGGCAGGGCGGACGAACGGCTCCAGGCAGGGCTCTCCTGTTGGGAGGAGGCGCGGAAATGCGCGGAGAAGGGCCGGCAGGTTCAGGCCGGTCTCACCTATCAGCGAGGCGTCAGCCATCTGCTTCTGTACATCCAGCTCATGGGGTGGACCTCGGCGCGAACGACGGAAAGCGTCAAGGTGTTCCACGCCGTGGGCACCGCCGCGCGTGAGGCCGTCCCGGTGATCGAGGGAGTGCGGACGCCGGCCCATGCGATGAACCATGCCCGGGTCGCTCTGGCCGCCTCGCACCTGGCGGATCCCGTCGGCGGCGATCCGGCGGGTGTCGGGGGCGCGCTGAGCGGCGCACCGGGCTCTCTGGCCGCGTTCGATCTCATCGGGGACGGACCGCTGACGGCGGAGGTCAGGATCGCGGGGGCCGCGGACGCGCGGCTGACTCTCGCGCGGCTGATGTGGCGGCACCCGGACTTCGCCGACAAGAACAGGAAGGGGATGTGGCCGGTCGGAAGCGACGGCCGCGACGGGTTCCTCCAGTTCCGGAGGAAGTACCGCCATGGCGTCCTCCCCAGTTGCGTCGGTCTGGGCCGTGATGCCGAGGTGCGGAAACTGGCGCACGAGGGCGTCCTGCTCTGCTCGGCTCTGCGCGACGCGGCGTCCGGTCATGAGGCGGCCCTCGGCGCCGCCCTGGCGATCCGGGACGACGTCCGCACGCCGCGGCCGGTCTGACCCGTGGCCCTGTGGCGGGAAGCGGTGGGTCTGTTCGGCGCGCTCCTCGTGTTCGTCTTCTGGGGCAGCAACACGCGCCTGCCGTTCGTCGCCAGGTACCGCACGCCGGGGTTCGCCGTCGGCTTCCTGCTCTGGGTCCTGATGGCCGGTCCGGCCGGCACAGAGGGGAGCGCGCGCCCGCAGTGGTTCACCGTCATCGGCGCCTCCGCTCTGACGGCGGCCGGTCTCGGCCGCCTGCTGGGCCTCGCCGACCTGCGACGGCGGCAGCGCGCCGACCCGGCGTACGCCCCCGACAGCGCCGCCGAACGGTCGGCCTCGGGGAAAGGACTGCTGCGCCGCTATCTGCGCCAGGGCGACGTGGCCGCGCTGGACCGGGCGGTCGAGGAATTGAGGAGCGCCGCCGGGGGGACGGTGGGCGACCCCCGGCACGCCGGTCATGTCCTCGCTCTGATCAGGGGGTTGAGGCTGCGCTACGAACGGACGCGCTCGCTGACCGATCTGGACGAGGCGGTCACCGCCGGGCGCCGGGGCGTGGCCGCGGGGCTCCCCGGCGACCGGACACACGACGGGACACGCGGCGGCCCCGAACGCGACGGGAGGCGCGATGGGAGGCGCGACCGGAGGCGCAGCCTGGAACGCGGCCGGTTGCTGTCCCTGCTGAGCGGGTGTCTTCGCCTGCGGTACGACCATCTCGGTGCCGTGGCCGATCTGGACGAAGCGGCGGAGCTGGGCGGTGAAGCGGTCCTGCTGATCCGGGACACCAGCGTGCACTTCCCCCTCTGCAGAGCCGAGTTCGCGGCCGTACTGCACAGCCAGTACGAGCGGACGAAGGAGGTGCCGTACCTCGATCGTGCGGTCACACAGCTGAGGAGGGCACTTGAGGCCGCCCGGCGCCGTGGCTACGAACGCACGGCGGACCTGGCCACCTTCTGCCATCTCCTGTCCCGGCGGGGGGATTCGTGCGGGAGCACGGCGGACCTGGACGCGGCTGTCGAGGCCGGGCGCTCGGCTCTGGGACAGACCGCCCCCGGCCGGGGAGCCTTCGAGCTGTGCCAGAACAACCTCGCCCTCGCGCTGCGCACCCGTTGGGAGCTGCGACAGCGCGTGGAGGAGCGCACCGGGGGGCTCCAGGAGGGCGGCGGCCCCCACCCGTACCGCCTCCGCGCCCCGACCGCCGACCTGGACGAGGCGATCGGGCTGGCTCACCGGGCCGTGGGCGCGGTACCCGCCGACGCCCCGGAACGGGCCGGCTATCAGCTCGGTCTCGCCCTCGCCCTGCACTGCCGCTACCGGTACGACCGTCATCAGTACGCGGTGGACCTCGACCGGGCGCTGGCAGCGCTGGACGAGGCGGCCCGCCACCCCACGGCGGATCTGCCGACCCGCGTCAAGGCGGGCCTCGCCCGGAGCGACATGGCGGCCACGGCCGGCCAGTACGCGCAGGCCGTACGGTCCTTCGAGAACGTGATCGGGCTGCTCCCGCAGCTCGCCGCACGCGAACTGCGCCGCACCGACCAGGAGTTCCGGCTCGGGCGGTGGACCGGCATCGCGGTGGCCGCCGCCGCGTGCGCCCTCGCGGCGGGAGAGCCGGAGAAGGCGGTGACCCTGCTGGAGCAGGGGCGGGGCGTCCTTCTGTCCCGGGCGCTCGACGTCCGGACCGACCTCACCCCGCTGCGGGCCGAACACCCTTCTCTGGCCGCCAGGTTCGAGGAGGTGCGCGAGGCCCTCGACGGGCCGGCCGCCACCTCGACAGGATTCGGTACGGGCCCCTCCGCCGCCACGCGCGGCGACGAGGACCGGCGACGTGCCGCGAGGCGCGAGCTCAGTGAGCGCTGGGATGAACTGCTGGAGGAGATCCGCGCGCAGGACGGCTTCGCCGGTTTCGGGGGCGCGCCGCTGCCCGATCTGCCGACGTCCGGACGGACGACGCCGGGCCACGGAGACCGGGGGCCCGTCGTGTTCCTCAACGTCAGCGAACTCCGCTCCGACGCGATCATCCTGGAGGCCGGCCGGATCCGCACGGTGCCGCTCGATGTCCGGCCGGACGAAGCCACCCGCCAGACCCGGAAGCTGCTCGACGCGCTGCACCCGGACCGCATCCTCGACCCGGCCCTGCAGAAACCCGTCCACCAGGTGCTGGCCTGGCTCTGGGACGCCCTCGTCGAGCCGGTGGTGGACTGCCTCGATCTGCGCGTCCCGGCCCCCGGCGAGCCGCTGCCCCGCATCTGGTGGGTGCCCACGGGGCCGCTGGCCCTGCTGCCGATTCACGCCGCCGGGCACCACGGTCCCGGTGCCCGCACCGGCGCCCGCTCGCTCCTCGACCGGGCCGTCCCGTCGTACGCTCCGACACTTCGGGCCCTCACCGCGGCCCGCGCGCGGCGGAAACCGGCGGTCCCGCCCCGCCCGCTGGTCGTCGCGATGTCGCGGACACCGGGGGCCCAACCGTTGCGGCAGGCCGGGGCCGAGGCCGAGGCGGTGCGCAGGCTGTTCCCCGGCTCGCTGGTCCTGGCCGACGACGGGGCGACGCGGGAGCGGCTCGTCGAGGAGCTGCCACGGCACACATGGGCGCACTTCGCCTGCCACGCCGTGACCGACCAGGAGTCACCGTCACGGGGGCGGCTGCTGCTCCACGACCACCGGCTGCACCCGTTCACCCTCGCGGATGTCTCGGGGCTCGACCTGGGCCGTCCCGAGCTCGCCTATCTGTCGGCCTGTGGCTCCGCGCAGACGGGTCTGCGTCATGCGGATGAGGCGATCCATCTCGCCTCGTCCTTCCAGCTCGCGGGGTTCTCCCATGTGATCGCCACCCTCTGGCCCGTCTTCGACCGATTCGCCCTGGCCTTCGCCACCGACGTGTACGGGCAGCTCGCGCAGGACGGCGGCGGGATGGCATCGGCCACCGCTGTGCACCGGGCGACGCTGAACGCTCGTGCCCTGTACCCGAATCTCCCGGGACTCTGGGCGAGTCACGTGCACGTCGGACCCTGATCACAGGTGCACGTCAGGCCTGATCACTCCTCGGCCGGGGCCTCCGGTGTCTCCCGCACCGGCGTACCGGGTACCGCAGAGACGGCGGCGGGCTCGGAGGGACCCTGTGCGGGTTCGGGGATCCCGTCGTGCGGCATGTAGCCGCCCCTCGGCTCTCCCGGATCGGCGAGCAGTGCCCTTTCGGCGGGGGTCAGTTCGGGCTGGGCCTTGCGCGGCTTCTTCATGACGGCTCCGATCCGGGGGTGTGCGGGGCTGGGGTGTGCGGGGCTGGGGTCCGGCCGTCCGGGTCGCCGGGACCCGGGTCCGGTTCGGGGACGGACGGCGGCAGGAGCAGTTCGAGCAGGTCGGTCTCCGCCGCGCGGACGTGCAGCCCCGCGCTCCCCGCGATCGGCCGGACGAAGCTGCCGTCCGGGCGCATCAGCCAGGCCGACTCCAAGTAGACCTCTGGGGGCTGGGGATAGGAGGTCACGAAGGAGCGGGACCCGTACCAACCGCCCACCCAGCTCCCGTCCCGCATCCTCATCCGTACGAAGCAGGAGCCCCGGCCGTGGAACATCCGGTCCCATGCCGTGGGGGTGCTGCGGTAGCGGACAGCGGGCCGCCGCCCGCGTTCCCACCAGGAGACGGCTGCGGCGGCCGCAGCCGGCACACCGACCAGCAGCACGAGGCCAAGAAGCGCCGCCTGCCTGGGCTGATGTCCGAAGCCGTCCCAGCCACCGGTCGCGGACTCCCTCGCCCAGCGCACCAGTTGGGATCCGGCAACGAGCAGGTACAGCGCGTCGAGGAGGAGCGAGGCCCCCACGGCCCGCAACACTCGTTCCCCGAGGTCGCGTTCACCGGGCACGGGGCCGCGGCTGCGCTCCCGGAGGAACTGGTAGGTGATGCCCGGAAGGACCACGAGGACGACCAGCATCACCTGCATCACGGTCGACGGCGCATGCCCCACCGGATCACACCCCCATCCCGCCGTACCGGTCCCGCGCGGTGAGCGCGGTACGCCGGGCCAGCACTGTCAGGACGCCCGCCGCGACGCAGCCCGCGGTCACCAGCCAGAGCCGCTCGGCCGCCATCCACCGCGTCACTTCGCCGTGGAACAAGTTGAGCACAGCGAGCAGGGCCGCGCAGCTGATCCAGGCCACCGAGAGCGCGGAGCGGGCGGCGGCGGTCATCTCCGTCAGCAGGAGCAGCCCCCCGGCGAGCGCCGTCGCGGCGAACAGCAGCACGTCGGGCGCCTCGCCGAGGAGTAGCGAGAGGAGCCCCGTCACCAGCAGGGCGAGAGTGATCAGCACCTTTCCCCGCCCCCGCCCCTTTCTGGGGGCGAGGACCACGGCAACCGGCAGGGCAAGACCGGCAAGAGTGGCGTACCCGTTCATGGCTGTCCCCCGTCACGTACCTTCGCGGCCGAGCGTGAACCACACGGCCTTACGGTCGGGAGTGCACCCGCCGAGGATGGTCCAGCCCCAGGCGTGGGCCACCCGGTCGAGCAGTAACAGCCCCCGTCCACACTCCAGTTCATCGTAGGCACCCACGGGGGCCAGTACGGGCAGGAACCAGGGCGCGTTGTCCGCGACGGAGACGGTGACCTGCTTGCGGTTGACGGTCGCGCAGAGCTGGATCCGGGGTGTGCGGGTGTGGCGGTGGGCGTTGGTCACCACCTCGGCGACGCAGAGCCGCGCGTCGTCGGCGAGGCCACCGTGACGACTGACGGTGAGCACCGAGGCGACGAAGTCCCGCGCGATGCGGGGTGCGTTGGCGGTGTTGGGCAGGGCGATGCGGTACAGCTCGCCGCCCTGCGGGGGGCGTGGTGCGGCGGGGGTCATGTGGTTCTCCCTACGCGATGCGATCCGAAACGGGGGCGCCGCTCGTTGTTCCGTGGCGATGGCCGTGTCACGGCGCGTCTTTCAACGCGCGGCGAGCTGGCTGAACTTCGGACCCGGCTACCTGGTGCGCGGTGCTGAGGCCACGCTAGCGCATCGCCTCACGCGTTAGACATAAATGTGCGAAGTCATGTACGTGCTGGACCCGTGCCGGACAGCGGGCCACACTGGGACCCGACAAGAGGAGAGGTCCATGCCATCGAGGAAGGCGCCCACGGCGCGCCAGCGCCGCTTGGGTACCGAGTTGCGCAGGATTCGCGAGCACACGGGCTTGTCGCTCACCGCGGCTGCGGCCATGCTCGGCACGGATCGCACCACCATCAGCAACATCGAATCGGGACGGTTCGGTGTGAGCGCGGAGCGGGTGCGCACGTGGTCCGGCCACTACGGGTGCCCGGACGAGGCGTACGTCGAGGCCCTCGCCGGCATGGCGACGGAGCGCATAAACGGCTGGTGGGAAGATTATCGGGGGCACCTCACCAGCGGGGCGCTCGATCTGGCCGAGCTGGAGCACCATGCCGTGGGTTTCCGGTCGGTGCAGATCATGTATATGCCTGGGCTGCTCCAGACCGAGGACTACGCACGTGCCGTTTTCGCGGAGAGCGTTCCGCAGCCGAGTCCTGCCCGCCAGCGGCGCCAGCTCTCCCATCGGCTGAAGCGGCGTGATGTCCTCGACCGGCCGGAGTTGGTTGACTGCACCTTCCTCATTCACGAGGCCGCGCTGCGGATGACGTTCGGCGGCCCCTCGGTTGCCCGCAGTCAGCTCGAAAACTTGCTGAAGCAGTCGGACCGCGACAACGTCACGATCCGTGCGATTCCGTTCGCGGCGGGTGGGTTCCCTCATGCCGGCAGTTCGGCACACTACGTGCGGGGTGTCGTTCCGCAACTCGACACGGTGCAGACGGACACGGCGACCGGATCAGGTTTCCTGGACTCTGAGACCAGCCTGGAGAACTGGCGAGTCGCTCTGGAGCGGACCGAGGAGAAGGCGCTCGATCCGGAGAGCTCGCGGGACTTCATCCGCAAAATAGCTCAACAAGTATGAAGGCGTGAGAATGATGGAAATTCAGTGGCGAAAGTCCTCGAAGTCGTCCAATGCCGAAGGCTCTGACTGCCTGGAGCTCGCCGAACACGGAGGCGAGATTCTGATGCGCGAGAGTGACAACCCGGACGTGGTCATCCGGACCAGTCGGGCCAAGCTGCGCGCCTTCCTCGGTGGCGCCAAGGAAGGCGAGTTCGACGATCTGGCGTGACGCGCCACGATCCGGCCCTCGGGCGGTCTCCACCGGCGCAGGTGGAGGCCGCCCGTTTCGCTGTGCGCGACTCGTTGGAGCGCTATACCTCACTCGTTAGACGTACAACACTTGATGCGCGACTGGATTAAGCGCTAGCTTCACTGTGTGCCGCCAACCGTGCGGGTCCTACTGCGCGTTCATGTCCTGGCGTAACAACTCCCCCTCACTCTGCGCCGATTGAGGGGGTGCAGAGGGGCCGCCTCCGCCCGCAGCTCGTCACGCCGGCAGTGGGCAGGGGCGGCCCCGACCCTCGTGTCAGGAGGCCCCACCATGCGTGTCCCGCACCCCACCCGCGCCTTCTGGTGCGAGCGGATCACCTACCGCACGATGGACGCCGACGACGTGGCGGACGTGGCGCGGTACGCGGTCAGCGCCCCGGCCGAAGCGATCCGGCGCATCCGTGCGGACGTACGCGAACTGGCGCACGCCCTTCCGCCCATCGAGCGCCACCGCGCGCTGAGCTGGGTGGACGGCGGTGGCTGCGTCGGTGCGATCGGCGCGCTGCACCGGGGTGAAGCGTGCGGGTTCTCGCTGAGTCACCGTGGCCGGTGGACCGAGTGGTCCGTGCGCCCGTACCTCGAATTCCGCGTCGACGGTGGGTCACTGATCCCGGTCCTGGGCAGCGCGTGCGGGCCCTGCTGACGAGGTTCAGCCCGCTGCGGCGAGCCGGGCTTCGAGCCGCGTGCGTACCCCCAGGGCCCGGAGGTCCTGGTAGTCGGCGATCCGGCCCAACGCCTCGGTCCAGTGACGGTGAGCCGTCTGCGGCTCCTCGGGACACAGCGCGAGCCCCAGGCCCTCCAGGGCAAGGGCTTCGTTCCAGCTGTCACCGAGCTCCCGGTGGACCGTGGCGGCCCTTCGGTGGAAGTCGGCGGACTCGGCATGCCGGTGCAGCTGCCGGTACGTGGTGCCCGCGCCGTGCCAGGCGAGCGCTGATTGACGTACAGCTGACCGTCGGGGAACTGGTCCTTGACCTGGTGGGCCCAGCGCAGGGCCAGCGAGGTCTTCCCGGCACCGGCGGTCCCGGCGATCACGTACACGGAGACGAGGACGGGATCCCCGGCCCGGTCGGTGAGGACCGCGCCCAGCCTGCCCAGTTCGTCCGTGCGGTTGGCGAAGGCGTGCGTGTCGGCGGGCAGTTGCTGCGGCCTCACCTGAGCCGGGCCGGTTCGGTCCGGCTCGGGGCGCTGGTGAAAGTGGATGTCCCCCCGGATGTTGTGCGCCTGCAGGACCTCATTGGACGACCCGGACAGCTCGGCATGGGAGCTGCTGGGGTGCTCTTCGTGCTCTTGGTGCTCTCCGGGATTTCTGATGGGGTTACTCCGAGCGGGCCGGTCGGGACGGGATGATCTCGGGCGGGGGCAGATGCGCCACCTCGCGTTCGACGTAGGAGGCCACGTCCTCGCCCGCTGCGTGGAGTCCCCGCAGATAGGTCACCCAGTCGCTGACGACGATGGGATCGGTGTAGCGCACAGCGCCTTCCGGTACGCCCGCCTCGGTGTAGAGGACGCGGTAGAGGGTGCGCTCATCGAGGATGGTCAACTCCGGGAGCCTCTCGCGTGCTTCGTAAGGCGCGACGGTTTCCGCGCTCACGACGCGGACGCGCTCCCCGTATTGGGCGCGTTGCCGGAGTGAGTGCAGCTCCCACTGGAGGTAGGGCGTCAGTGGCTGCTCGACCACGCGTACGCGATGGAACGCGGACCCGCGCTGCTGGTCGTCGAGGCCGGACCTGCGCAGCGTGTCGCGCCGCTCTTCGAACAGCCTCAGCGCCTCGTCCCAGTCACCTCGGCAGAGCGCCTCCCAGCTGGCGCTGCCCTGTTCCACGAAGTGCTGCCGACGCTCCAGCTTCCATGAGTTGCCGTTGCGGATTTCGGCGTCGCGCTGCCGGAAATCGCGTTTGTAGACTTCGCGGGGGAGCCGTTCCCCCAGGCCGGGCGGGAGCGCCGGGGCATGCAGGTCAAGCATCGGGAATGTCCGCCTTTGCCGCGATGAGCATGTTGCCGGGGATGACGACCAGCCGTTCGTCCGGGGCCAGGGACACACCTTCCGGGAGGTGTGCGCGGTAGGTGGCCGTCAGATCCTGACCGATCACCGCGCACGTCTGCCTCCACCCGCCCATGACGCTCGGTCATGCCGTCCGCACATACAGTTGCCCACAAAATACCCGCAGGGGCCGCCCCACGTGAACGCTGTTCTCGGCCTGCTCCCGGACCTGAGGGCTTCTGCCCACCGGAGGCGCTGTGTTGAAGGGTCGGGGCGGGCCGGGTGTCCGGTGTGTGGTCGCCCACTCGACCGCGACGCCGGGGCGGCCGTACTGTGAGCCCTGGAACGCACACCCCGGAAACGCGAGAGGAGCGATCGGCATGAGCTGTCTGACCAAGCGCCGCCATATCGACCTCGCCCGCGTCTCCAGTGCCTTCTGTCGCCGCGAAGCCTGAGGAGACCTCCCCCCTTCGCGCGCTGCCCGCCTTGTGGCCGGGCCTGAACCCTGCGGTCCCGGGCGCCCTTTCGGGCCCGCCGTGCTGCCATGCGTCGTCTGCCGCCCGAAGCGTCCGGCTGTCTCCCTCCGTCCGTTCGTCGCGCGCTCTTCGCTGCGGCCATGAACAGGCGGTCGACCGGTTCCGCGTCCTCGACGTCCACGGCGGCCCGACCTGACCACCGGCCGCACCGCCACCCACGTCGTACCCGGAAATGAGGGCCCATGGCCACCGTCCTGTCCGTCTCGGGAAGTCCTTCCGCCACGTCCCGTACCGCCCGCCTGCTGCGACACCTCGACGCCCGGCTCACCGCCCAGGGCCACACCGTCGTACCCCTCGATGTGCGCACCCTGCCCGCGGATGCCCTGCTGGGCGCCGACTTCTCGCACCCGGACATCGTCCGCGCCACCGAACTGTTCGCGTCGGCGGACGGTGTGGTGATCGGCACCCCTGTCTACAAGGCCGCCTACTCGGGTCTGCTCAAGTCCCTTCTCGACCTGCTGCCCCAGTACGCACTGACCGGGAAGACCGTCCTGCCGCTGGCCACCGGCGGCACGACGGCGCACGTGCTCGCCATCGACTACGCGCTGCGCCCGGTGCTCTCCTCGATGGGAGCCGGGCACATAGTGCAGGGCTGGTTCGTGCTGGACCGGCACATCAGCGTCGCACCCGACGACACGGTGACCGTCGATCCGGCCAGCGCCCTCGCGCTGGAGCAGGTCGTCGACCAGTTCTCCACCGCTCTGGACCGCACTCCGAGCCTGGCGGTCGCCGGTTGAGTGCCTGCCGGCCCCGTCCGCCGCGGAGCGGACCGTGACGGGGCCGGCGCCCCCCACCCTCTTCTCCACCACCGCACACGCACCGGCCCGACGAGGTCGCCGGGCCGTATCGCCGGGTATCACCGCCTGGACATCGGCGAGTTCATTTTCTCCGGCTGCCCGCACTTGCGGTCGTCCCTGAGCCGGTGCGCGTGCGTATGGAATCGGCCATCGGCAGTCGGCACCCCCTCGGCATGAGCATGTGTGGAGATTCGGGGTACGCGGTGAATCACTGATCACCTGGGGAGCCGATTTCCGCGGCAGGTTCGCGGAACGAGGGGGAAGACCATGACCTTCTTACGCAGATCCGTCACCGTGACCGCCGTGTGTGCGCTCAGCGCCGCCGGCCTGGTGGCCTGTTCCGGCGGCGGCGGTTCGTCGTCTTCCGACGCGTTCAAGGGGATGAGCGCGGACAAGATCGCCGACAAGGGAGTGGCGGCGACGAAGTCCGCGACCGCGCTGCGGGTGCGCGGCCGGATGTCCGGGCAGGGGAAGGTCACCGACCTGGACTTCGCCGTGGACGGCAGTGGCGTGTGTACGGGCCGGCTCACCTCGAAGGACGCCCGCGCCGACATCGTGCAGACCGGCAAGGTCATCTACCTCAAGGGCAACGGCCCCTACTGGAAGGGGGCCGCGAAGGCCCAGCCGGGCGCCGACGCGGACAAGACGGCCAAGGCCCTGCAGGGGCACTGGGTGAAGGTGCCCGCCCAGAACAGCAGTGTGCAGAACATCTGCAACAAGCAGGCGTTCATGGCGGGCATGGACCAGGACAAGTCCGAGCGGAAGAACATGTCCCGGCAGGGCGACGCCACGGTCGACGGCCAGGAGGCCGCCGTCCTCAAGAACAAGACGGGCAGCGGCGAGACGAACACGCTGTACGTCGCCACCCACGGCAAGCCGTACATCCTCAAAGCGGTGCAGAGCGGTGGCGATGCCCCGTCCACCGTGCGCTTCTCCGACTACAACAAGAAGGTGAAGGCCACGGCCCCGCCCGCGGGGGAGGTCGTCGACCCCAAGAAGCTCACGGCGAACGCCTCTTGAGCACGGTTTCCTGAGCACGGTTCCCTGAACACGGTTTTCTGAAGAGACCGCCCCTATCAACCGGAGGACGCCCTATGGCATCGTCGGAAAGCTATCCCTCGCAGGGCTGGCCGCAGGACCAGCAGAACCAGGACCAGAACCAGAATTTCTTACCGAACACCAACGGCGTCGCCGTCGCCGCACTGGTGCTGGGAATCCTCGCCGTGGTCTTCTTCTGGACCGTGGTCGGGGGCATTCTGCTCGGCCTGATCGGGCTGGTTCTTGGCATCATCGGAATACGCAGGGCGCGCGCCGGAAGAGCTCCCAAGCGGTCCATGGCGGTCGTCGGCACGGTGCTTTCGGCCCTGGGGATCATTGGCGGTGCGGGCATTCTGATCGCCGGAGTCTCCATCCTGAACTCCGACTCGTTCAAGAACTACTCGGATTGCGTACAGCACGCGCACTCCCAGTCGGCCAAGGAAAAATGCGCACGTGACTTCAAGGACCACACCGGCAACTGATCAGCTTCACCTGTGGAGGTCTGCGCCGACCTTGCGGGAGTCGGCCCGTTCCACCCGGGCCGGACGTTCCCCGCCGGCCGCCGGCTGGGCGGTGCCCGTGGCGGTGGCGGTGGACCGGCAGGCTTCGAGGACGCCGTCCGCGGCCAGGACGGCGTCCTCGACGGACCGGGTGGAGGTCGCGGCGCACAGGGTGTGGGTGACGTCTTCCAGCGCGCGCCGTCCGGCGGCGGTGTCCTGTTCGAGCAGTGCGATGCGCGCTGTCGCGTAACGGGCCAGGAGCATCCTCAGCACTTGAGGATCGGGGGTCAGCATCGAGAGAAACCCTCCTCGGGTTGGTTACCCACCGCGTGCCCGCGATCCCGCTCCGTACACGTCATCCCGCTCCGTACACGTCCGGCGGGGCGTTGTCCGTACCCGCCGGACGGCGTTGAGCCCGGCAGCCCTCAGGGCTGCCGGGCTCAACGCCGTCCGCGCACTACTTGTCCTTGAACACGTCCTTGATGGCTTCCTTGGCCTTGCGGGCGTCACCCTTGGTCTCCTCGGCGCGGCCCTCGGCCTGCAGCGACTCGTTGCCCACGGCATCACCGACGGTCTTCTTGACCTTGCCCTTGACCTGCTCGCCCTTGGCCTGTGCCTTCTCGTCCGCAGTCACGATCACTCACGTCCTGACCTACTCGAAAACAGTGTCATCGCAGTTCCTTTCCGCAGGACTCTCCTTCAAACACCGGCTGTTATTTACGCAGGGAATCGCAGGCTCAGGCGGCCGGGACAGTTGCTGTGCGGAAACTTTTTGCGGAGACGGAGAGTGAAGCGAGAGGGGTGGGGCAGTCGTTGCTTTGGAGGTTGATAATCATGGTTCCTATTCTTCTTGTTCTGGTCCTTGCCCTGATCCTTTTCGGCGCCGGTTTTGCGGTGCAGGCCCTGTGGTGGATCGCTGCCATCGTGCTGGTGGTGTGGCTGCTCGGCTTCGTCGTCCGCCCGGCGGCGAGTGGCGGGAAGCGTGGTCGCTGGTACCGCTGGTAGTCAGCGCGTACCGGTCGCACGGAACAGAAAAATCGAAATGATAATTCCCCCGCATGGAAATGTGTGGGCACGGGACACCGGGGCATTCGGTGTTCTGGCTGCGGATCGCAGCGAATCGCTACGAGAGCAAAAATGAGGGAGTCATATGAGTGACAGCATCTGGGGCTACCAGCCGACCACCGGCCACACCACGGGCACCGACCTGACCGGGTACAAGGTCGAGGCGACCGACGGCAGCATCGGCAAGGTCGACAAGCACTCGGACGACGTCAACTCCGCATATCTGGTGGTCGACACCGGTGTATGGATCTTCGGTAAGCACGTACTGCTGCCGGCCGGTACCGTACGCACGATCGACGCGGCGGAGCGGAAGATCATCGTCGACCTCACCAAGGACCAGATCAAGAACTCCCCCGAGTTCGACAAGGACAAGCATGTGGGTGACGCGGGCTACCACGAGCAGGTCGGCGGCTATTACCAGAGCCACCGCCGCCCCTGATACCACCGCACCACGCCATGAAGCGGGGCCGTCCAGATACCTTCTGGACGGCCCCGCTTCATGCCGTGACGCAGCCGCTGAACGCGGGACGCAGCTGAACACCGGTCGACAAATGGCACGAAACCAGGGGCTACCCCCGGTACGACTTGCGTTCGGGGGGCGCACACGTGGTGGGATGAGCCGATGCGACCCCCCACACGCATACCCTCGCATCCGCCCAATCCCTACGACGAGCTGGCACAACTCAGCGACCCGGAGCCGGGCTTCGAGCCGTACGGCTATGACCAGCGCCGCCCCGACGAGCGCCGTTACGACGAGCGCGACCCCCTCGGCCTGGGCCTGAGGTCCGACCACGACGAGACGGGTGCCGTCCCCGGCGACGGACGAGATGACGCCGACGACGCCTGGTCGCCGCCCAACCACCGGGCCCGGAGCCGGTTCGCCGCCGTGTCCACCGTGGCCAAGGTCGCCATCGCCGCCCTGGTCTGCACGGGCTTCCTCTTCCTCGCCGACCGCTTCGCCGAGCTGTACGCGCAGAACAAGGCCGCCGAGAAACTCCAGCAGTCGCTGCACCTGGTGACCAGGCCGGAGGTCGACATCCACGGATTCCCGTTCCTCACCCAGGTGCTGGACAAGCACCTCTCCCGGGTCGACGTGTCCGTACCCGACGTCCCGGCCGACCGGGTCTCGCTCGCGGAGGTGCACGCCACCGCCAAGGACATCCGGATCAACGGAGACCTCCCCAGCTCCATCAAGGGCGCCGTGGTCGGCTCGATGGACGGCGACGTCTTTCTCTCCTTCGCGGACATGAACCGCGAGCTCGGCGCCTCGCAGGTCAAGTTCACCGACCAGGGCCACGACTCGATCGACGTCCGTGGCGGCCTGCCCGTTGCGGGTACCCAGGTGCGGCTCCAGGCCAAGGCGCACGTCCAGCGGGACGGCGGCCGTGCGGTCTCCACGACCGTCGACCACATGCGGGTCGAGGTCCCCGGTATCGCGACGTACACGCCCGGCCGGGACCGCGCGCACTCCGGTCTGCGGCTCGCCCCCGAGGCGGCCGCCCGGATCGCCCGCGAGAAGAACCACATCAAGGCGCTGCTCTCCGTGCCGTCCGTGGTCGACCGGATCGGCGTACCGCAGAAGCGGGTGCAGCAGGCGCTGCACAGTGACGACGAGCTGCACCGGCTGGCCGGCACACCGCGCTTCGCCCACCAGCTGATGCGGGTCAACCTGGTCGACGAGGTCGCCGCCCACCCCTGGCTGCTGCAGAAGGCCGGCATCGACCCCAAGCTGATCTCCGCTGTGATGAACCTGCGCCCGCCGGAGCTGTCCAGCCAGTTCTCGCTGTCCTTCAAGCTGCCCAAGGCTCCCGGCGACATCAGCCTGCGCCATGTGGTGGTGGACAAGGACGGGATCAGGGCCGACCTGGCGGGCTCCGGCCTGCGTCTGGGCAAGCAGGGCTGAGCGAGCAGGGTCGAGGCGGACGGCGGGGGCAGGGGTCAGTGGGCGGTGAGGCCGCCGTCGACCACGAGTTCGGAGCCGGTGACGAACGAGGACTCGTCGCAGGCGAGGAAAAGCATGGCCGAGGCGATCTCCTCGGCGCGGCCCGCACGGCGCATGGGGGTGCGCACGATGTCCGGCTGCTGGTCGCCCTGCTCGTCGAGGAGCTCCTGGATCATGGGCGTGGCGATGACACCGGGGTGGATGGAGTTGACCCGTACGCCCTGGCGGGCGTATTCGACGGCGGCGGTCTTGCTCAGCAGGCGCACGGCGCCCTTGGACGCCTGGTAGGCGGCGGCTGCTCCGCTGCCCACGATCCCCAGGACGGACGAGGTGTTGATCACCGAGGCGTTGCCGGTGGCGCGGAGCAGGGGCATGGCTGCCCTCATCCCGAGCCAGGTCCCTTTCTGGTTGACGTCGATGACGCGGTCCCACATGTCTTCCCGGGTGCCCTCGATGCCAGGCCAGTCCACGATGCCCGCGAGGTTGACGAGAACGTCCATGGTGCCGAACCGCTCGCGTACGGTGCGGATCACGTCGTCCCATTCCCGGGCGGAGGAGACGTCCAGTACCGCGGTCATCACCGTGCCACCGGTCTTCTCGATCCGCCGGGCCAGGGCGCCGAGGGGTGCTCCGGCCACATCGGTGATGACCAGGTGTGCGCCTTCGCGGGCGAACAGCTCGGCGGTCGCGACGCCGATTCCGCCCGTCGCGCCGGTGATCAGCGCGACCTTGCCGTCAAGCCGTTGTCCAGTCATGGTGGTGCGCTCTTCCTCTTCGATTCCTCTTCGATCGCGCTCGCGATGCGGCGCGGCCGGTGAGATGTGCGGTCAGGCCGCCGTGAATCCGCCGTCGGCGGCGACCACCGCGCCGGTCATGAAGCTGGAGCGGGCCGAGGCGAGGAACCCGATGATCTCGGCGATCTCCTCCGGCTGCGCGACGCGGCCCAACGGGTGTGCGGCGGCAAAGGAGCGCAGGTAGGCGCGGCTGTCGTCGCGGATGTTGTCGAGCATGTCGGTCTCGATCACGCCCGGTGCCACGGCGTTGGCCCGGATGTTGTGGGGGCCGCCTTCCAGGGCGATGACCTTCGTCAGCTGGGCCAGGGCTCCCTTCGACGCGCTGTAGGCCGATCCCTCGGGCAACCCGACCGTGCAGGTGTAGGAGCCGACGTTGACGATCGCCCCGCCCCGTGCGTTCTCGCGCATGGCGCGGAACGCCTCCCGCGCATGAAGGAACGCGCCGCGGGCGTTGACGGCCATCAGGGAGTCCCAGTCCTCCGCGGTGGTCTCGGTGAACGGCCTGTTCAGTGTCCGCCCCGCGTTGTTGACCAGAATGTCCAGCCTGCCGAAACGCTTCCGGGCCAGTTCCACCGCCCGCAGGGCCGTCTCCTCCCGGGAGACGTCGCCGATCAGGGTGGCCACACCGTCGAACTCCGCTTTCAGGTGCTCCACTTCGGGCCGGATGTCCTCGGCCAGAACCCGCACCCCCCGGGTGTGCAGCCACGCCACAGTGGCTCTGCCGACGCCACGCGCGGCACCGGTCACCACCGCCACCGTGCCGCTCATGGCGTCGTCCGCCGGGGTGGTGAGCCGTCCGGTGTCTGTCGTCATCTCTGCTCTCCCTGCTCAGGGGCTCCACGCTCAGGGGCTCCACGTTCAGGGCCCCACTGAGGTGGGCGGGTGGACGGTGGCAATGCCCTGGCGGCATTGCGAGCCGTCCCGTCACCCGAGTCTGGGCGCCCCGCCGGCCGCCGACCAGGACGTGCGGTGCCTGGGTACCGCGCACCCAGGCGGCACCTCGCGGACACGGTCTGGCCTGGAGACACGCGTGACAACGCCGAGCCGCTCACTCCCGGGGCGCCCGCGCGAGCCGCTCACTCCCGGGGCGCCCGCGCGAGCCGCTCACTCCCGGGGCGCCGGGGGTTCCTCCGGTGGCGGGGTCGCGGCGCCCGGGATCCGCATGACCGCCTCCGTGCCGCCGCCCGGCGCGGGGTTGAGCGCGATGTCGCCGCCGGACTGCTGGACCGTACGGGCCACGATGGAGAGCCCGAGGCCCGAGCCGGGGAGGGAACGGGCCGTCGGGGACCGCCAGAACCGCTCGAAGACGTATGGGAGGTCGTCGGCCGGGATGCCGGGTCCGTGGTCCCGTACCGTCAGCCGGCCCTCGCCCAGCGCGACGTCGATGGTGCCGCCGGGCGGGCTGAACTTCACCGCGTTGTCCAGGACGTTGATCACGGCCCGCTCCAGCGCGGCCGGTTCGGCCCGTACGTACCAGGGCCGGAGCTCGGCCGTGATGGTCAGCTCGGGGCCGCGCAGCCGGGCCCGGTCCAGTGCGGACTGGGCGATGTCGTGCAGCGCGACGACGCCGAGGGTGTCCGGGGCGTGGGTGGCGTCCGAGCGCGAGAGTTCCTGCAAGTCGCCGATGAGCGCGGCCAGTTCGGTCATCTGGGCCTTGACCGACGCCATCAGGGCCTTGCGGTCGTCGGGCGGGATGGGGCGGCCGGTCTCCTCGCTGCGGGCGAGCAGCTCGACGTTGGTGCGGAGCGAGGTGAGCGGGGTGCGCAGCTCGTGCCCGGCGTCCGCGATGAGCTGCGCCTGACGGTCACGGGACTCGCCGAGCGCGGCGGTCATCGAGTTGAAGGACCGGGAGAGCCGGGCGATCTCGTCCTCGCCCTCGACCGGGATCCGGACGGTGAGGTCCTCCGTACGGGCCACGTGCTCGACGGCCTCGGTGAGTTCGTCGACCGGTTTCAGTCCGGCCCGCGCGATCCACAGCCCGGCGGCGCCCGCGCCGATGACACCGAGCCCGGAGACGCCGAGGAGGAGCAGGGCCAGTTCGCTGAGGGTGCTGCGGGTGTCCGCCAGCGGGTACGCGACCATCTGCGCGATGTCCGGGTAGGGGACGCCCGCCTGATAGAGCACGTGCGCCGTCAGGATCCGGACGGCGTGCCCGTCCGAGTCGGTGCCGTTGCGGTACTTGGCCAGCTCGGCGGTGCCGGACTTGGCCAGCGAACGGTCGCTGCCGGTGACCTTGATGGTGCCCGCGCCGCTGCGCACACAGGTGGTGCCGTCCGACTGGACGAGCTGCGCGTAGTACGGGGACGTCTGCTGGCCGAAGGTGCCGGGCCGCGCCGGTGCGCGGCAGTCGTTGAGGTTGTTGCGCAGTGTGGCGGGGTCGACGGGCTGGGTGTAGATCTGCCCCTTGAGCTTCGAGTCGATCTCGTCGTACAGCTTCCCCTGCACCAGGAACCAGCAGATCACCGAGACCACGGCCACCGCGAACGCCACCGCGGCGGCCGTCAGCATCGCCAACCGGGAGCGCAGCGGAAGCCGCTGGAACCAGCGCACGGGCCGGGGGGACGTCACTCCGCGCTCCCGGTCCGCAGCGCGTATCCCACACCCCGCACCGTGTGCACGAGGCGCGGTTCGCCGCCCGCCTCGGTCTTGCGCCGGAGGTACATCACGTACACGTCCAGCGAGTTGGACGACGGCTCGAAGTCGAAGCCCCACACCGCCTTGAGGATCTGCTCCCGGGTGAGTACCTGGCGCGGATGCGCCAGGAACATCTCAAGCAGGGTGAACTCGGTACGGGTCAGCTCCACCCGCCGCTCCCCGCGCACCACATCACGCGTCGAGAGGTCCATCCGCAGGTCGGCGAAGGACAGCACGTTGTCGTCGGGGACCTCGCCCGCGGTCGCCGCGTACGAACTGCGGCGCAGCAGTGCGCGGATGCGGGCGAACAGCTCGTCCAGTTCGAACGGCTTCACCAGATAGTCGTCGGCGCCCGCGTCGAGCCCGGTCACCCGGTCCCCGACCGTGTCGCGGGCGGTGAGCATCAGGATCGGGGTGGTCGACCCGGAAGCGCGGAGCCTGCGGGCCGCCGTCAGACCGTCCATGCGGGGCATCTGGATGTCGAGGACGATGAGATCCGGCTCGTACGGGGCCGCCTTCGTCAGCGCGTCCAGACCGTCGACGGCGACCTCCGTCCCGTACCCCTCGAAGGCGAGACTGCGGCGCAGCGCCTCGCGTACGGCGGGCTCGTCGTCGACGATCAGGATGCGCTGCTGGTCGTGACCGTCCTCGGCGGGGCTCATCGGCTCTCTGTCCTCGTTTACTGGGGGGCGTCGGTCTTCGGCGTGGCGTCCCTCAGCCTCGCACGGCGGACCGGCGGCGGCGTGCGGCACGCCCCTTGGAGCCGGCGGCGGAGGTGGCGGCGGCCCGCACCTCGGGGGCCCGCACGGCTGCCGCTCCTCCCCGGTCGGCCTGCGACTGGGCCAGTGCCAGGGGGAGCCCGAGATCGGCCGGGTCGGTCCAGGAGACCGCGGTGAGCAGGGCGTGCCTGGCTCGGTTGACGGTGACGTTGACGGTCACGGGGCCCTCCGGGGGTGATGGCCGGCGCGGTGCGTGCCGGCGGGTCGTGCTAGTTGCTGTTGCTGCCGCCCGCGCGCAGGTGGGCGAGGTCGGCCTTGACCGTGTTGATGGGGATGGCGAAGCCGAGGCCCACGCTCCCGGCGTCGCTCGAACTGTCGCTGCTCTGCGAACTGGCCGAGTACATGGCGGAGTTGATGCCGACGATCTCGCCGTTCATGTTGATCAGGGCACCACCGGAGTTGCCGGGGTTGAGCGAGGCGTCGGTCTGGAGCGCCTTGTACGTGGTGGTGGAGGAGCCGGTGTCGCCGTTGAACTGCCGACCGCCGAACTGGAACGGCCAGTTGCCGTCGCCGCCGCCCTGGCCCTGGCCCTGCTCCTGGCCTTCACCCTGTCCCTGGCCCTGTCCCTGACCCTGGCTCTGTCCCTGGCCCTCGTCCTTGGCGACGGTGACGTCCCGGTTCAGCGCCGAGATGATGCCGCTGGTGACGGTGCCGGTCAGGCCCTCGGGGGAGCCGATCGCCACGACCTGGTCGCCGACGGCGACATGGGACGAATCGCCGAGCGAGGCGGGCTTGAGGCCGGACGCGCCGTCCACCTTGATGAGGGCGAGGTCCTTGTCGGGATCGGTGCCGACCACCTTCGCCGTGTACGTCTTGCCGTCGCTCAGCGCGACCTTGACCGAGTCGGCACCGGAGATGACGTGGTTGTTGGTGACGATCTCACCGGCGGCGGTGACGATCACGCCCGCGCCGGTGGACTGTCCCGCCGTGGAGGTCGCCTTGACCTCCACGATGCTCGGCGAGACGGCCTGGGCGACACCGGAGACCGTGCCCTTGCTCGACTGCGAGACGGTGGTGCCGCTGACGGTGCCCGCGGGGTTCCCGCCGTTGCCACCGTTGTCCATCAGGGACTCGGCGAGCGCCGCCGAACCGCCGCCGATGACTGCCGCGACAATGGCGACAGCGGCGAGGAGGGCGACCGGCCGTTTGGCGCGCTTGGACGCGGCGTGATCCGCCGGGGCGGCCGGAGCCGGCGGCGGCCAGGCCGCTGTCGGCTGGTGTGCGGGCGGCGGCGGGTAGGACCGGGCCGTGTACGCATCGTCCTGCTGCGGGTTGGGGTACTGCTCCGGGTTCTCGGTCATGTCTCACAGCCTTGCCACCGACCATGAGAGTTTCCTGAGTGCCCGCTGAGAAGCCCGACAGAACCCCGTATGCCCGATATAAAGGCCCGACGGCCCTGCGGCCGGGCGGGGTTGACCCGGGGGCCCCGCGAAGGTGTGACGCGCAGCCGGGGGGAGGGTGAGGCGCGCGGGCGAGGGCGAGGAGAAGGAGAAGGAGAAGGAGAAGGAGAAGGAGAAGGAGAAGGAGAAGGAGAAGGAGACGCGCGGGTCAGCCGCAGCCGCAGGAACGGCGCACGACCAGCGCCGACGGGAACTGCTTCAGCCGCTCCCGCCGCGACCCCGCCACCCGCAGCGCGTCGTCCAGTACGAGATCGACCGCGGAGCGCGCCATCGCCGGGCGGTCCGAGTACACCGTCGTCAGCGGGGGGTCCGTCAGGGCCGCTTCCTTGACGTCGTCGAAGCCGGCCACCGCCAGCTCGGTGGGCACGTCGATCCGCAGCTCACGGGCGGCCCGCAGGACACCGATCGCCTGGTCGTCGGTCGAGCAGAAGATCGCCGGCGGCCGGTCGGGACCCGCGAGCAGCTTCAGCGCCACCTGGTACGCGTCGTAGCGGTTGTACGGGGCCTGGAAGAGCCGGCCGTCGACGGAGCGGCCCGACTCCTGCATGGCGCGCCGCCAGCCCTCGACGTGGTCGGCCACCGGGTCGCCGACGGCGGGCGTCGACTCGACGCCGCCCAGGCAGGCGACGTACGCGTAGCCGTGTTCGAGGAGGTGGCGGGTGGCGAGCTGGGCGCCGCCGATGTCGTCCGTGACGACGGCGACGTCGTCGATCGCCTCGGGCCGCTCGTGCAGCAGCACCACCCGGGCGTCCCACGCCTCTATCTCGGCGGCGGCGCGCTCGCTCATGCCCTGGCTGACCAGGATCAGGCCGGAGACCCGCATCCCGAGGAAGGCCCGCAGATAGTGGACCTCGCGCTCGTCGACGTAGTCGGAATTGCCGACGAGCACCATCTTTCCGCGCTCGGCGGCGGCCTGCTCGACCGCGTGCGCCATCTCCGCGAAGAAGGGCTGCCGGGCGTCCGGCACGATCATCCCTATGAGGTCGGTGCGCCGCGAGGCCATGGCCTGGGCCACCCGGTCCGGCCGGTACCCCAGCTCTTTGATCGCGTTGACTACCCGCTCGCGCGTGGCCGGGGCGACCGGCCTCGGCCCGTTGTTGATGACGTAGCTGACGACCGCGGTCGAAGTCCCCGCCAGTCGCGCCACATCGTCCCGCGTCACCTTGGCCACGCGCGGCAGTCTACGCGGATGGACCTGCCGTGGGACCTACCGTTTTACGGGCCGGGCCGCAGGCTCCCGGGAGCTCGCCGCGTCCTCCGTCCGGGTCAGTGCCTCAGCGGCCCGTTCGACGGCCTTGGCCTGGGCCTCTTCGGCCGCGCGCTCCACCTTCTCGGGGGTGACGAAGCGGTAGCCGACGTTGCGGACGGTGCCGATCAGCGACTCGTGCTCGGGGCCGAGCTTGGCGCGCAGCCGCCGTACGTGGACGTCGACCGTGCGCGTACCGCCGAAGTAGTCGTACCCCCAGACCTCCTGGAGCAGCTGGGCGCGGGTGAAGACCCGGCCCGGGTGCTGCGCGAGGTACTTGATCAGCTCGAACTCCTTGAAGGTCAGGTCCAGGACCCGGCCCTTGAGCTTCGCGCTGTACGTCGTCTCGTCGACCGAGAGGTCGCCGATCCGGATCTCGGTGGGGGAGTCGTCGGACGTGATCTGCTGGCGGCCCATCGCGAGCCGCAGCCGCGCCTCGACCTCGGCCGGGCCCGCGGTGTCGAGCAGGACGTCGTCCACGCCCCAGTCGGCCGTGACAGCCGCGAGACCGCCCTCGGTGACGACGAGGACCAGCGGACAGCCGGGCCCCGTCGAGTGGAGCAGCTGACAGAGGCTGCGGACCTGGGGCAGGTCGCGGCGCCCGTCCACGAGGATCACATCGGCACCCGGGGTGTCGATGAGAGCCGGGCCTTCGGCGGGAGCGACCCGCACACTGTGCAGCAGAAGTCCGAGGGCGGGTAGCACCTCCGTCGACGGCTGGAGGGCGTTGGTCAGGAGCAGCAGAGAACTCATCGCGCCCCACCTGCCGTGGTCGTCATACGGTCGTGCATATATCGCTCGCCCATTACGTCGGTTCCTCCTCGGTCCCTGCGACGGGGGCCCCTCCCACGCCGTTCGGGCAGTGGGGGCGTATGTGGCACTGCTTTTTTTCTGCGCATACCCCGGGCCCGGGGCTTGCTGCACCGTCCTGCGCGTTTCGTATACAACGCGCCGAAAGCACAAAAGGACCTGCAGGCAACTTTGCCCAGGTCCTCATCCGTCCAGAATAGCCCACATGACTTCTGCGTCAGAAGACCATTTCCGGAGGGCCTCTGTTCCCTTGGTCACTCCGGGCGACCTGAGGGTGATCCTTCGTACCCGGGACGGGGTGCCGATCGAGGCGCTGTACGAGCCGTGCGTGAAGGGTCCGGGCGACACGGTCATCGTGGTCGCGCACGGGTTCACGGGGTCCGTCGACCGGCCCGCGGTGCGGCGCGCCGCGGGGGTGTTCGCGCAGCGTGCGGCCGTGGTCACGTTCTCGTTCCGGGGGCACGGGCGGTCGGGCGGGCGCTCGACGGTGGGCGACAGGGAGGTGCTCGATCTGGCGGCGGCGGTCGAGTGGGCCCGCGGCCTCGGGCACAGCCGGGTGGTGACGGTCGGCTTCTCGATGGGCGGCTCTGTGGTGCTGAGGCATGCGGCGCTGTACGGGGCCGCCGGGGGTGACGCGGGGCTCGCGGGAGCACGTACGGACGCGGTGGCCGCGGTGAGCGCTCCCGCACGGTGGTACTACCGGGGGACCGCGCCGATGCGGCGGCTGCACTGGGTGGTCACGCGACCGCTGGGGCGGCTGGTGGGGCGGGTCGGCCTCCGGACCCGGATCCACACGGAGGACTGGGATCCGGTCCCGCTGTCGCCGGTGGACGCGGTGCCGCTGATCGCTCCCACGCCGCTGCTGATCGTGCACGGGGACCGGGACCCCTACTTTCCGCTGGACCATCCGCGGATGCTGGCCGCGGCCGCGGGGCCGGGGGCCGTGGAGCTCTGGGTGGAGACGGGGATGGGGCACGCGGAGAACGCGGCCGGGGACGCGTTGCTGGCGCGGGTGGGGGAGTGGCTGATGCGGTAGGGGTCTGCGGGGCTGGTGACGGGGCAGGGGCGCGGAGGCGCCCGCGCACCCGGCATCATGGACCCGCGCGACGCAAACCAATGAGGAGTACCCATGCCCGCGGGAACCATCCGCTACTGGGCCGCCGCCAAGGCCGCCGCAGGCACAGCCGAGGAGCCGTACAGCGGCGCCACCCTGGCCGAAGCACTCGACGCGGCGCGCGAGCGGCACCCCGGTGAGCTGGCGCAGGTGCTGCGCCGGTGTTCGTTCCTCGTCGACGGTGATCCCGTGGGGACCCGCGGCCATGAGACGGTACGGCTTGCCGAGGGCGGCACGGTCGAGGTGCTCCCGCCGTTCGCAGGAGGGTGACCCCCCACATGAGTGATCAGCCATATCCGTACGGGCAGCCGCAGCAGCCCGATCCGCGGTCCTCCCAGGACCCGAACGGGTACCAGGACGCGCACCCGCACGATCCGTTCACCCAGACCTGGAGCGCGCAGACCTGGGACACCCAGTTCCAGCCGGTGCAGGAGCCGGCCCAGCAGCCTGTGCGGGAACCGGTGCAGGAGCCCGTGCAGCAGTCGTACGCGGCCCCGCCGCAGGACCCGTACGGCCGGCAGCAGGCCTCGTACGGCCAGGATCCGTACGCCCAGGATCCGTACGCCCAGCAGCCTGCGTACCAGCAGAACCACGGTTACCAGCAGGACCAGCAGGACCAGCAGGGTCACGAGAACCAGCAGAGTCACCAGAACCACCAGAACCAGCCGTATCAGCCGTATCAGCAGCACGAGGCGCAGCAGCCGCAGCAGCCCTACACCGGCCCCGAATCCACTTACCTCCCCCCGCAGTCGCTCCCCCTTCCTCCTGAGGCGCCCGCTCCCGCGCCGTACGCCGCGCGGCCCGCGCCCGCGCCTGCCGTCGCCGAGGCGCCCGCAGCGGCGGCGCCCGCCGACGGCCCCGCGTACAGCGCCCCCAGCACGGTCGGTCAGGCGCGGGTCACCGACGCGCAGCGGGCCCGTGCGGAAGGGCGGTCGCCGATCATCGCTCCGGGGATGCAGCCCGCCGCACTGACGGCCGGGCTCGGGATCCTGCTCGCCGTCGCCGCGTTCGGCGGGCGGTACGCCCTGGTCGTGCCGCTGCTGGTGCTCCAGGCCGTCACCGCCGCCGGCTGGTTCCGGCTGAACGGCATGTGGCCCGCCCGGCAGGGCATCGCGCTCGCCTTCCTCGGCGGTGTCGTCGCGGACATCGCCCTGCTCGTCGCGGGCGCGGACCACGGGCCCGCCGCGATCATCGGCACCCTCGGAGTCTGGGTGCTGCTCACGCTCGTGCTCCAGCTGCGCAGCCATGCACCGGCCGACGAGCGGATGGCCGGACTGATGGCCACCATCGCCTCCTCCGCGCTCACCATCGTCGCGACGGGCATCCTCGCCTCGTCCATGGACGCGGTGACGGTCGGCTGTACGGCCGTGGCGGTCGCAGCCGTCGTCCGCGCGCTCCCGCTGCCCGGCCCCGCCGGGGTCGTAGCCGCCCTGGTCGCGGCGGCGGCCGCCGGAGCCCTGGCGGGCAGTGTCACCGGGCCCGGGATCCAGGGCGCGCTGCTCGGGTTCGCGGCCGGCGGCTGCGCTCTGATCGGGCTGCGCGTCGCGAGCTACGACTACCCGTCCCGGTTCGTCCACATGACGGCCGGAGTGGCCCTGCCGCTCTCGGCCGCGGCACCCGCCGTCTACCTGATCGGCCGACTGATCGCTTGATCGCCCCGTTAGGCTCGGGTCCGTGCCACCGGCACGCATCAGGACTCGGGTACGAGCAGGGGGACGACCGGCCATGCGAGCACTGCGGACTCTGCTCATCGTCGTCGTGGTGCTGGGCGGGCTCTTCGTCCTGGCCGACCGGATCGCGGTCCATGTCGCGGAGAACAAGGCGGCGGACCGAATACGCAGCACCGAGGGCCTGTCGGCCTCCCCCGACGTGGACATCAAGGGCTTCCCGTTCCTGACGCAGGTCCTCGACAAGAAGCTCGGCCGGGTCGACGTCACGCTCAAGGGCGTCGACGCGAGCGCGTCCGGCCGCCACGTGCGGATCACCGAGGTACGGGCCGAACTGCACGACGTCACGGTCTCCAGCACCTTCAGCAGCGCCGTGGCGGCGCGCGCCAGCGGCAGCGCGCACATCTCGTACGCGGACCTCACCAGGGCGTCCGACTCCGGCGCCAAGCTCGCCTACGCGGGAAACGGCAAGGTCAAGGTGACCGGCTCGGTCGCCGTCCTGGGGCGGACCGTCAGCCGCAGTGTGACCTCGACGGTGACCATGGTGGGGACGAACCGGATCAAGGTGCACGCGGACACGGTGCCCGGCGAGGGCATCCCCGGCCTGGAGGGCCTGGTCCGGCAGAAGACGGACTTCGAGAGCACGGTCGGCGGGCTGCCCGCGGGTCTGAAACTCAGCGAGCTGCGGGCCACACCGGACGGCGTCGACATCGGCGTCACGGGGACGCACGTCGTGCTGGCCGGGCAGTAGGGGAGCAGGCGCAGCAGGGGCGGTAGCGGCAGCAGGGGGCAGCAGGTCGGGGCCGGACAGTCGGAGATGACCGGATGGTGAGACGGAGGAGTCCGGTCCGCAGATGGTGGGCAGGTACGGAATCGTGGGGATCCCGGGCCGTGCGCGCCGCATCGACACCTCGTCCCGCATCGCGGACGATCGTGTCTCATTGACTGAAACGGCGGTGACATCTCCGCCCGTACTTCCCTACGATCGTCCGTATGAAGCAGCAGGCGGATCTCACGAAGCGGCGGGCAGTCGACCTGTGCCGCGTCGCCGCCATGCTCTGTCGCGCCTTCTGAGCGGGAGCTCCGACTCCCGAATCCCCCGGGTCCCCCGACCGTTCTGTCAGGGCCACCCCCCGCGGTGCCGGACGCGCTCTGTCTCCCGGCCTCCGTGGATCCGTACGCCGACACCACCGCACCATCCCGCCGCACGTCCCCAGGCTCCGCAGGAGCAGGGGGGATTCCCCATCCCCGGAGGAGATTCCGCATGAGCCGCAGCGACGTTCTGGTAGACGCCGACTGGGTCGAGGCCCACATCGACGACCCGCAGGTCGCCATCGTCGAGGTGGACGAGGACACCTCTGCGTACGAGAAGAACCACATCAGGAACGCGATCCGGATCGACTGGACCAAGGACCTCCAGGACCCGGTCCGCCGTGACTTCATCGACCAGGCCGGCTTCGAGAAGCTGCTGTCGGAGAAGGGCATCGGCAACGACACGACCGTCGTGCTCTACGGCGGCAACAACAACTGGTTCGCCTCGTACGCCTTCTGGTACTTCAAGCTCTACGGCCACAGCGACGTCCGGCTGCTCGACGGCGGCCGCAAGAAGTGGGAGCTCGACTCCCGCGACCTCGTCGACGCCGTGCCGTCCCGCCCGGCCACCACGTACAAGGCCAAGCCGCAGGACGAGTCGATCCGCGCCTACCGCGACGACGTGGTGGCCGCGATCAACAGCAAGAACCTGGTCGACGTCCGGTCGCCCGACGAGTTCAGCGGCAAGCTGCTCGCCCCGGCGCACCTTCCCCAGGAGCAGTCGCAGCGCCCCGGCCACGTGCCGAGCGCCCGCAACATCCCGTGGTCGAAGAACGCCAACGACGACGGCACCTTCAAGTCGGACGACGAGCTCAAGGCCCTCTATGAGGACGAGCAGGTCGACCTGGCCAAGGACACCATCGCGTACTGCCGCATCGGTGAGCGCTCCGCGCTGACGTGGTTCGTCCTGCACGAGCTGCTCGGCCAGGAGAACGTCAAGAACTACGACGGCTCGTGGACCGAGTACGGCTCGCTGGTGGGCGTGCCGATCGAGCTCGGCGCCAACAAGTAGTACCGACCTTCACCAACCTCTCAGGCCCCTCAGGAGAACAGCATGTGCGGAGCGAAGGCCGGCGGCCCGGACGCCTCGACGATCAAGCCCGGTGAGACCACGATCCAGGGCAGCGTGACCCGTGACGGCGAGCCCGTCACCGGTTATGTGCGGCTGCTGGACTCGACCGGCGAGTTCACCGCCGAGGTTCCGACCTCGGCGACCGGACAGTTCCGGTTCTACGCGGCCGAGGGCACGTGGACGCTGCGCGCTCTCGTCCCGGGTGGCACGGCGGACCGCACGGTCGTCGCGCAGACCGGCGGCCTCGCGGAGATCGCGATCGCTGTCTGATCGAGCGGTACCTGAACCGGCCGGAGGGCCGCACCCCAGGGGGTTGGACGCCACTTGGACCGGGTGCGGCCCTCCGTGCCGTCCGGATGCGGAGAAGGACCGAGCGCCGTCCGGGGGCGGGGAGTTACCGATCGGTCTTACGCTGGAGGCATGTACTCGCGACGTCGGCGCGGCTATTTCCTGCTGATGGGCGGCTGTCTGCTGCTCTTCATCTCCGCCTGGGCCTTCGTACGTCTCTGGTCGGTGCCTGCCGCCATCGGCATGTGTTTCGTGGCGATGGTCATCCCGCCGGTCGCGGCGATCGTCGGCAACCGGCGCGGCCCGGAGGACCGCTGGTGGGACGAGCAGCCGCCCGACCACGGATCCGCGGACACGCGCACGGACAAGCACACCGATCTGCCGCCGTCGGGGGACCGCACGTCCGACGAGTGGTGGGACGAGCTGGACGGGAAGAAACGGCGCCGGTAGGGGCCCGGTCGACAGCTGCCCGGCCGGTCGGCGCCGCTCAGTAGACGAGTGCCTGGACTCCGTCGCCCATCGCTTCCTGTACGAAGAGCTGGGCCCCCGCGATCCGTACGCCGTCCAGGACGTCCTGCTCCGTGATGTCGCGGCGGGCCGCGCACTGGGTGCAGACGGTGATCTGTCCGCCCGACCGGATCGAGTCGATCAGATCCGGCAGCGGCGCCGCGTGCGGCAGCTCGAACTCGGCGGCCCGGCCCGGCAGGGCGAACCAGGACGACTCACCGGTGAGCCAGAGCGAGACCTCCACCCCGCTGGCCACCGCGACCGCCGCCACGGTGAAGGCCTGGGAGCACCGTTCGGGAGCGTCGGATCCCGCGGTCACCTTGATCACTAGCTTCTTCTGCGCCATGCCCGAACTGTAATCGGCGGCCGTACAACCCCCTTCCGTCCCGGCGAGTCAGGTGGATGCACGGATAGGGAATCCGCGCCTCTGGTCTCGTGGGGGGACCCCTTTGGAAGCGGTACACGGCGTTCCTGAACAGCAGGAACAGCAACAGCAGGAACAGCAACAGCAGGAACAGCAGGAACAGTCCGAACGGGAACAGCAGCAGGAGCCCGGGAGACCGTCGCGCCGCCGCGGCCGGACCACGCTCATCGTGGCCTCCGCCGCCCTGCTCGGCATCGTCGGCGGCGGCGCGATCGGCTACACCATCCAGGCCGACCGGCCTCCGACCCGGCTTCCCGCCCTGGCGCAGCGGGGGCCGGCGTACCCGGCGAAGCCGCTCGCCGAGGGCGCGGGCCGCGGCCCGCTGACGGCCGCGGAGGACCGCAGGGTCACCACCGACGGCGACCTCCGCAAGCAGCTCGTGCCCCGGCCGCCGGGGGCGCGCACCGCGGACCGGCCGGTGTACGCCCGGGGCGGGCTGCCCAGGGACGGCTGGCTCACGCCGGGCGAGTACGGCATGGAACTGGTGCGCGACGCCGACGGATTCACCGACCTGATCCAGTCGAACGTGCGCCGGATCGCCGCGGACGACTGGATGCAGGGCCAGGACCGGGAGGCGGCCGTGCGGCTGGTGCAGTTCCGGGCCGGATCGGGCCTGGCCGCCCAGGAGACGGCCGACGAGCAGCTGAGATACCTGCCCGACACCGACACCGACACCGACGCCGACGAGGGCGAGCGGGGCGGCACCGTCAAGGGCAGTGGCAACGCCAGGTACGTGGTCCGCGCACCCGAGAGCACCGAGATGTCCGGCGACGGCTACTGGGCCACGGCGATGGGCTGGCGCGGCGATGTGATGTTCGAGATCAACGTCTTCGACTCCCGGCCGATCAGCCAGAAAGACATCAGGACGTTGGCCGAGCGGCAGTTGGAGCGCCTGTGAGCGACGACATGAACGAGACCCCCGTCAACGGCACCGCCGTGAACGAGTCCCCCGTGAACGGCATCACCGTGAACGATCAGGTGAAGAGCCCCGTGGACGACGTACGGACCGACCGGGACGGTGCGCGACCCTCCTGGCGGGCGTCCCGTGCCGTCCGGATCGCGGCCGCCGTCCTCCCCGCGGTGCTGGTGCTCGGCGCCGCAGCGGGCGGCATCGCGTACGTCTCGGTCACCGCCGCGCACGCCGCCACGAAGGCCCCGACCCCGCTCTGGGGCAAGGGCGCGCAGCCCAGGGGCAAGGACCCGGTGACCGGCCTGGCCGGCGGCCGTCAGGACACCGAGCTCAGCAAGCTGCTGCTGCCCGTCCCCGGGCTCTACCGGCTCGGCCCCGACGTCGGCGAGTACGGCAACGACGCCGAACTGACCGCCCAGCAGGCCGAGGCCGTGATCAAGACGAGCGGCAACGGACTGTCCGGCACCCGGCGTGCCGAGTGGAACCGGAAGGTCGAGGGGTGGGGTGTGCGCGGCATGGGAATGCGGTCGTACGCCTCCGACGACAACGGGCTGGTCGTCGAGGTCCAGCTGGCCCGGATCAGGGACACGAAGGCGGTACGGGACCAGTTCACGGCCCGGGTGGCGCTCCTGAAGCTGCTCGGGGCGAGCCCCGGGCCGAAGGTCGAGGGCCACCGTTCCCGTACGGGCTGCTTCCTGCTGCCCAGGGAGCCGAAATCCGGTATCCGCACCATGAACTGCTTCGGCTACCGGGGCGACGTGCTGGTCACGTCCAGCGCCACCTTCACCAAGGCGTTCCACAAGGACGACGCCGTGGCGCTCCTGGGCCATCAGCTCGACTACCTCAAGACCCCGGGAGAGCCCGTATGACCGTGCCTCTGACCGTGCCTCCGAACACGGACGCGCCGGCCGGGCCCCGGGAGCAGCCCCGGCCCGAGGACCGCAGGCCGCTCGGAGACCGCCGGGTGCTGCGCGCGGTGGCGCGCTGGACGCTGGCCGCCGCGGTCTGCGGCGGGCTCGGCGCGGCCACCGCCTGCGGGCTCACCGCCCTGGACCGCACTGATGTCCCCGGACTGGCGACCGCGGACGACGGCCGCTGGGACTTCGGTGCGCTGAAGCTGCCCGCGCTGCCCGCCGGGGCACCCCGGCCCTTCACCGCGGGCAACGACGGGCAGATCCACCATGCGGACGCCCGCGATCTGCTGCTGCCCGCCCCCGCGGGCGCGAAGGGCGATCCGGAGCTGACCGGGGGCTGGGTGCCGGACAGCCGCTATGTGACCGAGTACGACGAGGACGGCCGGGCCGACATCACCACAGGGCTGCGCGACTACGTCGTACGGCACATCGCGGCGCGCGGCTGGACGATGCCGGACGGCACCTCGACCCGGATCTATCTGCTGACCTTCGAGTCGAACGCCTTCGCCCAGGCGTTCAAGGACAACGTCATCAGAACCGGGATCGACGCGGGCCAGCCGCCGGCGGACGCGCCCCTGATGGAGCTCGACGAGAGCTGGGACGGCAGGGGCGCTCCGAAGGAGTTGTCGGAGTCCGTGTTCGCCGAGCAGGAGCCCTACGGCGCGACCCAGGCCCGGACGGCCTCGGTGGTCGCGGGGGACACCCTCGCGGTGATCACCGAGAGGCGGAAGGGCGGGGCCCCCGCCGTACCGTTCCACCAGACGCTCGTCCTGCAGAGCCAGCTCCTCGGCTGACGGCCGTTCCCGGCCGGCGGCCGGGAAGGGTACGCGGCCGGCTGCCGTACCTCGCAGAGAGGGCCGGGCCCCCACCCATTAGGCTGGGACCCGGCCCTTCCTGCTTTTGTCCGTGCAGTCGCTCATACAAGGAGCACCTCGTGCTTGAAGCCTTCTACATCGCCCTGCTGGTCCTGGTCTGCGTCGGCGTCATCGCCTTCACCGGTCTTTCCGTGAAGAAGCTCTACCAGGGTCAGCGCTGACCCTCGGTAACCGGCAGCCGGCAGCCCGAACCCCCCTCTCACAGATCGTCTGAGCCCTCATGATCGAGATTCCGTCGGACCTCCATCCGAGCCTCGTCCCGCTGGTCTTCCTCCTCGGCAACTGGACGGGGGCCGGTGTCGCGGACTTCCCCGGTGAGGAGAAGTGCAACTTCGGCCAGGAAGTCGCCTTCACCCACGACGGCCGCGACTTCCTGGAGTACACCTCGCACACCTGGGTGCTGGACTCCGAGGGCGCGAAGGTCAGGCCGCTGGAGACCGAGTCCGGGTACTGGCGCATCGACGAGCACCGCAAGGTCGAGGTCGTGATGGTCCGCGACCAGGGCGTCGTCGAGATCTGGTACGGCGAGCTCGCCGACCAGAAGCCGCAGATCGACCTGGTGACGGACGCGGTCGCACGGACCGCGGCGTCCGGCCCGTACAGCGGCGGGAAGCGGCTCTACGGCTATGTGAACAGCGACCTGATGTGGGTGGGCGAGAAGTCCACCCCCGACGTCGAGCTGCGGCCCTACATGTCCGCGCATCTGAAGAAGTCCGTCGACCCCAGCGAGTGGGCGAAGGATCTGAAGGACCTTCCTGACGACGGAATCGCCTTCTTCAAGTAACCCGCTCCTACACTGGAGGCGTGGTGACCACTGACTGGCAGAGTGACCTCCGCAGCCGCGGCTACCGGCTGACCCCTCAGCGACAGCTCGTGCTGGAGGCCGTGGACGCACTGGAGCACGCGACGCCCGACGACATCCTCACCGAGGTGCGGAAGACGGCGGGCGGCGTGAACATCTCCACGGTCTACCGAACGCTGGAGCTGCTTGAGGAGCTGGGCCTGGTGAGCCACGCCCATCTCGGGCACGGCGCACCCACGTACCACCTCGCCGACCGGCACCACCACATCCACCTTGTCTGCCGGGACTGCACGGACGTCATCGAGGCCGACATCAGTGTGGCCGCGGGCTTCACCGGGCAGCTCCGCGAAGCGTTCGGCTTCGAGACGGACATGAAGCACTTCGCCATCTTCGGGCGGTGCGCGAAGTGCTCGGCCAAGGCCGTCCCGCCGCCGGCTTCCGGCGGCGGTTCGTAGCCTTCCGGCGGGCGGTCGTAGGCTTGCGGTCATGAAGAGTCCGCTGCTGTCACTGCCCGGTGCCGTCCCCGCCGAAGGCCGGGACGAAGGTGTCGCCGCCCACTACGGGGACCCGTTCCGCGAACAGCGTGCGCTGACGGACGGCGCCGGTCTCGTGGACCTCTCGCAGCGCGGTGTCGTCACGGTCTCCGGCCCCGACCGGCTGAGCTGGCTGCATCTGCTGCTCACCCAGCACGTCAGCGAGCTGCCGCAGGGTGTGGCCACCGAGGCGCTGATCCTCTCGGCCAACGGCCACATCGAGCACGCCCTCTACCTCGTGGACGACGGCGAGACGGTGTGGGCGCATGTCGAGCCGGGCACGCAGCAGGAGCTGGTCGCGTACCTGGAGAGCATGAAGTTCTACTACCGGGCCGAGGTCGCCGACCGCAGCGCGGACATCGCCGTCGTGCATCTCCCGGCCGGTTCGATCGCCGGGGTGCCGGACGGTGTGGTCGTGCGGGAGACGGCGTACGGCCGGGATCTCTTCCTGCCCCGGGAACAGTTGGCGGAGTACGCGGCCGAGCACGGCCCGGCCGCCGGGCTCCTCGCGTACGAGGCGCTGCGGATCGAGGCGCACCGGCCGCGGCTGGGCCTGGAGACCGATCACCGGACCATCCCGCACGAGCTGGGGTGGATCGGCACCGCGGTCCATCTGGAGAAGGGCTGCTACCGGGGGCAGGAGACGGTCGCCCGTGTCCACAACCTGGGGAAGCCGCCGCGGCGGCTGGTCTTCCTGCATCTGGACGGCAGCGAGGTGCTGCTGCCGGGGCCCGGCACGCCGGTCCGGCTCGCCTCGGACGGCGCGGAGGGCCGCCAGCTGGGCTTCGTCACCTCGTCGGCCCGCCACCACGAACTGGGACCGATCGCTCTGGCGCTGGTGAAGCGCAATGTGCCGCTGGACGCGGAGCTGCTCGCGGGGGACACCGCGGCCGCCCAGGAAGTCGTCGTGGAGCCGTAGGGCTCTGTCCCGGGCTGCCGGGCTGCCGGGCTCTTGGGGCTCGCCGGGCTGTCCCGGCCGGGTGTCCCGGCCAGGCTGTCCCGTCGGGCCGGAGTCAGATCTCCAGCAGGACCGTGAACGGGCCGTCGTTCGTCAGCGAGACCCGCATGCTCGCGCCGAACCGGCCCGTTTCGACCGTCGCGCCCAGGGCGCGCAGCTGAGCCACCACCTCGTCCACGAGCGGCTCGGCCACCTCGCCGGGAGCGGCCCCGTTCCAGGTGGGGCGGCGGCCCTTCCGGGCGTCTCCGTACAGCGTGAACTGCGAAATCACCAGCAAAGGTGCATTCACGTCCGAGCACGACTTTTCGCCCGACAGGATCCGCAGCGACCAGACCTTTCGGGCTAGCTGCGCCGCTTTTTCCGTTGTGTCCTCATGAGTGACCCCCACAAGGACACACAGACCCTCGCCGGTGATCTCACCCACGGTCTCACCAGCCACGACGACGCTCGCGCCGTCCACCCTCTGCACCACTGCACGCATGCGGTCCAACCTATCCGGGGCCGAACGGGTGCGGAGAGCCAGCAGCGGCACCACACGGAGTGGCACCATGCACGGGAGGCGGTGCACCGCACCGGTCGAGGGGACGGAATACGCATATGAGCACATCTGGCGCCAGGCAGTCGCCCGGTCCCGTATCCATGACCCGGATCAGCTCGGTACAACGGGCACCCGCGCCGCGCGCGGGCGCCGCGCTCCCGGCGACCACCGGGCACGACATCGGCGGGCTGCGCCTGTCCGAACTGCGCACGCTGCGCAGGGACGCCCAGCGGGACGAGGCCGACCTCAGTTACGTACGCCGGATGCTGCACGGGCGGATCGACATCCTCCGCGCAGAGCTGTCCCGGCGCACGGGTCCGGAGTCCCCGGTCGTGGAGCGGCTCTCCGAGATCCTGGCCGACGTGCCGTCCTCGCACCGCTCGTCCGCCCGCCATGTGACGCTCTCGACGCCGCGCAGCGCGGAGAACAGCAAGCTGGCCGCCGACATGCTCGCCGAGGTGGAGCTCTCCGACCTCGGCGCCCGTACGGACGAAGAGCTGCACACCGGCATGGGCCGTCTCGTCCGCTACGAACAGCAGGTCTCCAGCCGCAGGCAGCACCTCCAGCGCACCGCGGACGATTGCAGCGCGGAGATCGCCCGCAGGTACCGTGAGGGCGAAGCGCAAGTAGACGACCTGCTCACCTGAGGCGATCCCTCCGGTGGGCGGGGCCCCGTTCCCGGAAGGCCGACGATGACCGCCAGCTCCACCGCCCCTGTATCCCCGGTCCTCGCGGAGGTCGTGCGCTCCGGCTTCGTGGAGGGCAGGCACCGGGGCTCGCTGGTGGTGCTCGCGGCGGACGGGAGCGTGGACCACGCGCTCGGCGACCCGTCACTGCCCGTCTTCCCGCGCTCCAGCAACAAGCCGATGCAGGCAGCCGCCGTGCTGCGGGCCGGGCTCGACCTCTCCGGCGAGCGGCTGGCGCTGGCCGCGGCGAGCCACTCGGGCGAGGAGTTCCAGCGGGCGCTCGTGCGGACGATGCTCAGTGAGTACGGGCTGAGCGAGAGCGATCTCCAGTGCCCGGCCGACCTGCCGCTGGACCCGGTCGAGGCCGAGGGGTATCTCGCCGCGGGTCACGGGCGCGAGCGCGTCACCATGAACTGCTCGGGCAAGCACACCGCCATGCTGGCCGTCTGCGAGCTGAACGGCTGGCCCACCGACTCCTACCTCGACCCCTCCCACCCGCTCCAGCGGCTGGTCCTGACGGTGATCGAGGAGGCGGCGGGCGAGCCGGTGGCCTCGGTCGGCACGGACGGGTGCGGGGCGCCGCTGATGGCGATCAGCCTGGTGGGCCTGGCCCGTGCGTTCCGTACGTTCGTGCTGGCCCCCGAGGGCTCGCCGGAGCGCCGGGTCGCGGACGCGATGCGCGCCCACCCCGAGTACGTAGCGGGGACCCGCAGGCCCGACACCTGGGTGATGCGGGCGCTGCCCGGGACGCTCTCCAAGATGGGCGCCGAGGCGGTCCAGGCGCTGGCGCTCCCGGACGGCCGGGCGCTCGCCTTCAAGGTCGACGACGGCGCGACCCGGGTGCTCGGCCCGGTGCTGGCGCGGACCCTGGAGCGGATGGGCGTGGAGAGCCCGGTGCTGGCCAGGCTGGCGGACGCGCCGCTGCTCGGCGGCGCCGCGAAGGTCGGCGAAATCCGCTCGGCGGTCTGAAAACACCGGTCTAGACGTGCTGGTGTCCCGGCACTTGATCCGAGGTCACCGGTCCGGAAGCGCGGTCCCGAGGTGCCGGTCCGAAATTCGCGCGACAGTCCGATGGACGGGTGTTTAGCGTGGCCACCATGGCAGTTGAGATCCGCACCGTCTCCGAGTCCGAGTACCCCGACTGGCTCCGCGCCTGTCACACCGGCTTTCTCCACCCGCCGGCGGTCTCCGACGAGGAGGTGCGCAGCCGCCGTCCGCACACGGATCTGGCGCGCACCCAGGGGGCGTTCGACGGCGGGCGCTGTGTGGCGACCTTCCGGTCCTTCGCGCAGCAGATCACTGTCGTCGGCGGGGCCTCGCTCCCGTCGGACGCGGTCACCAACGTCACGGTCACCCCGACGCACCGCAGGCGCGGCCTGCTCAGCCGGATGATGGCGGTGGACCTGGCGGCGGCGAAGGAGCGCGGGGAAGCGCTGGCGACGCTGATCGCCGCCGAGTACCCGATCTACGGCCGGTTCGGCTTCGGACCGGGGGCCTGGGCCACCGACTGGACGGTCGACGTGCCGCGCGCCGGACTCGACCCGCGCTGGGCCCGCCCTGAGTGCGGCGGCCGGATCGACCTGGTCGACGGGGCGGACGTACGGAAGCTCGGGCCCGAACTGCACGCCCGCTTCCGGCGGTCGCAGCCCGGCGCGGTCAGCAGGAACGAGCGCTGGTGGGCCACGAGGACGGGACTGGAGCCGATGCCGGGCGGCCGGGCGCCGTGGACCGAACCCTTCTACGCGGTCTACCGCTCGCCCCGTGGTGAGGTCGACGGTCTGCTCGTGTACACCGCCGACGACCACTGGGGCCCCGCCAAGCAGCCGCTCAACACCGCGACCGTGCAGGACCTGATCGCCGTCTCCCCGGCCGCCGAACGCGCCCTGTGGCACTTCCTCTGCTCGGTGGACTGGGTCACCACCGTGCAGGCGGCGCACCGGGGCCCGGACGATCTGCTGCCGTCGCTGCTGCCCGACCCGCGCGCGGCCAGGATCACCCAGCACGCGGACTTCCTGTGGATCCGGCTGCTCGATGTCGTACGGGCGCTGGAGACCCGGACGTACGAGGGGTCCGGCACCCTGGTTCTTGAGGTGCGGGACCACGACGGGCTCTCGGCCGGCCGCTACCGGCTGGACGCCTCGCCCGACGGCGCGGTCTGCGCGCCGACCTCGGAAGCGGCCGATGTGACTCTGGATGTGGGGGAGTTGGGGGCCCTGTATCTGGGCGATGCCTCGGCGGTCCGGCTCGCCGCGCTGGGCCGGATCTCGGAGGAGACGGCGGGTGCGGTCGCCGTCGCCGAGGCGCTGTTCCGTACGGCGGTCCGGCCGTGGTGCCCGGACGGCTTCTAGGGCCTGTGTGGAGTTGTGATCAAGGCTGTGATCCGAGGTGTCGGATCCAGCGGAGGCCGACGCATAATTCTAGTCCGGCCTGGTAGCTTTCAGGCTTTTTGTCGTAGCGGACGGCGAGACCGCGCCAGTCTTTGATCTTGTTGATGGCGCGTTCGACGCTGTTGCGGAGTTTGTACAGCTGCTTGCCCCAGGTGACGGGCCATCCGCCGCGTGAGCCGCGGTTCTTGCGGTGGGCGGACTGGTCCTTCTTCTCGGGGGTGACTGCTTTGATCCCGCGTCTGCGCAGGCGGCAACGGTTCTGGCGGGACGAGTACGCCCTGTCGCCCGCGACTGCGTCGGGCGACGAGTCGGGCCTTGCGGCGACGCCTCACACGTCGTCGTTCCTCCCGCTCCTGGGTCAGTTACCCGTCTTGTTCCTGACTGGCGCCCCCTTTTCCGCGGCAGCCTTCTCCAACGCGTCCAGGGCCTCGGGCTCCACGAGCCCCGGCAGCATCACGATGGGCCCGGACCGTGGTCCGGTCCACGCTGACCAGCGACAAGTCCACCCGGCTCCGCTTCGCCGCCCCGGCAATCGCGCCCTGGAAGACCGCAGTGAACACCCCGGCATCCCGCCACTGCCGAAACCGGCCGTAAACGGTGGACCAGCGCCCGAACCGTTCGGGCAACTCCCGCCACTTCGCCCCGTTCCTGAACCGCCACACGACACCCTCGAAGTGCGCCCGCAGGTTCTCCCGGTACGGCCCGTACTCACCGACCCGCAGGAAGGGAGAGACGAACTCCCACTCAGCATCTGTAAGTTGAGGTCGAGACACCCCGCCGGAGGGCTCCGTGGCGTCAAAGCTTGGGTAGGAGAGGCCCAGGACGAGAGGCCCACCGGCTAGGTTGCCGCTCCAGCTTGGAGGTTACTGGAGGGCTTGGCCCGCCTGCCCGGGGGTGATCTTTGCTCGCCGCGCGGTCAGGGACTCGCGAACCTCTGCTTGGTTGTGCGCGTCTTCGACGGTACGTCCCGCCCGTGCCGGCGCCCTGGTCTTCCTCATGGCGCCGGCCGGGTTCACGGTCAACCCGGTCGTCACCGCTCTCGCCGTGCGCTTCGCCGGCGACGCCCCGACCCTGGCCTCCGCGCTGACCGCCTCCGCGTACAACACCGGCATCGCCGCCCGCTCCGCGCTCGCCGGACAGGCCCGGCCTCGAACCTCAACCCCATCCACGACAGCACCGACAACACGCTCGGCTCCCCGTGGGCCCCCAGTCGAGGCCCGCCTTCCGCGCCAGCCGGAACTTCGCGCCGTCCGGGCAGCAGGAGTGCCTGCCGGTGCTGCCCAGCATTGGCCACTCGTACCTCGGCCGACGCCGCGTGGCCCGTCGGAGCCGGTGATGCTTGGTCGTGTTTGCTACCGGGCCTCTTCCGCCGCCGCACGCAGCACTCCGTCGAGCACCTCCGGGCACGCCCGCAGTGCGTCCGGCCGCAGTGAGACGAAGCAACGGGTGCCCTCCAGCCGGTGCCGGGTCAGCCCGGCCTCGCGCAAGGTCCGCATGTGATGGCTCACGGTCGAGGAGCCCACGCCCAGACCATCGAAGTCCTCCCGCGGATGCTCACCCCGGTCGGCCAGCACCGCGAGGATGCGCAGCCGCACCGGGTCACCCAGCGCCGACAGCGCCTGGGCGAGCGTGACGTCCTGCGGATCGGGGTGGTGCAGCTGGCGGGGCATGGCCTTGAGTCTAGACCGACCCTGCCCCTATAGTCGATGTTCGACGAACATCAACCAATACTGATCGGAGACCGCCATGGACTTTCTGGTGCGCATCGACGCCCCCCGCGTCTACGAACTCCCCGCGGCCGACCACGCCGAACTGGTCAAGCGCGAGCGCGACCGGGGTCGCGAACTGATGGCCGATGGCGTACTGCGACAGCTGTGGACCCTGCCCGGCAAGCGCGCCAACATCGGCCTGTGGTCGGCCCCCGACGCGGACGCCCTGGTGGAGGCCCTCAACAGCCTCCCGATCCGCCCCTATGTCGACATCGACGTCACCGCGCTCGCCACCCACCCCTTGAGCGCCGAGTAGGCGCCAAGGACCCGGCCCGGCCTGCCCCGCGAATCGTGCCGCGTCAGCGTGCGCGGTGTGGCAGCGGAACGAGCGAGAAGTTCTCCAGAATGTGGAACGGCCCTGCGGAGACTGGCGTCTTGGCGTACGGACAGAAGCGTTCGCGGAGAAAGCGGAACGTGGTGGAAGAGCCGCAGAAGTGGTTCGATGCAGTCAGGACCGTACAGGGTTCGTGCAGGGGGAGCCTGTCCGAGTGCCTTCGGCTGGGCCTGAAGACGTGCCTGAAGGCGTGACCGAAGACCTGCCCGAAGCTGAAGCTGCGACTGACGATGTGACCGGCCCGACGGGAAGCGAACAGGTGGTATCCGTGATTCGTGAGAACCTCCGAGACCGGATCACCGCGACACGGTATGTGCTGTTCGGCTTCGACGGCCCGCTCTGCCGGCTGTTCGGCCCGAGCGCCGAGCGGGCGGCTTCCGACGGGATGCGGACGTTCCTGGAGGAGCGCGGGATCACCGCGCTCGCCCCGGACGCGGACCTCGGCGGGCTCGCCGATCCGCTCGACATCCTGCGTACGGTCGGGGCGCTCCACCCGGAAAGCGACCTCGTCGCGGACCTGGAGGAGTGGCTGACGCGCCAGGAGCAGCGGGCCGTCGCCGGGGCGTGGCCCACCATGTACGCGGACGGCGTCGTCCGCACCTGGTCGGCGACCGGCGGGCGGCTGGCCGTCACCACGAACCACTCGTCCCGGGCGGTGCGCGAGTACGTGACGGGCCGGGGGCTCGCCGAGTGCTTCGGACCGCACATCCACGGCCGGAGTGCGACGGACCTCCAGTTGCTCAAGCCGCATCCCCACGCGCTGGAACAGGCACTGGCGGGGCTGGGTGCGGACCGCGCGACGACCCTGGTGATCGGCGACTCGGTGCCGGACCTGCGGGCGGCCCAGGAGATCGGCCTGCCGTTCCTCGGCTACGCGACGAACGACCCGGCGGTCGACGAACTCGCCTCGGCGGGCGCCGACCTGGTGCTCAACACCTGGGAGCCGGTCCTCGACATCCTGTGGGGCCGGTAGGCCGGTAGGCCGGTCCCGCGGTCGCGCTCCATGGCGTACGCCCGTCCGTTCATTGCGTACGCTCGGCCGTCATGAACGGCGAGATGGGCTTGCGTGAGCACAACCGGCAGCGGACCTACTGGGCGATTTCCAACGCCGCGATCCGGCTCTTCCTGGAGAAGGGGTACGACGCGGTGCCGGTGGCGGAGGTGGCGGCCGCGGCCGGAATCTCCAAGCCCACGCTCTTCCGGTACTTCCCGGCCAAGGAGGACCTGGTCCTGCACCGGTTCGCGGATCACGAGCGGGAGGCGGCCGACGTGGTGGCGGGGCGGCCCGCGGGGCGGTCGCCGCTCGACGCGCTGCGGCTGCACTTCCTCGACGGCCTTCAGCAGCGCGACCCGGTGACCGGACTCAGCGACGCGGCCGAGGTGCTGGCCTTCCACCGGCTGCTGTACGGGACGCCCGCCCTCGTCGCGCGGCTGTGGGCCTACTCCGGCCGCACGGAGGACGCGCTGACGGAGGCTCTCGCGGAGGCTGCGGGGGAGGCGGTCCCGGAGGAGGGGGCCGGGGCGCCGGGGGCCCTGCTCGGGGCGCGGCTGGCGGCCGGGCAGATCGTCGCCGTGCAGCGGATTCTGGCCATGGACAACTGGCGGCGGATCGCAGCGGGGGAGAGCGCGGACCAGGTGTATCCCGGCGCGGTGACCGCTGCGGAGGGCGGATTCGCGCAGCTGCGGGAGGGGATCGGGGGCCTGCCTGCTCCCTCGCCTGCTCCCTCGTCTGCTCCCTCGCCGAGTCAGGCGGCGGGCCGAGCGGTGGACCAAGAGTAAAAAATGTTACTCGGTTGCGTTATTCGGTAGGCTGGCCGTATGACGACGCCACCCGACGGGCACCTCGGTGCCGAACTGAGCGCGGAACGGACCTACCACGACGCCTGCCGGGCGGCTCTGTCCGGCATGGCCGAGGCCGCGGAGGAACGGGTCGTCTCCGGCGAGAACGCCTTCGCCTCGGGTGCCGATGCCGAAGTCCTGGGCTACCAACTCCGCAGCCAGGCGAAGGAGTTGCGGGAGGAGCCGGACAGTCCGCTGTTCTTCGGGCGGCTCACCTTCGGCGCGGACGCACCCCGCGACCACCGGGGCCAGAGCTACCACATCGGCCGCCGCCGGATCAGCCGGCACCCGTCGGTGCCGCCCCTGGTCGTCGACTGGCGTGCGCCGGTCTCGCGCGCCTTCTACCGGGCGAGCGCGGGTGACCCGCAGGGCGTCGCGGTGCGGCGGCGGTTCGGCTGGGCGCCCTGGAGCGACGGGTCGTCCGAGGACCTCACCGGCATGGAGGACGAGCTGCTCCAGGCGGCCCCCGGCCCGGAGCGCGCCGACAGGCCGGGGCAGGCCGAGCGTCTGGGGCACGCCGAGCGTCCCGGGCAGGCCGAGGGCGGTGCGGGTGTGCCCGGCGGTGGGGAAGCGCCCTCCTCACCGCCGAGATCGAGCGGCCCCGGGTCGGCCCGATGCGGGACATCGCCGCGACGATCCAGCCGGAGCAGGACGACCTCGTACGGGGCGAACTCGCCGATTCCGTCTGCGTGCAGGGTGCCCCGGGCACCGGCAAGACGGCGGTCGGGCTGCACCGTGCCGCGTACCTCCTCTACACCTACCCGCAGCGCATCCGGCGCAGCGGACTGCTGGTGCTGGGCCCGAACCGGATGTTTCTCGCGTACATCTCCGAAGTGCTGCCCTCGCTCGGGGAGATCGGGGTCCGGCAGTCGACGGTGGACGACGAACTGGCCCGCCACCCGGTGCGCGGTCAGGACCCGCCGGCCGCGGCGGCGCTCAAGCACGACGCGCGGATGGCCGAGGTGCTGCGGCGGGCGCTCTACGCGCGGGTCTCGGCGCCGCCCGCCGGGGGACTCGCGGTGCCCGACGGCTCGTACCGGTGGCGCATCGGGCCGGAGGAACTGGCCCGGATCGTCACGGGGGTTCGGGAGGAGTCGCCGCTGTACGCGGTGGGGCGCGAGCGGGTGCGGAGCCGGGCACTGAACGTGTTCCGGCGCCAGGTCGAGCGCAGGGCCGGGCCGCCGAGCCAGGAGTGGCTGCGCCGGATGGGCCGGGCCCGTGCGCTGTCGGCCTTCGTGGACGCGGTGTGGCCGAAGGTGTCCGCCGAGGAGGTGGTGGCGGAGCTGCTGACCCGGCCACAGCTGCTCGCGGAGGCGGCGGACGGGGTGCTGAGCGGCGCCGAGCAGGAGGCACTGCGCTGGCCGAAGCCGCCGCGTTCCTGGCGCAGTGCGCGCTGGTCGGCGGCCGACCTGGTCCTCATCGACGAGGTGAACGGCCTGATCGAGCGGCCGGAGGGGTACGGGCACGTGGTCATCGACGAGGCGCAGGACCTGTCACCGATGCAGTGCAGGGCGGTGGCCCGCCGGGTGGATTTCGGTTCGGTGACCGTGCTCGGCGATCTCGCGCAGGGCACGACCCCGTGGGCCGCCCGCAGCTGGCCCGAGCAGCTGGCACACCTGGGGAAGCCGGGGGCGGCGGTGGTGCCGCTGACGCTGGGGTTCCGGGTGCCGGAGGTGATGGTGGAACTGGCGAACCGGCTGGTGGCGTCGCTGGGCGTGGAGGTGCCGCTGGGGCGTTCGATGCGGAAGGACGGCGAGCTGGCCGTCCGCCGGGTCGCGTCGGACGGTGACCTGACGGCGGCGGTCGTGGAGTCCGTACGGGCGGCGCTCGCGCAGGAGGGGTCGGTCGGGGTGATCGCGGCGGAGGACGCGGTCCCGGAGCTCCTGGCGGCACTGGATCGGGCGGGGGCCGGGCTGGCGGCTGCCGGAGCGGCGGAAGAGGGCGTGCCGGGTGCGGAGGCGGCCCCGGTGCGGGCGGGTGTGCCCAGGGTGAGCGTGGTGGCCGCCGGGATGGTGAAGGGCCTGGAGTACGACCATGTGGTGGTGGTCGAACCGGCCGCCATCGTGGCCGCCGAGCAGCGCGGGCTGCACCGGCTGTACGTGGTGCTGACCCGGGCGGTCTCCCGGCTGGACCTGGTGCACTGCCGGGAGCTGCCCGCGGAACTGACGGGGGAGCTGCCCGCGGAACTGACGGCGGAACCGACGGCTTCTCCGGGACGGGAGTGAGGCCTGTTGGCGGAGCGTGAGGCACGTTCGATCACTCGCGTGGGGGCCGGGTGCACCCCCGGAAGCAGGCATGACGCATATTGAGGACCATGGTTGAGCAGGCAGAGGAGGGGTGCGGGAAGGCCGCGTCCCCGCCCGCCCGCCGGTCTTCGTCGATGCTTGCGGGTGCCGGAGACGGCCACCTGTTGGCTGCGTGAGTGGGGACGACATGGAAATCGTGGTGGAGTTCGACCGGGCCCCCCGGGCGGAGCACCTGTTGTGGCAGGAACTGTGTGCGGGGCTGCCCGCCGGTACCCCGGCGCCCGCCGGGAGCGGCTCGCACCCCGGGACGCTGGGGGTCGCGACCGCCCGCTCCGGCGACGGCGCACTGCTCGGGTGGGCACCGGTGTTCACCGGCCAGGACGCGGATGCGGCGACCGTCGAGTGGGTGCTGGTGGCCCTGGAGCGCGAGCGCATCGTCCACGGCAGTGTCGCCGAGCCGGACGGTACGGGGGACGAGGAAGCCGTCCTGGTCGCCCTCATCCGTGCGGCGGCCGACGTGGCCCGTGCGGCCGGACTCCGGGCGCTGGACTGGCTGGACCGGGGCGACACCGGCGCGGAGCTGGACGCCCGGGCGGCGGCCGAGCTGGAGGCCTCCATCCACCGGGAGCTGGGCCGCAAGTGGGGCGTCTCGGCGCTGGCCCGCTGGCAGCGCCCCGACGGCCTGCCCGCCGTACGGACCCGCCGGGCGCCCCGGGGCACGGGGTGGCAGGGACTGGAACTGCTGGCCGCCGACGGACGTACGGCGGCCCGGATCGCCGCTGTGGTCGCGGGCCCCGAGGTGTACGTCGAGAGGGTCGCCCACCACGGCGTGGAGGCACCCGAACTGGGCTCCCTGGTGGCGGACTTCGTCGAGCAGATCCGCGAGGACCACCCCTCGGTGGAGTCCTTCCGGGTGCGCGAGCTGGACGACGAGGTGCTGGGTGTGGCGCTCAAGTCGGCCAAGCTGCGCATCAGTCACCGCTGGTGGGAGTACCGCCTGCCCCTCTGAACCGCCTGCCCCTCTGACGGCCGGCCTCTCTGACACTCCTCCTCTCCGCGGCGCGGCTCCGCACCGCCGCCGGGTTCAGACCTCGTGGACCTGGCCGACGGTGCGGATCACGCGGGCCGGATTGCCGACGGCGACGACGTTCGCGGGCAGGTCCCTGGTGACGACCGAGCCCGCCCCGACCACGGTGTTCTCGCCGATCGTCACGCCCGGGCAGACGATGACGCCGCCACCGAGCCAGACGTTGTCGCCGACGGTGATCGGCTGCGCCGCCTCCCACTTGGCGCGGCGCTGCTCGGGATCGATCGGGTGGGTCGGGGTGAGGAGCTGGACGTTCGGGCCGATCTGGACGTCGGCGCCGATGACGATCGCGCCCACGTCGAGAAGGACGGCGCCGAAGTTGACGAAGGTACGCGGCCCGATGGTGATGTGGCTGCCGTAGTCCACCCGCAGCGGCGGCCGGACCTCCACGTCCTCGCCCAGGGAGCCGAGCAGTTCGGCGAGCGCGGCCCGGCGGCCCGCCGGGTCGGTGGGCGGACTGCTGTTGAACCGTTCACTCAGCACGGCCGCGCGCAGTGCGTCCGCGACCAGCTCGGGATCGTCGGCGAGGTAGAGCTCCCCGGCGAGCATGCGTTCCTTCTGACTGGTCACGACGGGCTTCCTCCGGTACTCGTCCCACTCGGCCGCACGGTGCGCCCCCGCCACGATGCACCATCTCCACGGCAGGACCGGCAGGACCGGCAGGACCGGCAGGGCTCAGAGGTTCTTCGACGTGACGACGACGCCGTAGAGGTCGCTGATCGTCGCGAGCGCGCTGTGGTGGATCTGGTCGGCGCTCAGATCGGTGCCCCCCTCGGTGCCCGCGGAGCGCAGCGGGCGGGTCGCGCAGGCGTCGGCGACCACGGTGGGCCTGTTCCCGCGCAGGAAGGCGCCCTCCGCGGTGAACGTCACGCACATGTGTGTCATGAACCCGGCGATGATGACGTCCTTGTGGCCCGCGGCGTCGACGTGCTCGCCCAGATCGGTGCCGACGAAGGCGTTCGGGGCCGTCTTGACGACGACGGGCTCGCCCTCGATCGCCGCCACGGACGGGTGGATCCGGCCGATCTCCGCTCGGATGTCGTACGGGGTGCCCTCGCCGCCGTCGTTGATGACGTGGATGACCTTGGCCCCGGCCTCCCTGGCCCGTCCCAGCAGTGCGGAGGCGGAGTCGAGCGCGGCCTGCCAGCCGTCCAGCTCCATCACGCCACCGACGTAGGTGTTCTGGTAGTCGACGAGGATCAGGGTCGCGCCGGCGAGCGACGCGGGGGTCTCGTCGAAGCCGTTGAGCTCGCGCAGGGTCGTCGTAGCCATGGAAGTGCCGCCTCAGGTGTCGTCATGTCGGATCGGATGTCGCACGCTCGGTGAGCTGCCTCCAGAAAGCTATGGCCGCCGGAGCGTGTCGGCAATGTCGTCTAACATGCAGATCCAGACATCGCGTCCGCCATTGCCATTGCCGTCGCCGTCACGGGCTGGGCCGGCTGACCGGGGGGGGGGGAGACCCATGAGTACCGTCGAACGGCTCGTCGTCATCGTGCTCTTCGAGGGCGTCGACCTGCTCGACATCACCGGGCCACCGGAGGTGTTCTCCCTCGTGCGGCGGGAGACGGACGGTGCGACGGGGTACGAGGTCGTCCTCGCGGCCGAGACCATGGACCCCGTCACCACCTCGGCCGGTGTGCGCGTCCTCCCCGACCGCACCTTCCACGAGGTGTCCACGAGGAGCATCGACACTCTTCTGGTGCCCGGCGCGGTCGAAGTCGACAGCCACCGCCGTGTCCACGCACTCGCCGACCCCGTGGTGGTCGGCTGGGTGCGGACGCTCGCGGCCAGGACGCGGCGGGTCACGTCCGTGTGTGTCGGGGCGCATCTCCTCGCCGCGGCCGGTCTGCTGGACGGCAGGCGTGCCACCACCCACTGGTCGACCGCGCAGCAACTGGCCGCCGATCACCCCGGGGTCGAGGTCGACGCCGACCCGATCTTCATCCGCGAAGGCGACGTGTGGACCGGCGCGGGCATCAGCGCCTGCCTGGACCTGGCGCTCGCCCTGGTCGCCGACGACTTCGGCGAGGCCGTCGCGCTCCGCGTCGCCCGCCAGCTCGTGATGTATCTCAAACGGCCGGGCGGGCAGAGCCAGTTCAGCGTTCCCCTCGAACCCGTCTCCACGACACGGCGCGTGGAAGACCTCCGTCACCACATCATGCGCAACATCGGCGAACAGCTCACCGTCGCGGACCTCGCCGCGTACGCCCATGTCGGCGAGCGCCAGCTCACCCGGATCTTCAAGGCCGAACTCGGCATGACCCCGAGCGCCTACGTCGAGTCGGCCCGCGTCGAGGTGGCGCGCAACCAGCTCGAATCCACCGATGCGACCCTCGAACGCATCGTGTCCCTGTGCGGCTTCGGCACGACCGACACCTTGGTACGGGCGTTCCGCCGGAGGCTCGACACGACACCGACGGAGTACCGGCTCCGGTTCCGCGCGATGGCGCGCTGACTGCGGGATGCGCCGTCCAGAAAACACGTTCAGGCAGGTCAGAGCCGCTTTTTAAGAGCTTCTCGGGCGGTGCGGACGGCGTTGAGCGGTAATCTGGAACCCATGAAACCGCGTGATCTTGAGAACCTCGCGCACCTGCGCCGGGCCCGGGATCTGATCGACCGGGAGTACGCGCGTCCACTCGACGTACCGACGATGGCCCGGCACGCACTCATGTCGCCGGGACACTTCTCGCGGCAGTTCCGGGCGGCCTACGGCGAGACGCCGTACAGCTACCTCATGACCCGTCGCATCGAGCGGGCGATGGCGCTGCTGCGCGGCGGTACGAGCGTGACCGACGCGTGCATGGAGGTCGGCTGTACGTCGCTGGGCTCGTTCAGCTCGCGGTTCAGCGAACTCGTGGGGGAGCCGCCGACCGCGTACCGCGCCCGCGGACACGGCGCCGTCACGGCGATGCCGGCGTGCGTGGCGAAGGTGCGCACCCGGCCGACCAGGGGCGCAGCGGCTGGAGCCAAGGACACAGCGAAGGACACAGCGGCCGGAACCACCTAGGCGGTTTCGTTCTGGTGCGGGGTCGTCCACGGCGGCGGGAACGCGCAGGCGGGCCATCACGTCCGTGAGGACGGGTGCATCGCCGGCCTCCCCCGCGGTGAGGACGAATGCCAGTGGTCGGCACCGGCCGTCGGCCGCGAGGCGGCTCTTTCCCGGGTCACCCGCGCCGAACGGCGTCATGTGCCTGCGGACCGGACCCGCTGGCCCTCGGAGAGGGGCGGTGCGAAGGCAGTGGCGGCCGAGCGGAATGCCCTCCGGTAGGCGGACGGGGTGATGTCCAGGGCAGTGCGCATATGCTGCCGCAGGTTGGTGCCGCTGCCCAGGCCGGCCCTGGCGGCGATGTCGTCAACAGGCAGTTCGGTCGACTCCAGCAGATGGCGTACGTGTGCCAAGCGGGCCGAGGCGAGCCATTCGGCCGGGGAGAGTCCGGTCTCCTGCCGGAAGCGCCTGGTGAAGGTCCGTACGCTCATGTGGCAGTGGGCCGCGAGGTCTCTGAGGGACAGCCGCCGATCCAGGTGTTCCGTCATCAGCGTCCGCGCCCCGGTCGTCGAGGTGCCCGCGTCCTCCCGGACCGGGTGCTCGATGTACTGTGCCTGCCCTCCGTCTCTCATGGGCGCGACGACGTTGTACCGCGCCACCCGGTTCGCCACGGAACTGCCGTGGTCCTCCCGGACCAGGTGCAGGCACAGGTCGATGGCGGCCGCGCCGCCGGCCGACGTCAGGATCCCGCGATCGGCGATGTAGAGCGGGTCGGTGTCGAGGTCGACTGCGGGAAAGAGCCGCCTGAACTGCTGCGCGTAGCGCCAGTGGGTCGCGGCCCGGCGGTTTTCCAGCAGGCCGGCGGCCGCGAGTACGAACGAGCCGGTGCACAGGGACACCACCCGGGCGCGGCGCCGGACCGCACGGCGCAGCGCTTCGGCGACGGAGGCGTCCACCGCGCCGGCGTCCAGTACCTCCGGGCAGCGGGTGCCGGCGACGATCACCGTGTCGGCGTGCTCCAGCAGGGACAGGTCGCCCTGCGGCGTGACGCCGTACCCGTTCACCGTCGGTACTGGGGAGCCGTCCGGGGTGAGGGTGCGTACCTCGTAGGCCGCGGTGCCCGCGCGGGTTTCGACCGCGGCAAGCATCTGGGCCGGGATGCTCAGGTCGAAGGCCACCACCGGTGCGAGGGCCAGGACGGCCACATGATGCGGTGTTGCAACAGTCATGGCCCAATAGTTGCACATAGTGACTCGCGGGCCACTTCTGTGCCGCTCGTGATCGGCAGAGACTGAGGTCAGTTCCGCACAACAGACCGGGCAGCACCCGGTCGAATCACCCGGAAGGTGACCATCCAGTCATGACTGTCCCCGCTGTAGATCCCGAGATCCAGACCCTGCTCGACACCGCCGACACCGGCGTCTTCCCCGTCCATGGCCTGGACGCCGTCCTCGCCGACCCCCAGCGCTACGCACTGCTGCGCGCACGCCCCGACGCCCCCGTCGACGACCAGGTCAAGGTGCGAGACCTGTACATCCCCGGCCCCGCAGGACAACTGCGACTGCGCGTCTACCGCCCCGACACCACCGAAGACCTGCCGATGATCCTCTACATACACGGCGGCGCCTTCACCTACGGATCCCCCGAGGCCGAAGAGGGACGCTCCCTGCGCTACGCCCGCGACGCCCACGCCGTCGTCGTCTCCGTCGACTACCGCCTCGCCCCCGAACACCCCTACCCGGCCGCAGCCGACGACGCCTACGCCGCCCTGACCTGGATCGCCGACAACCCGGCCGAACTCGGCGGAGACCGCACACGCATCGCGGTGGCCGGCGGCAGCGCCGGCGGGAACATCGCAGCCTCCACCGTGCTCCGCGCCCGCGACCAGGCGGGCCCGCACCTGCTCTTCCAGTCCCTGACCTACCCCAGCGTGGACGGCAGTCTCACCAGCGCCTCGGCACGGGAGTTCACCGATACCCCGGTCTTCAACCGGGCGGCGCTGGAACTGGCCGTGCAGTACTACGCGAAGGACGGCCACGCCGACCCGTACGCCTTCCCGATCCGCGCCACCGATCTCAGCGGCCTGCCGCCCACCTACATCGCCGTGGCCGAGATCGACCCGCTGCGCGACGAGGGCCGCGACTACGCCGCACGCCTGTCCGCCGCCGGCGTCACCACCGAACTCGTCCAGGTCCCCGGCGCCGTCCACGGCTTCGACCTCCTCTTCCCCCAGGCCCGCATCAGCGAACACAGCCTCACCGACCAGGTGCGCACCCTGCGCCAGGCCCTCCACCCCTGAGAGGACCTCGACCGTCTGCCTGGGCGGACTCCACGTCGCAGGCACGGCCTGGCTGGGCCCTGTCCGGCCGATCCACGAAGATCGGCCGGACAGGGCCTAGCGTTGGCCCCATGACCATCGCGCTCCAGTACTGCCACATCACCGTCAACGACCCGGACGAGGCACTCACCTTCTACCGCGACGCGCTCGGCCTTGAGGTGCGCAACGACGTGGCGTCGGGGGGATTCCGCTGGGTCACCCTCGGCAGCGCGTCCCAGCCGGGCCTGGAGATCGTGATCTCGGAACCGCACGCGGGCCGGTCCCAGGCCGACGGCGACGCTCTTCAGGAACTCCTCACGAAGGGCGTCCTGCCGAACATCGTCTTCCGCTCCGACGATCTCGACGCGACCTTCGAGAAGATGCTCGCGTCCGGCGCCGAGGTGCTCCAGGAGCCCATCGACCAGCCCTGGGGCCCACGCGACTGCGCGTTCCGTGACCCCTCCGGCAACATGGTGCGGATCGCCCAGGCGCCGAAGGAGTAGCCGCGCGGGACGCCACACCGGGACGTCAGGCGCGGCGCTGCCCGCGGGCCGGTCCATGCCGCTGCCGTCGCCGGCCGTCCGGGCGCCCTCGATGTGCGCACCCCTTGACCTCAAGTGCAGTTGATGTACGAGGGTCGACGACCATGACACGTTTCCTCGATCTCGTTCATCCTGCAGCCCATACCGCTCTGATCAGTGAATGGCTCACTGGTACCTCCGAGCGTTCGCGCACCGCCGCCGATGCTGTGATCGGCGAATGGGCGGCAGCCGAGACGCCCACAGGGCGCTTGGCGCAACACGTCTTCCTCTCCACGGACGGCGCGGGCCTGCTCTTCTACGCTCAGTGGACCAGCGATGAAGACCACCTGGCGTGGGCCCGCGCCCATCGCGGCGACATGGTCAGCCGCGTCGACACGCTCGTACCGGGGATCGAGCGCCCCGGACTCAACCGGACCCGCCGCCACCGCAGCGTCGTTCATGACGCGGTGCACCCCACTGGCATCTTCGTGGTCAGCACCATGGCAGCCACCGACGTACAGAGCGTGGTGCGGCCGGCCCCGGGGCTGCTCGGGGCACACGTCCACCTGACCTCCGGTGAGGAGCGCGCGATCGTGATCGCCGAGTGGGCCGATGCCGCATCCCATGACGAGGCCGCCCTTGGAGCAGCGCCCTTCAAGCGCTACACGCTCCACCACTCGTTCCTTGAGGACGGTGAGGTCGGCGGAGAACGCTCGCTTGAACGCGGCGAGCGCCGCCGGACCGGCCGTTGACCCCCAAGCGCGAGAGCACTCGCGGCCGGGCCCCGCACGCGGCCGGCCGCCTACTCCGGCTGCGTCGCGATCTGGATCAGATTGCCGCAGGTGTCGTCGAAGACGGCGGTGGTGACGGGGCCCATCTCCAGGGGTTCCTGGGTGAAGACGACGCCGAGGCCGCGCAGCCGCTCGTACTCCGCCTGTACGTCGTCGACGGCGAACTGGTGGATCGGGACGCCGTCCGTGACGAGCGCGTCGCGGTAGGGCTTGACGGCCGGGTGGCCGGCGGGCTCCAGGAGGAGTTCGGTGCCGCCGGGCTCGGCGGCCGAGACGACGGTCAGCCACCGGTCCTCCCCGCCCACCGGGACGTCGTGCTTCTTCACGAAGCCGAGGATCTCGGTGTAGAAGCGCAGGGCCTTGGCCTGGTCGTCGACGAAGACGCTGGTCAGATGGATCTTCATGGGGTGCTCTCTTCCGGTCCGGACGTGTCGGGCAGGGGCCATCGCTCGGCGATCTGCCGCAGCGGGGCTGTACTGAGGTCGTGGAACTTGTAGCGGCCCTCCCGCCTGGTCTCGACGAGTCCGGCGGCCTCCAGTACGGCGAGGTGCTGGGAGATCCCCTGGCGCGAGATCCCGAGTCCATGCTTCATGCTCAGCCGCGAGCAGATCTCGAACAGTGTCTGCCCGGACTTCTCCGCGAGCTCGTCGAGGATGATGCGGCGGGTGGAGTCGGCCAGGGCTTTGAAAAGGTCGTCGGCCACCTCCACAGGATAGGCAAGTCATTACTTGCCTATCAAGCCAAGGGCGAGGGCGCGCCGGCCCGAACCGGCCGCGCCAGTGTCATGGCACACTTTTGCAAGCGCCTGCTTGCAAAAGTTAGCGACATGGGTGCAGAGTCGTCCTATGGCATCACTCAACGTCGGCAATCTCGGGGAGTACCTGCGCGAGCAGCGGCGCACCGCGCAGCTCTCCCTGCGCCAGCTTGCCGACGCGGCCGGGGTGTCGAATCCGTATCTGAGTCAGATCGAGCGCGGCCTGCGCAAGCCCAGCGCGGACATTCTCCAGCAGCTGGCGAAGGCGCTCCGGATCTCCGCGGAGACCCTGTACGTCCAGGCCGGGATCCTTGATGAGCGGGAGCGGGACGAGCTGGAGACGCGCGCCGTCATTCTGGCCGACCCCTCCATATCCGAGCGCCAGAAGCAGGTGCTGCTCCAGATCTACGAGTCCTTCCGCAAGGAGAACGGGCTCGAACCGGATGCGCCCCGCACGGCGGACACCGGCAAAGAAGTACGCGACGTACGCGATGTACGCGACGACCACGAACAGAACTGATCCGGGAGGACCACAGTCATGGCCATCACCGATGACCTGCGCAAGACCCTCACCGACCCGACCCCCCTCTACTTCGCGGCCGGTACGGCCGACCTCGCCGTGCAGCAGGCCAGGAAGGTGCCCGCGCTGCTGGAGAAGTTCCAGGCCGAGGCGCCCGCCCGTATCGACGCGGTGCGCAACACCGACCCCAAGGACGTCCAGGACCGCGTGACCACGCAGGCCAAGGAGGCCCAGGCCACCGTCACCGCGAAGGTCAGCGAGGTGATCGGGGCGTTCGACACCGACCTGAAGAAGCTCGGTGAGACCGCCCAGGACCTGGCGCTGCGCAGCGTGGGCGTGGCCGCGGAGTACGCGGTCCGGGCCCGTGAGACGTACGAGAAGGTCGCCGAGCGCGGTGAGCAGTCCGTACGCCAGTGGAGGGGCGAGGCCGCCGACGACATCGTCGTGTTCGGCACGGTCGTCGAGCCGGACGCCCCGGCCAAGCCGAAGTCCGGGACCAGGACGGCCGGCAAGGCCACGCCCAGGACCACGCCCAAGTCCAGGACCGAGACCAAGACCGAGGCCAAGACCGAGGCCAAGACCGCGCCGAAGCCGGGGGCCAGGACCGAGTCGCGGATCGCTCAGCCCCGGACCGCCGCCAAGCCCGCGTCCCCCTCGGCGTCCGCGTCGTCGGCGTCGTCCGCTTCGAAGTCCGACGTGAAGGCCGAGGCCAAGCCGGCCGCCGCGAAGAAGAGCGCCGCCCCGCGCAGCACGACGGCGAAGAAGACCACGCCGCCGGCCGGGAAGTAGCACCTCGGGAAGCAGGGCCCCGGGAAGCAGAACCTCGGGAAGCAAGAGCTTCCGTTCGCGTCGTACGGATGCGGGCGGATTCGGATGGATCAGGCCGGGCCGGGCACCTCCTGGGTGCCCGGCCCGTTCTCCCGGTAGCTTGGCCGTGTTGTTGGCCGGTCGAACAGGCGGTGTTGCGCAGTGTTGATGCAGGGTTTCGCAGGGTTGATGTCGCTGTTGAGTCTGGCGCTGATCCTCTTCAGTGGCTTCGCGGTGGTGGACGCGGCGATCCGCCGGGAGGACGCCTACCGCGCCGCGAGCAAGCAGACGAAGCCGTTCTGGCTGATCATCCTGGCCATCGCGTTCGTGGTGAACCTGCTGTTCCCGATCATGTCGTTCCTGCCCGTCATCGGGCTGGTCGCGACGATCGTCTACATGGTGGACGTGCGTCCGGCGGTCCGGCAGATCGCGGGCGGGGGCCGCGGCCGCAGAGGCGGCGGCTCCAGCAGCGACGGACCGTACGGCCCGTACAACGGCGGGCGATAGCCCCGCCGCTCCTCCCGACCACCGGCACGCTGCACGGAACGCCCCGGACGCCATGGCATCCGGGGCGTTCCCCGTCCCGGATGCCTACTGGCCGTTACCCCGTCGGCGCTCCAGCAGAAGCACCGCCACGTCGTCGGTCAGTTCGCCGCGGTTCAGGTCGCGGACCTCTGCCACCGCCGCTTCCAGCAGGCTCTCGCCGCGCAGGCCCGCCGTCAGCTGGCGGTCGATCATCTCGACCATGCCCTCCTGGCCGAGCCGCTGCGTACCCGCGCCGACCCGGCCCTCGATCAGGCCGTCCGTGTACATCAACAGGTTCCAGGCAGCGCCGAGTTCGACCTGGCGCCGGGGCCAGCGGGCCTGCGGGAGCAGTCCGAGCGCCGGCCCGCCGTCCTCCTGCGGGAGGAGTTGTGCGGTCCCGCCGTCGCGGGAGACCAGCGGGGCGGGATGGCCCGCCAGGCAGAGCCCGGCGCGGCGGCCGTCCGGGGCGATGTCGACCGTGCAGAGCGTGGCGAACAGCTCCTCGCTCTCCCGCTCGTGCTCCAGAACCCGCTGGAGCGTGGAGAGCAGTTGGTCCCCGCAGAGCCCGGCGAAGGTCAACGCCCGCCAGGCGATGCGCAGTTCCACCCCCAGCGCGGCTTCGTCGGGTCCGTGCCCGCAGACGTCGCCGATCATCGCGTGCACGGTTCCGTCGGGGGTCCGCACCACGTCGTAGAAGTCGCCCCCGAGCAGCGCGCGCGAGCGGCCCGGGCGGTAGCGCGCGGCGAAGCGCAGGTCCGAGCCCTCCAGGAGCGGCGTCGGGAGCAGGCCGCGCTCCAGGCGGGCGTTCTCCTGGGCTCGCAGCCGGGACTCGGCCAGCTTGTAGTGCGCGGTGTCGGCGCGCTTGCGCTCCACCGCGTACCGGACGGCACGGTTCAGCAGCCTGCCGTCCAGCTCCTCGCGGAGCAGGTAGTCCTGCGCTCCGACCCGGACCGCGTCCGCCGCGCTCTCCACGCGGCCCGACGTGGCCAGCGCCAGTACGGCGTGGCCCGGCGCCAGCTTCAGGACATGGCGGAGTACGGACAGCTCGTCGTCCGCGTCCGCGCCCGGCAGTGCCAGGTCGAGCAGGATGCAGTGCACGTCGTCCGTGAGCAGCCGCTCGGCCTCGGTGAGGTTCCGCGCGGTACGGACGCGTACCCGCGTCCCGGAGGCGTCGAGCAGCTCCGGAACCGTGAAAGTGCCCGCTGGATCGTTCTCGATCACCAGCAGCGTCAGGTCGGTGCTGCCGGTGGAGTCCGGTCCCCTGGTCTGGTGGGGCAGAACGGTCTGACCGTTCTCCATCGCTTCGGTTTCCTTCCCTCCCCCCGAGGGCGCGGTGGAACGCCAGTCGACGCACCACCAGACGGGGACCTTAGCGGTTGCCGGGGCCCCAGCGGAATGGCACCGGAGAAACCGCCGGGGTCATATGCCCTCTCCGGGCCCGCATCCGGCGGTTTGACGGTGTGCGGCCCCATGACGAAGGTCACTCGGGGGCCCGCCGGACCCCGGGTGACGCACGCCACGGGACGGCCGCCCGCGGAGCGGCGGGGAGGGAGAGCGCGAGGGCGGGCGGCGGGGCCGGGCAGAGGCCGGACCTGGCGGGCCCGGGATCAGGACAGAGCGGTTACTTGTCCGGCCGGACCACGCCGAGGATCGGCATCGAGCCCGCGCCGCCGATCGTGACGTCCCTGCCGGGCCGTGGGGCGTTCACCATCGCCCCGTCGCCTATGTACATCCCGACATGGGTCGCGTCCGAGAAGTAGATGATCAGGTCCCCGGGGCGCATGTCCTTCACCGGGACGTGCGGCAGCTGCTTCCACTGCTCCTGCGAGGTGCGGGGGATGGGGTTCCCCGCCGCCGCCCACGCCTGGGAGGTCAGGCCGGAGCAGTCGTACGACTTCGGCCCCGTCGCGCCCCACACGTACGGCTTGCCGATCTGGTCCGTGGCGAACTTGACGGCCTTCTTGCCCTCGGCGCTCGCCTTGTTGTTGATCTCCTTGAGGATTCCGGAGCTGAGCCAGGCCGTCTGGGCCTTGAACTCCTGCTCCTCCTCAAGCTTCTTGAGCCGTGCGCGTTCCTTCTTGGCCAGGCCCGATTCGAGCTTCTTGGCCGCCTCGATCTTCTGCTCGATGTCCTTCTTGTTCTTGGCCTGCTTCTTCCGGTTGGACTCCAGCTTCTGCCACTGGTCGGCGGCGTCCTGGGTGTATGCCGTCAAGTCCTTCTGCGTCTGGTCCATTTCGGCCAGCAGGTTCTTCTGTGCCTGCTGGCCCGAGCGCAGCCGGTCGGCGCCGTCGAGGAAGCTGTCCGGGTCACCGCTGAGCATCAGCTGCGCGGCGGGCGGCAGGCCGCTGTCCCGGTACTGGGCGCGCGCCTCGGCGCCTGCCGCCTTCTTCAGGGCGGAGATCTTCGACTGGCCCCTGACGATGCGCTGGGCCAGTTTCACGATCTCGGACGACTGCTTCTCGGACTGCTCCTTGGCCAGGTTGTACGCGTCCGTGGCGGAGCCGGCCTGACGGTAGAGGTCGTCGATCTTCTGGCGGACGGCTTGGAGGCGGTCGGTATCAGCTGATCGTGAGCCGTCGGATCCCGAGCCGTCGGCTGGCGAGCCGTCGGATCCGGACCCCTTGGATCCGGACCCCTTGGACCCGGAGTCCGCAGCCCCGGAATCCGCAGCCCCGGAGTGCGGCGGCCTGGGATCGGCGTACGCGGCAGTCGGCACGGTCAGCACGGTCAGTGCGCAGACCAGCGTGATCGCGGCGGCGCAGCGGCGTCGGTTCACGAGCTCCCCCTCCAGAGCTGAAACAGACCTGATTTACCGTCAGTAACTTAGGTGGCGTTGGCGCGATAGTGCCATGCCCTGCGCGAATGCGACAGAGGTGTACAACAACTCCCCGGCCCCACCCGTGCCCCGCGTCACTCCCTGCCCGGTCGGACGAACGGAATCAGCTCCGAGTTCCCGCCAGCGGCGCCAGGGCCGCCCAGTTCACGGTGACTTCACCCTGCCGCCACCTGCGGACGTCGTCGGCCAGCGGCCAGTCGGCCGCGAGCGAGCGCACGGTGTTGATCCAGCGCTGCCGGGCGCCGAGCGAGGCGTACGGGGCCGCCGCGGCCCAGGCGCGGTCGAAGTCCCGCAGAAAGGCGTGCACCGGCTCTCCGGGTACGTTCCGGTGGATCAGTGCCTTCGGCAGCCGTTCCGCCAGGTCGGACGGCTGGTGCAGCGAGCCGAGCCGGGTCGCGAACGTCACCGTGCGCGGCCCGCCGGGCCCCAGCGCGACCCACACATGCCGCCGCCCGATCTCGTCGCAGGTGCCCTCGACCAGCAGCCCGTCCGGCGCGAGCCGCGCGCACAGCCGCTGCCAGACGGCGGCGACCTGCTCCTCGTCGTACTGGCGCAGCACATTGGCCGCCCGGATCAGCGAGGGGCTGCGGCCGTCCAGCGGCACTTCGAAACCGCCGTGCCGGAAGGCGAGGCCCGGCCGCTCGTACGGCTTCGCGGCCGCGACCCGGGCCGGCTCGATCTCGATGCCGACGACCTCGGCGGCAGGCGCGGCCGTACGCAGCCGCTGGAGCAGCTCCACGGCGGTCCAGGGGGCCGCTCCGTACCCGAGGTCCACCGCGAGGGGGTCGGCCGAGCGCCGCAGGGCGGGCCCGTGCACGGCGGCGATCCAGCGGTCCATCCGGCGCAGCCGGTTCGGGTTGGTGGTCCCGCGGGTCACGGCCCCCACCGGACGGGCGCCCGTCGTACGGACCGTCGTACGGACTCCGGCTGAGGGGGCACCGCCGGGGCGGCGGGGGGAGGGCTGGACCATGCCCGAAGGGTATGTGAGGCGTGTCGAGGTAATTATTAGGCAAAGCGGAAATGCGACAGGGCGTCCCGCTGTTCCAGAGGTCTGACGGGGTACGCCTGCCCTGGAGTCGAGCGTGCCCGCGCGAGGAGAGGACCGTCCACGTGAGCCAGTACGTGTCCCGGCTCGGCGGCCGGATCACGGGACCCGCACGGCCGCCCAGGCTGAAGTTCGCCGGGCACCGCAGGCCGCGCAGGGTCGCCATGCTCAGCGTGCACACCTCGCCCCTGCACCAGCCGGGCACCGGCGACGCGGGCGGCATGAACGTCTACATCGTGGAGCTGGCGAAGCGGCTGGCCGCGATCAACATCGAGGTGGAGATCTTCACCCGCGCCACGACGGGCGGCCTCCCGCCGCTCGTCGAGCTGGCGCCCGGCGTGCTCGTACGCCATGTGGACGCCGGCCCCTACGAGGGCCTGGCCAAGGAGGAGCTGCCCGCCCAGCTCTGCGCCTTCACCCACGGTGTGATGCAGGCCTGGGCCGGACACCGGCCCGGCTACTACGACCTGGTCCACTCCCACTACTGGCTCTCCGGCCACGTCGGCTGGCTCGCCGCCGAGCGCTGGGGCGCGCCGCTCGTCCACGCCATGCACACCATGGCGAAGGTCAAGAACGCCGCGCTGGCCGACGGTGACACCCCCGAGCCCCCCGCGCGGGTCATCGGCGAGACGCAGATCGTGCGGGCGTCCGACCGGCTCATCGCCAACACCGAGGAGGAGGCCGACGAGCTGGTACGCCATTACGAGGCCGACTCCGGCAAGGTCGCCGTCGTCCACCCCGGCGTGAATCTCGACCGCTTCCGGCCCGCGGACGGGCGGTCCGCCGCCCGGGCCCGCCTCGGGCTGCCGCAGGACGCCTTCGTACCGCTCTTCGCCGGCCGCATCCAGCCGCTCAAGGCGCCCGACATCCTGCTGCGCGCGGCGGCGGTCCTGCTCGACCAGGACCCCTCGCTGCGCAAGCGCATGGTGGTGCCGGTGGTCGGCGGCCCCAGCGGCAGCGGGCTCGCCAAGCCGGAGGGCCTGCAGAAGCTGGCCGCCCGGCTCGGTATCGCGGACATCGTCCGGTTCAATCCGCCGGTCGGCCAGGACCAGCTCGCCGACTGGTTCCGGGCCGCGTCCGTGCTGGTCATGCCCTCGTACAACGAATCCTTCGGGCTGGTCGCCATCGAGGCCCAGGCGGCCGGAACGCCGGTGGTGGCCGCCGAGGTCGGCGGGCTGCCCGTCGCCGTACGCGAGGGGTCGACCGGATTCCTCATCCCCGGCCACGACCCGGCGCGGTACGCGGAGGCGCTGCGCCGGTTCATCGAGAACCCGCGGCTGGTGGACGAGATGGGCGGGGCCGCCGCGCTCCATGCCGGCCGGTTCGGCTGGGACACGGCCGCGTCGGCGACCGCGGACGTCTACACGGCAGCGGTGCACGAACACCGCCGTCGCGTACGCTCGCACCATGGCTGATCAGGCTGGCGACGCCGACGTACGCGAGGTCCTGGAACAGGCGTTCAAGGACGCCGAGCTGGAGTGGGAGAGCCCGGAACCCGGCTCCTACGTGGTGAAGCTCCCCGGCACCCGGAAGCTCTCCACCACCTGCTCGCTGATCGTCGGGAAGCACTCGCTCTCGGTCAACGCGTTCGTGATCCGGCACCCCGACGAGAACGACGCGGCAGTGCACCGATGGCTGCTGGAGCGCAACCTCCGTCTGTACGGGGTGAGTTACGCGATCGATTCGCTCGGCGACATCTATCTCGCCGGGAAGCTGCCGCTGTCCGTGGTCACGCCGGACGAGATCGACCGGCTGCTGGGATCGGTCCTGGAGGCGGCCGACGGGCCCTTCAACACGCTGCTCGAACTGGGCTTCGCCAGTGCGATCAAGCGGGAGTACGCGTGGCGGGTGTCGCGGGGCGAACCGACCCGGAACCTGGACGCGTTCACGCATCTGACCCGCGAGTCGAGTAGCTGACACCCGCCCCTATAGGGATCCCCCCCCCGTGACGGGTGCACCCCCGGCCGGTGCTGCATGCCCGGTCGGCCCCGTGCCCCCGGCCGACGCCGCCGCGAGGGTGTGTCGGCGCCGGTGCCGGTCTCGGCGTTTCTGTGCGGCTCCCTGCCTGCCTCTTCCCCGCCCACCGACCCTCATGGCATGCTCACGACCGACTCACTCGTGAACGCAGTTCATATGCATGTCCACCCATGAAAGGGGCGGGTCCCATGGGGAACATCAGCAGACGCGCACTGCTCGGCAGCGCCACGGCCGTCGCGGCCGTCGCGGCCGTCGTCGTGTCGGGAGGGGGATCCGTTGCCGCACCGCGCGGACGGACGCCCGCCGCCCGTCCGCCGGAGCGGGCCGGCGGACGGGCCCCCGCCACCACCCCGCTCTGGCGGGAGTTCGCGCGGACCCCGTACACGCACCCCCAGATCCCGTACATCGGCGGAGCCGGCCGCCGCACGGGGGAGCGCCGCTTCCCCCGGCTCCCCGTCGTGGCCGACGTCCGGGAGTACGGCGCGGTCCCGGACGGCTCCGCCGACTCGGCGCCCGCGATCAACCGCGCCATCGCCGCCGCCGGCCGGCGCGGCGGTGGCACGGTCCTCGTCCCGCCGGGAACCTTCCGTATCGACGACCTCATCCGTATCGGGCACAGCGACGTCGTACTGCGCGGCGCGGGCAGCGGGCGCACCACCCTCCACGCGACGAAGAGCCTCACCGAGCTGATCGGCCCCTACGGATCCCGGTACGGCGGCAACAAGTCCTCGTGGTCCTGGGCGGGCGGGCTCATCTGGCTCTGCCCCGAGGCGCGGTTCGCGAGCCTGACGGCCGCCATCACCTCCGCTGCCTGGCCCTTCGAGGGGTGGACGGGCAACAGACGCGACGAGTGGCACACCCTCACCACCGTCGCCCCGGCCCGGCAGGGCGACCGCACGGTCACCGTCGCGGACACCGCGAAGCTCCACCCCGGCGATCTCGTGCTGCTCCGGCTCGCGGACGACGCGGGGCACACGCTCCTGGAGCACATGGCGGGCGGCGGACCGGGCCCCGAGGCGTACGAGTGGGACGACAAGACCAAGCTGACCTCGTACGTCCCCTATGAGTGGCCCGTACGCATCACAGCGGTACGCGGCCGCCGGCTCACCCTGGAACGCCCCCTTCCGCTCGACATCCGCCCCGAATGGGACCCCCGGCTCACCACACACGTCGCGCCGCTGACCGGGTCCGCCGTGGAGGGGCTCACGCTCGAAGCGGTACTCACCCCGCAGTCGCCGCACCTGCTCGACAAGGGGTACAACGGCGTCGCGTTCCAGTGCGCGTACGACTGCTGGGCCGACGACGTCGTCGTACGGAACGTCGACAACGGCTTCGGACTGGTCGCCGCGTCCGCCACCACCCTGCGCCGCACCCGCGTCGAGGGCCGGGGCTCGCACCATCCGTACTTCTGCCGGGAGGGGTCGCACGACAACCTCGTCGAGGAGTTCACGATCGCCGAGCGCACCGTGCCCGCCCCGGCGGGCACCCAGCTGCACGGCATCAACGTCGAGGGGCTCTCCAGCCACAACGTCTGGTCGCGCGGGGTGATGGAGATGGGCACCTTCGACTCGCACCGGGGGCTGCCGTTCGCCAATGTGCGGACCGACATCACCGTCAACAACGACGGGCAGCACGGCGGGGACGCCTCGGCCGGCCCGCTCTTCGGCGCCCGGTTCACCCACTGGAACATCCGGGTCACCAACGGCCGCGAGGGCCTGATGAAGATCGACGGCCTCGCCCCGTACAGCGCGAGCGTCGGGATCAGCACGGTCAGGCCGTTCGGGCAGATCGACGTGCCGGACTTCCCGGGTGATCTGCACACGCGCCTTGAGGCGTACGGAGCGCCGGAGTCCGTACGCCCCGCCAATCTGCACGACGCCCAGCGGGCGCTGAACCCGTAGCGACCCGTAGCGACCCGTGCGCCCCCTCCGGGGCCGGGGCGTCCCCGCGTGCGGGATCCCCGGCTCCGGTGGAACATTTCCTCCATGAGCGACAAAGGGGATCCCGGTCCTTCTGCCTCTCCTGCGGCCGCCGCCGGCAAATTCGCGCCGAACCAGACGGTGACGCTGGCGGCGATGCTGTTCGCCGTGTCGATGACGTTCATCGACCAGACGATCGTGGCCATCGCGGCACCGGACATCATCCGTGAGCTCGGGCTCTCCGCGTCCGGGATGCAGTGGGTGGTCAACGCCTACCTGCTGACCCTGGCGGCGTTCTTCGCGCTGGGCGGACGGCTCTCCGACATCTTCGGACACCGCCGGATCATGGTGATCGGCACGCTGGTCTTCGTCATCGCGTCGGCGCTGTGCGGTGCGGTGCCCAAGGGCGGCGGCGCCCAGACCTGGCTGATCGCGTTCCGGGCGGTCCAGGGTTTGGGTGCGGCGCTGATGTTCCCGGCGGCGCTCGCCGTGGTGGTCGCGGTCTTCCCCGTGGAGCGCCGGGGACGCGCCCTGGCGCTGTTCTTCGGACTGTCCGGCGGTCTGACGTGCGTCGGTCCGCTGCTGGGCGGCTGGCTCACCGACTGGACCTGGCGGGCGATCTTCTGGGTCAACGTGCCCGTCGCCGTCATCGCCCTGGCTCTGACCGCGAAGGCCCGCATCCCCCGCAACGCGACCCGCGAGCGGCTCGACGTGCCGGGCGCGGTGCTGGTGGCCGTGGGGATGGGGCTGAGTGTCTTCGGCCTCCAGCAGGCGTCCGCATGGGGCTGGGGCAGCGCCGCCACCTGGCTCTGCATCGTGGGCGGCCTGCTCGTCCTGGTGGTCTTCGGCGCACTCGAACTCCGTACCGGGTCCCCGCTCATCAGGCTCCGGGTGTTCCGGGACCGGGCCTTCACCGTCGATGTCGTGGTGCTGTTCTTCGCGATGATCGCGTTCGTACCGGTGTTCTTCTTCGCCTCGGTGTACGCGCAGGTGTCGCTGAGCGCGTCGCCGAACCAGGCGGCCCTGTACCTGCTGTATTTCTTCATCGGCTTCGCCATCGCCTCCCAGTGGGGCGGGCGCATCCTGGACCGGCGCGGCGCCCGGCCGGCCCTGAAGCTGGGCTGCGCGGTGGGCGCCATCGGATTCGCCCTGTGGGCGAACAAGATGACGACACTGTCGATGCACGACCAGTGGCCGTACGCCGCCCTGGCGGGCGCGGGCATCGGATTCCTGCTCGCCCCCGCGTCGACGGACGCGGTGAACCGCGCGATCGACGCGTCGTACGGCGAGGTCACCGGCATCACGCAGACGGTGCGCAACTACGCGGCGAGCGTGGGCCTCGCCGTGTTCGGCACGGTCCTCACCCATGTCACCACCGACCGGGTCGCCGACACCCTCCGCGCCAGAGGCCTGCCGGACCGGGCCGCGAAGAGCACGGCGCACAGCATCGCCGAGGCGGTGACCGGTCAGGGCGATACGAGCGGGCCGACGGGCAGCGGCCCGGTCGCGACCGCGACCCGGCACGCGATGGGCTCGATCCGGCTGGACTTCGCCGAGGCGAACCGGGCGGTCTTCTACGGGATGGCCGGCGCGCTCGCCATCGCCTTCATCTGCTCGTACTTCCATCCGGGCACCCGGGTGACGGCGGAACCGAAGGGCCCGCAGACCCCGCTGCCACAGCGGCCCGGGGGTGACGCGAGGGCGTGACGGGCAGGACGGGTGTGACGGACGGGCGGTGCGGCACCGTCTGGTCGGCGGACGACGGTGTCGCACCGCGTACGGGTCCGTGTACGGGTCCGTTTAGGGATCCGCCCTGCGGGGGCAGCCCCCGCATCAGCACCGCGTAACCCAGTGCCGCCACCGTGCCCAGCACCCCGCACGTCCCCCACAGCCACTCCGCCCCGAACCGGTCGATGATCACCCCGGACATCAGCGGGGCGACCAGCGCGGCCACCGCCCAGGACATCGTGTACATCCCCTGGTAGCGGCCCCGGCCATGGACGGGTGAGAGGCGGACCACCAGCCCCGTCTGGGTGGGTGCGTTGACGATTTCGGCGAGGGTCCAGACACAGACCGTCAGCGCGTAGAGCCCGATCGAACCGGCGAACGCCGTGAGCCCGAACCCGTACCCCGCCACCACCGACGAGATGATCAGCAGGCGGCGCGGGTCGCGGTGCTCGATGAACCGGGTCACCGGGATCTGGAGCACGACGATCAGCACGCCGTTGACCGCGACGGCCATGCCGTAGTCGGCGCTGCTGAAACCGTCCTGGCCCATGGCCACCGGCAGGCCGACCGACGCCTGCTGGAAGATCAGCGCGACCACGAAGGAGAGCCCGACGACGCTCATGAACCGGCCGTCGCGCAGGACCGTCCCCAGCCGGACCGCCGATTCGGTCGCCTGCTCCACGGCCGTCCGCACCGGACGGGACTCGGGCAGCTTGCGGAAGACCACCACCGCGCAGACCAGGGTCAGGGCCGCCTCGCCCAGGAAGCCCGCGAGATAGCTGTACTGCGCGACGAAGCCCGCGCCCGCCGACGAGACCGCGAACCCCAGGTTGATCGCCCAGTAGTTGAGGGAGAAGGCACGCACCCGGTCCTCGGGCTTCACAATGTCGGCCATCATCGCCTGCGCAGCGGGGCGCGAGGCGTTGGAGGCCATCCCGACGAGGAAGGCGACGGCGGCGATGGCGCCCGGGTCCCGCATGAAGCCGAGCAGCGCCACCGAGCACGCGGTCGACACCTGCGCGACGAGCAGCGTGGGCCGCCGGCCGAGGCGGTCGGTCATGACACCGGCGCCGAGCGAGGAGAGGACACCGCCGAGGCCGTGGAGGGAGGCGACGAGGCCCGCGTACGAGGCGGAGTACCCGCGGTCCAGCGTCAGATAGAGCGCCATGAAGGTGGCGACGAACGCACCGAGCCGGTTGATCAGGGTGCTGGTCCACAGCCACCAGAACTCCCGGGGTAGACCCGAGACACTCTCCCGTGCGGCGCGTCTGAGCCCAGTGGAACCGGCTGCGGACATCGTGAGTTCCCCCATGGCTGAAGTGGACCGGCGCGGGCGCGCACGCGAGCGGACGGGTGTACGGGTGAGCGCCGCGTGGTCCGAATGTAAGTGGTGCTTCCGACGCACGGACGTTACGGGTGGCCGGTCCCGGGCCGCCACTCAATTGACCGAGGGCGTCAATCAGCGGCCGTCCCGCCGTCGATTAGGCTCGGGGACATGGCCGACGCACCGTACAAGCTGATCCTCCTCCGCCACGGCGAGAGCGAATGGAACGCTACGAATCAGTTCACCGGATGGGTGGACGTCAACCTGACGCAGAAGGGCGAGAAGGAGGCGGTCCGCGGCGGTGAGCTGCTCACGGACGCCGGTCTGCTCCCCGATGTCGTGCACACCTCGCTCCAGAAGCGCGCCATCCGCACCGCCCAGCTCTCGCTGGAGGCGGCGGACCGCCACTGGATCCCCGTGCACCGCTCCTGGCGGCTGAACGAGCGGCACTACGGCGCGCTCCAGGGCAAGGACAAGGCGCAGACGCTCGCCGAGTTCGGCGAGGAGCAGTTCATGCTGTGGCGCCGTTCGTACGACACGCCGCCGCCGGTCCTGGAGGACGGCGCGCCGTACTCGCAGAGCGGCGACGCGCGGTACGCGACGATCCCGCCGGAGCTGCGCCCGCGCACCGAGTGCCTCAAGGACGTCGTCGTCCGCATGCTGCCGTACTGGTACGACGGCATCGTCCCGGACCTGCTCGCCGGCCACACGGTGCTGGTCGCCGCACACGGCAACTCGCTGCGCGCCCTGGTCAAGCACCTCGACGGCATCTCGGACGAGGACATCGCGGGCCTCAACATCCCGACGGGCATCCCGCTCGCCTACGAGCTGGACGCCGACTTCAAGCCGGTCAACCCCGGCGGCACGTACCTCGACCCGGACGCGGCCGCTGCGTCCATCGAGGCGGTCAAGAACCAGGGCAAGAAGAAGTAAGCAGGCAGCTGTAAGCCCCCCACCTGCGGGTTCTCCGCGTGGTGGGGGGGGGCTTTTTGGTGCGCTGGGCCGTCTGTGGGCCGTAAGAGGGATTCAGGGCTGTTGTCAAGGGTTCCTGAGCGCCTCGGTGAATAGCTATGTGACCGGTATGCTTGTCCCGCCTCGTCTGATCCTCCCCTGAACTCCGAGCTAGAGCACGTGAGTTCTCAGGCTCCGGCCCGAGAAGCGGGTCGGCTGGAGGAGAGGGGAGGCGGTAGAGGTGAGTCTTAAGAAGGACGAGCCCCGTAGGTGGACCAGTGTCGAGAGGTGGCAGGTCTGGCTTACGGGAGGGGGCCTACTAGTAGCCATCGCTACCGGCGTGATGCAGTTCGCTCGATGAGCGAGTCACGCGTGAGAACGGTCGGGATCGGGTGCTGCACATGCAGCGAGCCCGGTCTGCTGTTAGGCGACCGGGCTCGCTGACTGCGTGAGGGCCTGGATCTGGTTGCAGCCGGATCCAGGTCCTCGGTCGTTCTAGTCTTCGTAGCTCTTAAGATCTATCTAGAGCTAGATGAAGCTAACTAGATCTAGCTGGATCTGAGTCTCTCACTCGTAACTAATACTCTCAACTTTCCGTGCGTGTGATCTGTGTTCGTCTTCGAGTGATTCTCGGCCTCTTCTTCTCCGATTCGAGCTTCGCTGACATGCTGTTCCATGTCCTCGCGTTGTACTTCACGGATACGAAGAACCGTTGCCCTCGTCACTTCTCTCCGCCAGCGCTCTCAAACACCGAGGCCACAGCCTTCCGGGTGCGCTCCTGGCTCGACGGCATCAGGTGCGCGTACACCCGGAGCGTCAGGCCGGGGTCCGAGTGACCGAGGTACTCGGCGAGCGCCTTGATGTTCTCCCCGGCGTCCAGCAGTACTGATGCGTAGAAGTGCCGCATGGCGTGCATGCCGTTCTCGCGCGACTCAGCGTACGGCTTGCCTCGCTCAGGCACAGGGATGGCTCCGGCCGCCGCGAGCGCCGGTTTCCAGGCTTCCTCGTTGAGCGAGGTACGCCAGACGTGACCGCCACGAGGCCCGGTGAAGATCAGCCGCTTGGTCACCGGCGGACCGTCCGCGACCTTCCACGGCAAGGTGATCTCGACCGGCGGGAACTGCTTCATGTGGGCCCGGAGCGCATCGGTGACCGGACGGGGGAGCGGTACGTCCCGGAGCTTGCCGCCCTTGGGCGGAGCGAAGACGGGCTTGCTGCGGCTCAGCTTCAGCTGTTGGACGACGTGCAGCGTGTCCGAGCCGAAGTCGATCGCATCCACCGCGACGCCCAGGATCTCGCCTTGCCGTAAGCCGCAGCCGCCACCCAGGTCGACCATCGCCTGATACCGGTCGGGCATGGCCTTGCGCACGGCGAAGAGCCGTTCTGCTGTCCACGGCGTGACGCGCTTCGTGTCCACGGCGGGTGGTCGGACCGAGCGGGCAGCGCAGGGATTCCGGGGGAGATGCCCGTCGTCCACGGCCGCACTCAGAGCCGCCCGAAGGTTGGAGTAGATCGTCCGGGCGTACGAGCCGCGGACGCCGTTTTCCTGGAGCTGCTGCACCCAGTCACGGATATGCGCGGGCTGGAAGGAGCCGAGCGGACGTGTACCGAGGTAGGGGAACGCGTGCAGCCGGAGCTGTGACTCCATCGATGCCTGCGTGTTCGGATCAGCTCCTTGTGTGGCCACCCAGCTTTCTGCGTACTGCTGGAACGTGGTCCGAGCCGCGCGAGGATCGATGTACTGACCGCGTGCCATGTCCGCTTCGATATGGCTCAGCCACTGATCCGCGAGCCGCTTCTGCCGGTCCGGGAAACTCTTGGCCTTCTCCGTGCCGTCCGGGCCGATGTAGCGGGCGCGGTAGCGGAGCCCAGTCCCGTACCGGGCGGACTTGACCTTGATCTCCTTGCCATCGGCACCGGCCTTGGTGGTGTACCAGCGATCCTGAACGTGCCCGGCCATCAGGCGGCCACCCCGCTGCGCAGGGAATCGACCCAGGTTTGTACGTCGGCCGGATCAAAGCGAAGGTGCCGGCCGACCCGGAAGCCGCGGGGGCCGGTGTGCTTCCGGCGCCACTGATAGACCGTCTCGATGCTGGGCAGCTCGAACATCTCAACCAGGTCGTCAGGCGTCAGATAGCGAGGCGGGAGAGGGAGTGTCACGGTCACCACTCCCGCTCGTCGACCAGTTCCGCGAGGGCCTCGCGGGCAGTCTCGCGGTTGAGCTGGAGGTCGCGGGCGATGGTGGCGGCTAGGGCGGTTTCGCCGGGGCTGTGGCCGTGGCCGGCGTACTGCCAGTCGGCCAGGACGAGCACCGTGTCCGGCTGACGGTCATCGAGGCCGAGGGCCTGGCGCTCTTGGGCGGAGCGGAAGTCGGCGCGGGCTTGGCGGAGTTCACCGAGGGTTGTGGAGTAGCGGCGGGATTTGGAGGAGAAGTGGCCGCGGAAGCCGAGCATGTGGGCCCATGCCCAGAGGCGGCGTTCCGGGTAGAGCGGATCGAGGGTCTTGCACGCGCTGATGAGGCGGCGGGCGTGGTCGGGTACGCCGTGCCGGTCCAGCTCGGAGAGTTCCCCGATGCGGCGGTCGGGGGTGCCGGTGTTCTCGGCGGCCTTGGTGGCGTACTTGGCGACGTAGGACGCCACAGCCTGCTCGGTGAGGTCAGTGCCGTCGCCGAAGGCGATGACGGGGCGGACGTCAAGCTGGCTGCCCCAGCGGAAGGTACGGGCGGGCTGGTCGTCGATGGCGGGGGCGGATACGGAGGTGTAGCTGTGCTGGGCGGCGGCGTGGATCGCGTCGGTGAGGAGGGCGACGGTGGCCCAGGCCGGGGGCGGGCTGTCTGGTCCGTCGGGGCCGTCGAGGCGCATCACGGCGTGGAAGTGGATCGCTCCTCGCTTCTGGAACTCCGCGACCTTGCCGTACGAGAGCCGGGCCGACTCTTTGAGTTCGGCTTGGGGGAGTCCGGCGCGGGCGGCGATCTCGCGGCGGAGGCGGGTCGTGAAGCGCATCCAGAGGTCGCCTGCGTGGTTGTTGAAGAGGACTGATCCGGCGTAGTCGTATGTCGCGGGGTCGAGGGCGGTGCCGAGTTCCGGGGCGTTCTCGGGGTGCCGGCCACCGCAGCGGCAGGTGCCGCGGTCGGGCCGGTTGTGGACGGAGCCGAAGGACGGGGCGGTGAAGGTGGCGAAGACGCGGGGGTGGTCGCGGACGGTGGAGGAGATGTCGCGGCGGTCGTCCCCGGCCAGGCCCGCGCGGATGAGGTGGTAGGTGTCTCCGGCGTACGTCCAGGCGCAGGACGGGCAACGGGAAGCCCGACGGTTGCCGCAGGCGAGGCGGAGGCGGCCGCCGGGCTCGGTACCGGTGGAGTACTCGTGCAGGGTCTCGCCGGTGGTCCTGTCCTTGGTGCGGGTCCAGCCCGTCAGGTGGATCGGGTCGGAGCAGCCGCCGGTGCGGCGGATCTGGTCTTCCCAGCGGTCGAAGTCGGGGGCCGAGGCCACCCTCAGCAGGTCGTTGAGGGTGATCCGGTCGCGCAGTGCGTCAGGCACGGACGCCTTCCCGGCGACGGACCGGACGGCTCGTTCCGGTGCCGGTGGGCGGGTGCGGTCGGTCATGATGATGCTTCCTTCCGGATCTGTGGTTCGGAGAGGGGCACGGCTTCCGGGCGGCGGATGCTTGGCGGTATCGAGGCCGCCCGGAAGCCGGTCAGCGGCGGTTCTGCGAGGCGATCAGCGAGCGGATGACCAGCGCGCAGACGGCGAGTGAGGCGGCGGTGACCGCGACCGCGAGGAGCATGGAAACGAGTACGGCACCGACGACCAGGACCACGGCCGTACCGCCGCCGACGAGGGCGACGACAGCGCCGGGCGTGAGCTGGACCGTGGGACGGGCCGGAGCCGGAGTCGTAGGTACCGGGGCCGGGGCGTGATGGATCACGGCGGGCCCCTCGGCGGTGACGGATGCCGCGACGATGCCGGTCGGCACGGGGTTGGTCGGGATCTTCGGACGGAACATGGCGGTTGTCCTTTCTGCGGGGGTCACTTGACGGCGGTGTTGATCACGGGGGACAGCAGGCTGTCGGCGAGGAGGTAGCCACCGAGCAGCAGCACGATCACGAGCCACCACGGCGGGCGGATGAGCTTCAGGCCGAGCCAGCCGACGACGATCAGGGCGAGCCAGAGCGGGACGTCCACGGGGGTGGCCTCCTTCAGCGGGGGTTGCAGCGGTGGGTGCGTGCGGCGAGCTGGGCGGCGGACTGGCTGTTGAAATCGGACGACCAGCCGCATCGGTCGGCGGTGCACACTGCGGCGTGCTTGGTACGGCCGTGCCGGTCGCGGTGGGTACCGAGCTGCACAGGACCGATCCGCATGACGGAGTGGAAGTGATCTCGGGCGGGCATGTAGGTCTCCTCGTGGGTCAGGTGAGTTGGGCGGCGATGGCGTCGGCGAGCTGGAGCGGAACGCCGAGGCGGGTGCGCAAGGTGTCGGTGTCGATCGGGGATCCGGTACGGGCGCGGTGTTCAGCGGCGACCTTCCGGGCGTGCTCGACCAGGGCGGCCGGGACGGTCGAGGCCGGTTCGGCGACGGGACGCGCGGGAACGTCCTCGTCCTCCGGAGCCGCGGCCGGTGCGAGTGCCGGGGCGCTCGGTTCTTCGATGGGCACCGGCTCGCACGCAGGGGCTTCGGGTGCCGGCTGGTCGGGCGCGGGGGCGTCGACCGGGTCTGTCGCCTGCGTGGTGTGGGCGAGGAGCGTGCCGCCGAGGAAGGCGAGCGCGGGCCATCCGGCAACGCCGAAGCGCAGCCAGCCTGGCGGGTGTTGCAGGTCGAGGAACCCCGCGGTGGCGACGTTGGCTCCCAGCGAGGCGATGAGCGCGACCACGAACCAGCACCAGGCGAGCCTGGAAGGACCGTCGTTCCGGAGCCGACGCCAGGCAGCGACCAAGAGCAGATCAACACTGATCGGGTAGGCCCACGCCTTCCAGCCGTCCTGTCCGGCGGCGGAGGCGAGGTCGTGAAGGTGAGCGAAGGACAGCGCGCCGGCGATCACGGCTTGGACGAGTACGGCGTCCACGCGGACGGTGGGACGGGCCATCGCGGGCTTCTCCTTTTCGGCATGGGGCGGGTAAGGACCTGGCGCGAGGAGGTCACGCCGACCGGAGTGCGGGGAGATCAGGCGGTGGCTGTCGCGGCCTTGGAGAGCGACACGGGGGCCGGGACCAGCGGGGCGACGGCGGGCCGGAAGGCCGCGAGCGCGGGCAGGTCCGGGGTGCGGTCGGCGTACCGGTTGCAGATGTTCACGGCCTGGCGCAGTGAGGTGTGCGGTGCACGGATACGAGTCCAGCCGCCGGTCGAGTCGCCGGATACGGCGATGCCGGGAACGTCGGTGGGGATCTGGATGGCGGCGAGGACCGCGTCCGGGGCGATGTCGCCGAAGGCCATGTTGGCGCTGGACTCGTCGTTGACGCGATGAGCGGTCCGGCCGGTGAGCTGAGCCCGGAGCATCGTGATGCCCTTACCGAGCTCCGAGCCGAAGCGCTGCCCACAGATCTCCAGGTAGATCCCCGCGGCACGGCCGAGTTGGGCGAGGCGGACGAGGTCGGTGATGATCCGGTCGCGGCGCTTCTCCTCGTCCTTGGTGGCGTAGAGAGCGAGCTCCGCGACCTCGTCGACCAGGACCACGACGGGAGTTGGGCGCATGTCCTCGGGCAGGTCCCAGATGTCGGCGGCTATCTCGGCATCGGGGAGGTCGACCGTGATGCGCTGAGCCGAGCGGATCAGCTGGTAGACGTCCTGCATGTGTCCCACCAGGGCATCGAGCAGTGCGAGCGCGGTGTCCGGGTTGTCGGCGAGAGCGGAGAACCGGCGGGCGAGCGGGAAGAGCTCAACGCCTTGCTTGCAGTCGATGCCGACCAGGGCGACGTCATGAGTCGCGAGACCGGCGACCAGGTTGCGCTGGTAGACGGACTTCCCGGACTCGGTGGCTCCCAGCGTCAGCCCGTGCGGAACAGCCCGGTAGTCGCGGTAGTGGACGGCACCGTCCTCGCACAGAGCCACGGGGACGCGCATCAGTGCCTGGTCGGTCTTGGCGGGCATCTGGACCCGCTTGAGGACGTCGTAGCCGGTCATGCGCAACTCGACTACCCCGGAGTGGACTTCGCGGGAGGTGACCCCGTACATCCCGAAGGAGTGCCGGAGCCGGTCGGTGGCCGCCGAGACGTCGAAAGCGTCCTGGCCGGGGCGGAGCTTGAGGCGGATCACTAACCCGGTCCGAGTCGGACGCAGCCGCAGGATGAGCGGGGCACGGGACTCAGGGACCGGCCGGTGGGCGAGACGGGCGAGCGACAGACGCCAGCGCGAGGGCGGGACCGTGAGCCCGCAGGCGTCCATGACCGAGGTGTAGCGGATCGCGATCCGCAGCGCGGCGAAGGTGACCCCGAAGGCCATCCAGTACCAGGCGGGGCGCCGCCACCGCAGGATCACTGCGGTGACGACGACCAGCAGCAGCGTGACCGTGAAGCTGGTCATGGTCAGGCCGCCTTGGACTGCTCGGCACCAGCGGCGAGGGACGTGACCGCCACCGCGCGGAAGGCGATGCCGTGCCGCTTCTGCCCGTTGAAGTCGTTCTCCCACGGGCGGGCGATCAGACCGGTAACGGCGACGGGCGTACCCATCATCAGCTCGCCGGAGATGCCCGGCTCAGGAACCGTCACCGACAGGATCTCCACCTCGTCGTTGGCCGCGAACATCACGTCCACGGTCATGAGCTTCGCGCCGCTCTCGACGTCCATGGCGATCTCGCCGGTACGGCGGTCCTTGACCTTGGTGACCGGGGGCTTGGCGACCATCACGGATGCGGCGGAGGTGTCGACGGGGATCGTACGCACAGAAGATCACTCCTATAGATGTGCTGAACTCCGTCACTCATGTACATGAGTGACAAGAAGAGTGCATCACTCCTGTACATGAGTCAACCCGCCGCGGAGAAGAAGTCGCGGCGGGCTGTGAAGAGTTGAGCGAGCGTCAGTCGGTCGCGGGGATCCGGTAGCTGAAAACGAACTGGTCAGCAGCCATGAGGGTGTCGCAGACCTCCACCACCCGACCTTCGGTGGTCTTGGCCTCACGGATCAGATGAACCACCGACGCACCAGGACTCAGGGCCAGTTCGGACGCCTCGGCCTTGGTGGCGAGCCGGGCTTGCAGCGTCTCGATGAACTCGGCGAACTCGTGCCCGTGCTCTTCCAGCCTGGCGTAGATCCCGCCCCCGCCGGGGTTCTCGGCGAACAGCTCGGGGATGTCCTTCACGGCGTCCCACGGCAGGTACGACGTCGCAGTCTCGACGGGCGTGCCGTTACGGAAGTACAGGCGCCGCCGCGCGAGCACCTGAGTGCCGGCCGCAAGGTCCAGCCGTTCGGCGATGTCCTCAGGGGCCGCCATCGGGCCGATATAGAGAACGCTGACGCTCGGGGTCGCGCCCGACTGCTCGGACTCGGCCAGGTACGCGGCTTTCCCACCCTGCCGGTGCGAGCGCCGGAAACGATCGGAGGAGCGGTGCCGCACCGGCGGACGCGCCTTGACCATGGAGCCCTTGCCCTGACGGGTCTCGACAAGGTCGCTCGCGCGCACCTCCACCATGGCCTTGCGGATCGTGCCGCCCGAAACGCCATAGCGCTCGACCAGCTCCGATTCACTGGGCACCATGTCGCCGGACTTGAGGATCCCGGCCCGGATCTGCTCAACGATTTCGTCGGCGATCTGCACGTACCGAGGTACGGCCTTCCCACCTCCTGTTGCTGTTCCCATAGTCCTTCTCTTCCTCCTATGCTCCTGTACATGAGTAACAGCGCCCAGGAAGGCACGTCAACGCCGCTCCACTCCGTGTCCGTGGCCGGAGTGGTCGTGCGCGAGGACGGACGACTCCTGGCGATCCGCCGCGCCGACAATGGCGCCTGGGAGCTCCCGGGCGGCGTGCTCGAACTCAACGAGACTCCCGAGGCAGGCGTCCAGCGGGAAGTCTGGGAAGAGACGGGCATCCACATCGAGGTGGGCGAGCTCACCGGGGTCTACAAGAACACAACGCGAGGCATCGTGGCACTGGTCTTCCGGTGCAAGCCCGTCGGCGGCATCGAGCGAACATCCAGCGAATCCACCGCGGTTGACTGGCTCACCCCCGACGAGGTCTCCGAGTGGATGGGCGAGGTGTACGCGGTCCGGCTCCTGGACGCCTTGGACGGGGCGGGGCCACATGTGCGGAGCCACGACGGCCGACGGCTCCTCCACCAGTAGGCGGAGACCATGCAGACGCCGAACGAGCCACGCCGCACACCGAAGCACCCGACAGAGCTGGACGACGTCTACGACTTCCTCGAAGAGGTTCGTCTGCGCCCTGGGATGTGGGTACGCGGCAGTTCGCTGCTCCACCTCGAATCGATCCTGATGGGCTACCGTGTCGCCCTGTCCGCTCACAGCGTGGCCGAAAACTGGCCCTTCTGGAGCCCCGGTAGCCAAGGACCATTCGCCGAATGGCTGTGGCAACGGCTCGGAGGGCCGAGCCCGTTGGGCTGGGCAGCCGAGATCGAACACGAGGCCCAGGCGACCGATCAGCAGCCCATCGACATGTTCTTCAGCCTCTTCGACGAGTACCGAGCCGAGCACAACCAGACCGCGCGATAGAACTTTCCCTACTTCATCAAGGCCCGCGCACAGCGCGGGCGCGCGCCGCCTCTGCGGCGCGGCCTGCCTCCTGTCTTCGCCCCGGCTGGCCGCGTCCGGCGGCGCGCTACGTGCATGCGGGCAAGGGCGGGACGCTATCCGCGGGCACAAGATGATGCCTCCGGCGGGGGATCGGCCGGCACCGGGATGGAGGGGGCGCCGTTGCCGACTGCGGGCCCGTGGGTGGTGAGGGTGGCGGGCTCCCATCCCGTCCACCGTCGACCCAGGCAGAGCCGAGCAGACGTGGCCCATGGCGTCCAGGTCGTTCGTACAGTGGCGCGCTCCACCTGGACGCCATGAACCACGCCCGCTCCACGATGTGTGGGTCGACGGCGGACGGGATGGGAGCTGGGGGGAGTTATGGTTGAGGAGTCAGCCCGACCCACCATTCAGGTTCACCTACGGGTTCCAAACTCATCTCATCTAGCCTGCTGCGCACAATTCTGACGTCCGCATCCGTCAAGACTGCGTCTCCCAGAGCAGCAAGCGCCCGAGCGGAGTCACCGTCATAGATCTTGCCCACCTCCGTCTCCAAGGCCCGCTTGATCGCGGGTAGGTCTGCGGACCAGTTCCGAACGTGCCACCCCAGCATGTTCGCGAACTCCTTGTCTGTCCGGAGGCCGAGCACACGGTCACCGCTAATTACCTGATATCCATGCCAAACTCGCTCAAAGCACCACAGTAAGACAAAGTAGTCGTGCCGCAAATCCGTCGCCGCCACACCACTCTGTCTGAGCACCTGCCCAGGGTTCGGATCTCCCTCGGCTCTCCAGTCACTTCTGAGTGCAAAGGCGAGCTCACCAAGGGGCCTACGCGCCTCAGCCACAACGCCCGAGGTCAAGTCGATGTGGAGTGTGCGAGCGATCTCCATATTGGCCCTTCGCCGCTGTGCCACTGTGGCGGCCAACGACAGTCCGAACGCCACGATCGACACAACTAGCGCTGCCACAGGTAACGCCCTGCCAGACATACATCCCCCAAAACGGTCGGCTCATCGGCCACGTACAGGATCGCCTCTCGCATGAACGCACGGGCGGCATTTCCAGAGACTGGGATCACTTAGCGGAACCGTGAATGGTCCCCGGCTGTACAGCGGGACGTGCAACAACCACGGCAACCGAGCTTGCCCAACAAGGTCCACCCAGGACCGATGCACGACTGGTTTGACCGTGGCTGACCGATCCGCATATGGCTACGGATCAGAAGCCGCCGCGCCTCATCCATGCCCGACCGCGGATTCACAAGGTATCTATTATCTATGGCTCGGTCGGGTGAAAGCCTCCGGAATATCAGGTAGAACTCGTTCCTGGCGCGCAGAAGATCCAGTTGGAGGTGTTGGGGGTTATGTCGGCGGGCCCGGCCATGGAGGCATTCGCGTATTTGCTGTCTGCTGCGGCGCCGAACTGCCTCTAGTAGCGCCCCAACCGGCTGGCATATCTACCGTGACCGGCGTTACCCCGTCAGTCTCCAGGACCGCGCCAGCCAAGGCGATGAAACTCTCAAACATCTCAGCAGCGTATCCATCGGTTTGAGCATCCCTCCACGCTTCACCATTGAGCTCACCTGGGGATATGCTCGCCTGCGACATAAGCCATCTCTGCATATTTGAGCAAAGCTTCCGAAGGTCTGTAGATCCTTCCAAGCCAACTCGCGCAATTAGAGGTCCAAGCTGCCCAATTGAGTCGCGAAGTTTCCCATCAAGAGAGCTGATTTCAGTCTCGCTGGTGTTGCTACGGATCCCTTGACGCAGGTCGCGCAGTCGGGCAGTCGCCTCTTGGAATTTTTCCGCGTACTCAAGGAATACTCTCGTGCGAGCTTCTCTGCGTTGCAATAGATGATCGGAGCGAATCTGCTGATTCACTTGAGCTGCCTGCACCTGCGCCTGAGTAAGTTGCACGTGCGCTTGAATCCTGGCCTGCTCAAACTGGGAATCAGCCTGTATTCGCGCTTGCTGCTCCGCCTTGCGTCCCGTGAGGTGCGCCGAGACAGTTGAGAATACCCCGCCGACAGTTGCACCGATCACGCCACCCAGAAGCCCCGCCAATCCCGCATCCATACCCACATCTTGACGCGCCCGAGCGCCGCGAGTGATCCGATCTCCAAGATGAGCAACGATGTCCAGAATGCAACTTTCGGTTGAGACTCGGCTCCGCTGCTACTGACGCCGCCCGTGGACGTTCACATCCTCCTCTGTCGAATATGTGTCGAAGGGGACGACCTTTCATACTTGGCGTCCAAGACGGGCCAGGTCAGAGCGGATGCGCCAACGAGCACACCAGGCGCCTTCTAACCGCTTGGCTTGACGAACGGTCTACAGCGGCTCAGCCAAGGGGAGCGCCGGGCCGGCGGCGAAGCCTTCGGACTGGTTCAGGTGGAACGGGGAGCCCGGCTCCGTAGGGGACCAGCCCCGGGCGAGAGCCGAGGCGATAGCGGCAGCGACGTCTCTTGGCAGAACCGCGACGCTTGGCACTCCGAACCAATTGCTGGCATGGGGCTGATTCGTGGTGACCACCAAGGTCGTGCCTGGGGCGTCCGCGTGCTGCACTGCGTACGTACACGGTCGATCACAGAGAGCTTGGTCGTACGTAGGCCGGCGGCGCAGGCACCAGCGGTAAGCCGTGCCGTCGACGACGATGCGTCGTGAACCCTTGCGGCCGATTGCCATGGCGCGCCCCCATCTCCTGGACTGGCCGCGATGCTAGCTGGTCAGACCACGGGCGAGCCGAGATTTTCGGGGTCCGTCCCTGGGCCGTCCAAGGCCGCGCAACAGCGACCGACAGCGACAAGCAGTGGCAGGGGTCCTACACGACGACCCCAGGTCACCCCCGTTCGTCTGCGACACTGGTACAGCCATGCCTAAGCCCGGAGATTGCTCTCATTGCTAGGCAGACTCAGCGACGAACTCCGGGCGGTACGTGCCTTGGTAGTTGTCGAGCGCCCGTCGAAGCATGGCGGCCCCGCGGGGAACGCCGACCGCGAGCTGATCCAGCCGAGGAAGCGCACATGTTCTGGGATGAAGTAGGTGCAGGGCGCGCTCGTCGGACACCTCGCTGACATCAAGGGTGATCACGGCGACATGCTTTCACGTGGTTGCACCGTTCTGACATCCACGAGTGACATCAACGACGGCGGACAGCGGCGACAACCAGCAGCTGTGTATGGCACCGGTGTACGAGGCGGGCCCCAGTCGTACCGGGCGGAGAACGAACTTACAAAGCGTTGTCGGCCGTTCAAAGCCGTCCGCGCCCAGCAACGCAGTGGCTCCCAACCGATCGTGGTTGGGAGCCACTGGCATCTGCTTCTGACATCAACGGGTCGGTCGGCAGCGACGGTACACAGCCGAACCGTGTGGGTCTCACTAATTGTGGATTGCTGCTACCCGAAGGCCGCCGCGGGCAGACATGGCCCCTCGTTGTCTTCCTCGCCAGTGCCGAGCCCCGGTACCGACAAGCGATGACCGCGGCTGATCGCCACGCGGAGGACGTCGCGCAGGGCTCCCGTGAGGGACGCCGCCAGCAACCTCAGCTCTGCCAGTTCCGCCGTCCCATCGCCGAGAACTTCCGGCGCGTGCTCCAGAAGTTCATCTGCCAGGCCAAGTTGTACCGCTTCGGTGCTGTCAGCCAGGCGAGACAGGTAGCCGTCTGCATCATCGGTGCTCAGGTAGCAGGGCTTACCCTCGGGGCCCGACCATGGGAGGAGTCGCAGCTCGTTATGGGTGATCATCCTTCCGTTCCCCTCTCTTCGCTCGTCGTGCGGTTGGTGAACAGGGCGTCTGCGCGGTCGCCGGGAAGCACCAGGAGCGCCGCCTCGACGACGCGTCCCGTGGTGTCGGCCGACAGGCGAGTTACCGCGAGCACTGGCAGGACCGAACTGATTCGGAGAGCCGCTGCTTCCGATGGTGTCGGGGAGCGCGCGGTGACCCGCTCTTGAACCTCGGCCAGAGGCGGTCGGAGTTGAGCAAGCCGGGAATCCAGCCCCTCGCGCCAGAGCGACTCGTCGTACCCCTCAACGGGCGCCAAATCGCGGGGAACGTAGATGTGGGCCAGGCTGTGTGGTGAGTTCCCGTCGTAGCTGAGGCAGAGGAATTCCGTCAGCGGACTGCTTGTCGGCACGCGCAGGAGACTGGCCAGATTTCCTCGCGCCTGAAGCTGGGTAGCGCGGACGTTGATGCGGAGAGGTGCCGGGGTCGCGGTGGCCATATCGGATGGGCGACCGCCGCCGACATACGTGATTCTGCGCAGGGGGTACCGGACGAAGTTCCCCCTGCCGTGGATCTTCTCCACGAGCCCTTCTCCTTGGAGGACTGCGAGAGCGCTCCGCAGCGTTGGTGTGCTCACCGTGTAGCGGGTGGCGAGCTGCGCCTCCGAGGGCAGTCGTTCGCCGGCTTTGATGCGGCCGGTCGAGATCTGCTCCCGGAGATCGTCGGCGATGACCTGGCGGCGGGAAGCCACGGGCACCGTCACCACCTTCCCGACATCCGCAGGGCGACGAGCCGGGTCCGCGAGTGCATGGTGAGCAGTTCGCCGGACTCGAAGCGAAGCTGTTTCGCGAATCCCGCCAGTTGGAGGATGTCGACCACGCGGCATGGTTGGCCGCCGATCTGGATGACGTCGCCGCGCTGGACGCTTGCCGAGGTGATCTCGACGTTGGCTGCGGTAACCCCGCTGGGCGCCCATCTCCTCACGTGGCAACCTCCCTCGGGGTGGTCGGGACGACGGTCGGGTGGCAGGAGCAGCCGCACGCTTCGTAGATCACGGGGACTCCGACCGGTGCCACGGCCGGAGAGGGGTGCCCGCATTCACGGTGAGTACCGATCGAGCACGAACTCGACTTGTAGGGGGCCGCCTTCTTCGCCACACGTGGCTGCTGCCGAGCGGGCATCAGAGGGCCTCCGCCGCGGTAGGCCGGGTGCGGAGAAGGGAGGCGGGCAGTACAGCTGCCTGGTGTCGCCGCCTCCGTTTCTCACTGGCCAGCACATATGGGCGGACAAACTCCGTCTCCTCCCCGGCGAGAACCTCGGTGTGGCCTTGGGGCCGCCCTGTCGGCAGCGAGGGCGGATTGAAGGCGCTGAGGTGAACGACTCTCGTTCGGGTGGGTGTTAAGGGGTGGCTGTGCAGACTCTTCGAGAGGCACCGCTCACTGGTGCGTGAGAGGGCACGGCGGATACGGTTGAACACGCTGATCAGCTCCTATCGCTGATGGCCAGGTCCCCGGACATCGCCCGTCGCGGGGACCGTTCTGCGTACGGCGGCCCATAAGGTGCGGCCGTTCACGCTGCTGGTGAGAAGGCCGAATCGATCGGCATCCGCCACCACCTCCAGGACCTCCCTCCATGAGCCGGCGGGGAAGTCGTCCGGCACCTCCACTTCGATCGACGTGTGTCGCGCGTGCTGCTCCACGCGCGGGGTGAGTCCGGCGGCGGACAACCGGGCGGCGATGTTCTCGGCGCTCAGTTCGGAAGCGGGCACAGGTGTCTCCGTCGCCAGGCGATCACAGTACGTGAAGCTAGTTAACTAGATTAGAGCTAGTGGACTAGATTTTCCATATGCCTGAGCAGCCGCCCTATCTCCGCATCGCCGACGAACTCCGGCAGCGCATCGCGGAGCACGTCTGGGAGCCGGGGGACCGCCTCCCCTCCCGCGCCCAGATCGGCCAGGAATGCGGCGTGGGCGAGAACGTGGTGCGCCGGGCACAGGAGCTGCTGATCTCCCAGGGCATGCTGGAAGGCCGCGCCGGATCGGGTACGTACGTCGCCGAGACCCGGCAGCGAGTACGGGTCGTCCGGTCAACGGCGCGCGAGCAGCCCGGCGGAGCCCCGTTCCGCCAGGACATGAAAGCGCTCGGCAGACAGGGCGACTGGGAGAGCCGGACCGACGCGAAGGTTCCGGCCCCGGCGGAGATCGCAGCGCGACTCGGGGTGGCCGAGGGCGAGCTGTGCGTAAAGACCACGTACGAGTTCCTGGCGGACGGCAGGCCGGTGCAGCTGTCGACGAGCTGGGAACCGTACGACCTCACTGCCGGCACACTCGTCGTCCTCCCCGAGGGAGGGCCGCACGCCGGGGCGGGTGTCGTGAACCGCATGGCCACGATCGGAGTCACCGTCAGCCACGCGGTGGAGCAGCCCGAACCACGACACGCGACCGCCGAGGAAGCATCGCTACTCGGCACCCAGAAAGCCGCACTCGTGACGCACATCCGCCGGACGTACTACAGCGACCAAGGCCGCCCCGTAGAGACCGCGGACATCGTGGTCCCCGCAGCGCACTGCGAGATCGTCTACGAGATCCCGATCAGCCGCTGACAAGCTGACCCCGGCAGGTCCAAAGCCGGGCTCCAGCCGTGCCCCCGCGTGCCCCTTCCGTGCCCGACAGTGCGGGAAACCAGGGGGAACAGCGGTGCCCGACAGGGAACGGGCATGGCAACGGCCCCCGACCATATGTACTGGTCGGGGGCCTCTCGCCTGCGGTGGGTGTGGGATTTGAACCCACGGTGACTTCTAAGGCATACACCGCCGTGTGTGCACCTCTCGTGGCCCGCACATGGCCCACAGTGCATACGGAACGAGCATCAGCGTTCTCCTGCGAGATCCCCTTCGTCCCGAAGCAACTTGAGTGGGGCCGCTGCCATGGGCTGGCATGCTCCTCACCTACGTTGATAGTCCGCTGACGCCCGTGCGCGTCCGCTGCTGTCCGCCGACATTGTCACGCAGTTAGACACTCACCCTGGCGTTGCTCTGGGCCTCTCTCAGTCGAGACCTGTCGGCGGCTTGGGCTTCCGGCTCGTCCCCTGCCCACTCGGATGTGACGAGCAACACACTGGGAGCTTCAAGATTCTTTGTCGGTAAGGCGGGTTCCCGGGACTAGAAGTACGAGCCTTATCCCGACCTCTCGGCAAGGAGTCGCAAAGTTGATCACCATCTACGTTGGAGTGGACGACGCAAGCGATCTACATGAGCTCGCCACCTCAACGGCGAAGCATTTCGAGGAGGATCTGGCAGATCCGCGTGGCTACGGTCGGATTCGCCCTCCCTCTCCCCTCCCTCCGCTCGAGCCATCGATGGGGCCGAAAGCCCTCGTCCTTCGGATGATCAAGCGAATCCAGGACACCAAGGAGCGCTTTGAGGAGGAGAACGTCTACCTTCGGTCAATGTGCGCTGACTGCCCAAAGGACGGGGGCAAGCGGTGCCCGCGGCGGAGTAGAGGAAACCCGCGCGACGACGCGGCGGATGTCGCACATTCGTCTGTAAACCTCATCTCTGAGGCTCTACTCATGCTCGCCAGTGTCTGTGGGTTGCAGCTCGCCTCGATCACTCGCGAAGCCTTGCTCGCCGCCCTGACAGCGCGCAACGCCGCGATCGAAGGTGATCACGAAGCGGTCGACGAGTTCAGCCGGACCTGGCTCGGCATCACCCGTCCAGAGAGATGGCGCGACGCGGTAGAGATGGCCTTGCTGGGCGAATGGGTGAACAACCTCGGCAGGGGCATTCTTCGCGATCCGGCCGTGGTGGACCTCTTGAGGAACCACGCTCAGATCGAACATCGACACCTGCAACCACTGTGGGAACGCAAGGTGAATGGCAGACGGACCGCGTTGCTCAGCCAGCCAGTGAGCAAGGATCTGACCCTGCACGACATCCTCGCGGAGTGTCGAACGCCAGAGGCCGAAGTCTTGCACGCCGAGCACGACGACAGTCGGGTCGCAGCAGTGCTCCGCCGGCTCACACCCGAGGAGGCATCCGTGGCGGAACAATGGGCGGAAGTGCCAGATAGCAACTGGCATCGAGCGGCGCTTGCTGCACGGCTCCCAGAAACGTTCGGCGAGAGCGTCCGGCGTAAGTTGAAGCGCCTCGGCAAGCTCTACACAGAGCGCGCCCAGTCCGCGGCTACTGCGGTGGCCGGTGCATCATGAACCGTGGCCAGCAGGAGAGCCCCTCAGGGCCGGTAAGCGCAGAAATTCTACTGAGTGCGCCAAGCGGGCCAGCGCTGACCGCCATGGCCGGTACAGGCGCAGTCACCACCGCCCTGGTCAGTGGAGCCATCCCTCCCAACTCCCCCCTCGTGTGGCCCCTCGTGGTCCTGTGTCTCGGTTCCATGGCATATGACCTAGGCGTCCGAGCCGTGCGATACCGCATGAGTTAAGGAGTGCCGCAGACTCGATCTAATTCCGCGGCAGACCTTACAGTCGAAAACCGCATGCTCCGACAGCCATAAGCGCTGAATGCTGCCCGGGACTGCTGCACGGTTGGGTGACAGTGTCACCCTATCCGTGCAGCAGTCCCCTCTGACCACCAGTGGCGTCGGCGACTGGATGACCTGTTTGGCCTTGTCTTCACTTGGAACCATGGCAAGCGCGAGCGGCCTCCTGAAGCGGTGCTCGGGCGCCTCCGGCTGGGCCGTCCCTGGGCCGTCCGAGGTTGCTCAACAGCACCCGATGACGACCAACGGCGACCGCTCACGCCGGGTCGATCAGCGCCCCCACCTGCAAAAACCCTGGTCGGTGAGATCTCCCGCAAGAACCAGGGCAAGAAGAAGTAAGAGTAGCGATCATGCCCCTGACCTGCGCACCTGGCGCAGATCGAGGGCTCTCGTTTGCCCTGGGTCTGGGGGACCCGGCCTGGGAGACGACCCGACGGCGGTCACCGTGAACGCGAACTGAGTGAACACGTCCAGGAACGCTGCCCGGCCCGGCATCGGCTGAAAACAGGAATCTCACAGCCTCCTGACACTCTCTCCGTACCCTCCACCCCATGCGATACCCCCCAAGACCGTTCCGTCGGCCAACCCCCCCGTCCGTCGTGGCGCATCACCGCGGCCGCAGTGGCCGCAGTGGCGGCGGCAACCGTAGGCACGTCTCTGCCGGCCGCGGTCCCTGCCCACGCGGCGGAACGCCCCGCGGCAGGCCAGGTTGCCGTTCACCAGCAGGCGGTCACCGAGGCGCAGCAGCAGTCGGTGCTCCAGTACTGGACGTCGGAGCGTATCGCCGCGCTCACCACGCCGGCGTCCGACAACCCGCCCACCGGCGGCCCCGACGGCGCGCCCTGGACCACCGGCAACGCGCTGGCGGGGACGGTCGGGCGGCTGTTCTTCACCGACCACGGCGAGGACACCAGCTGCACCGCCACCGTGATCCAGAGCGCCAACCGAAGCACCGTGGTGACCGCAGGCCACTGCGTGGACAACACCGACCTGCTGGGCGAGAACAACCAGTGGGCGACCAACGAGATGTTCGTGCCCGGCTACCACGACGGTCACGCGCCCTACGGCAGGTTCGTCGGCCGCATGGGCGTCGTCGACGCCACCTGGCTGGCCAACGATCAGCAGCACGGGAAGACGTACAACGCCTACGACCAGGCGTTCGTCGTGCTGAACGTGGGCGAGCGGGGCCAGAGGCTGCAGGATTCGGTCGGAACGGCGCAGAGGATCGGCTTCGACCGGCCCGGCAACGTGCCCAGCGATTCCTTCGGCTACCCGCGCGCCAGCGGCGACCCGGCGCGCGAGGGCCTGCCCGAGTACACCGGTGAACGTCTTGCGTACTGCTCAGGGACGGCCGAGGAATACCCCGGCACGCCCGAGTCCCCTGAGCCGCCTGGTCAGTTCGGCCCGCCGTGCATCATGGGCGGCGGCTCCAGCGGCGGGCCGCGGATCACCGGTCTGAACCGGGTGACCGGTCTGGGCACCGTGGTCGGCGTCAACACGCAGGGCGGGTTTCTCGACACCACAGGCGCCTCCTGCGCCACCTCCCACGACGGCTGCCTCCGCTACCTCGTCGGTCCGCAGTTCAGTTCGGCGATCACCAAGCCGCTGTACGACCGGGCTCAGCGGGCCTGAGTGGCGCCCCGGTCCCCCTCCGGAAGGGGCGATGCGTCGAGCCGCGCGGGCAATCGCCCACCGCTCATTTCCCACCGCTCTCCCACCGCTCATTTCCCGCTGACTGCTTCGTCGCAGCAAAAGCCATCGCGATTCTCGACATCTACCTTCCACATGGGTGAGGCGAATATGAAACTTGGACGCACAGGGCGTGCGAAGTTGCTGCTGCTTGCCGCGCCCGTAACAGCCTGTGCTGTTTTCTTCACCTCGACAGAGGCGTTCGCTGCCGTCGGCGGGTCCAGTACTCAGCCTGCGCGGCAGGGGGTGAGCGAGGTGCGTTACAACCTGGGCGACGAGGCTTTCCCGCCGCCCAAGTCTCTCGGATACGTGGGCAACAACGAGCTGGACGGGGCTGTTTACTACCCCGACGACATCTCCTCAGGCACCCACCCGCTGATCATGATCGAGCATGGGTTCTGGGACACCTGCGCCGACGCCGACGCCTCCACGTCACTCACCGCGGCGCAAGCCGCACTGGCGAAGGACGAGCAGAGCGGTGACACGGCCGACGCGGCGAAGCAGGAGGCGATCATCAAGGCCGCCTCGGACCGGCTGTCGGCCTGGCCGTGCGCACCTGGGGTGCGGCAGATCCCCAGCTATCTCGGATACGACTACCTGGGCCGTGATCTGGCGAGCCGGGGGTTCGTCGTTGTCTCCATCGGGGCGAACGGCATCAACTCGACGTCACTCGGCCAGGCCGACACGGTTTATCAGGAGCGCGCGGCACTGATCAACGCCCAGTTGCGCATGTGGCGGCAACTGTCGTCCACGGGCAAGGGCCCGCTGCGCGGCAGCTTCGTCGACGCCAGGTCCGGACGTCCGTCACCGGTGAACTTCAAGAACCATGTGGACTTGCAGAACGTGGGGCTGATGGGGCATTCCATGGGCGGCGGCGGAGTGATGGAGGAGATCGCCGACAGCAGCCGTGACACGTGGCCCCAAGGCGTGTCCATCAAGGCCGCGTTCGCTCTCGCACCCACCGCCACCTGGGACGTCGATCCCATCACCAAGACATCGTTTGCGGTGATGTGGGGCACGTGCGACCAGGTGAACACCGGGGAGTACTTCGACTGGAACAAGGGCGACAACAGCGCACCGATAGCCCAGTACACGGTGCGCGGCGGTGTCCACGACTTCTACAACAAGCAGTGGTCACCCAGCAGCGGCCAGGTCAGCGCACATGACGACGCCGTTCCCGGGAGCAAGCCAGGCACCTGCACGTCCCAGTTCCCCGGAGCCACCACCCCCCAGACCGATCAGAAGGAACTCCCGGAGCAGCAGCAGCGCCGGATCACCAAGGATTACGTGAGCGCCTATTTCGCCGACCACCTGCTCGGCCGGACGCAGTACGAGCCTTACCTGACGGGCGAGAAGTCGTTCCCCGGCACGGGCGGTGCCGTCAGCACCCAGTTCGACGGGGGCGACAACTGAGCACTTTCCCGCCGGGTTGACGGCCGGGTGGGAGTGGAGGGGAGCCCCGACGCTCTCAAGCCTGAGGGCCCCACACCCACACCCACAACCACACCCCAGCGCCCAGCAGAAAGCCCCCCCCGCCCCACGGAGACTCCGCGGGCAGGGGGCTTTTTGGTGCGCTGAGCCCGGGCGGCGGGGCGTCAGGGGTGGTCGTGGGGCGGCGGGAGCCCCGCTCAGGTTCACGGAACAGGGTCGCGAAGTTCTCCAACTGGGAAGAAAAAGAAGGCGGTTGTGGCATCCGAGTAAGACAATGGCGCATGGAAACGGGCCGCCGAACCTGGGGCTGGTCCGGCCTGCGCGCATCGCCACGGCGGTGCCGGATGAGGGGGATGTCTGAGTGAAACGCCGAAGAACCACCGCGGTCCTGCTCGGTGCCGCACTGTCGGTTGCCGTACTCGTGACGCCGGCCGGCGCACAACCGACACAGACCGGAGTCTCCACCACCTACCAGCTCAACGCACGGCACAACGGCAGCATGGTCGATACCGCGGTGGGCGCTCCGCCCCTCAGCCAGAAGTGGTCCCGCGACCTGGGTGGGAGCGTCTCCTATCCCGTCGTGGCCGACGGGCGGGTCTTCGCCACCGCTGTCTCGCCGGACGGGTACGGCACCACTCTGTACGGCATGGACGCGGACTCGGGCAACGATGCCTGGAAGCCCATTGACCTCGGCGGCACCTTCCGGTGGTCCGCGCTCGCCTACGGGGGCGGTCGGCTGTACGCGCAGAACTACGACGGCGTGCTGACCGCGTTCGACCCGGCCACCGGGAAGGAGATCTGGCACGTCACGCTGCCCGGTCAGTACTCCTTCACCTCGCCCCCCACTTTCGCGGGCGGCATCGTGTACACGGGCGGCGCCGGCTCGGGCGGCACCCTGTACGCGGTGGACGCCGCCAGCGGTTCGATGCTCTGGACACAGCCTGTCGCGAACGGGGACAACAGTTCGCCTGCCGTCACGGCCGACGGGGTCTACGTCTCGTACGCCTGCGAGCAGACGTACGCCTTCGCCCCCAAGTCGGGCAACCCGGTCTGGCACCACGAGACGGAGTGCTCCGGCGGCGGGGGACGTACCCCTGTTGTTGCCGACGGCGGTGTCTGGATCCGCGACGACGCCGGGATGACCCCATCGGTCCTCAACGCCGCCGACGGGAAGGTCCGCGGCACGTACGAGGCAGCCAGCGGGTCGCCGGCACCGGCCTTCGACGGCCACCAGGGCTACTTCGTCGATGGCGGTGTCCTCCAGGAACGGCACAGCCGCACCCTGGCGCCTCGCTGGACGTTCGAGGGCGACGGCCGGATCAGCACGGCGCCGATCGTCGTCAACGGCTACGTCTACGTCGGCTCCCGGACCGGCCGGCTGTGGGCGCTCAACGGCGCCACCGGTCAGTCCGTCTGGTCCACCGATGTCGGCGCGCCGATCAACGAGCCCGACGAGCACAACGTGTCCCAGCCGCTGGCCGGTCTCGGTGCGGGCGGCGGGCTCGTGGTGGTTCCGGCCACCAACCTGCTGGTGGCGTACGGGAAGTGAGTGACGGGCGTGGCCGCCGGTCCCGGTGGTCACCCTCCGGCCCCGGCCTGCGTTCTTCGTGTCCTGCGTCCCGCCTCCCGCGACGAACGGGGGCGAGCCGGGTCTTCTCCCGGGCCGACAGCGGGACCCCGCCCCACGTCACCGGAGTCGGAGCCGGTGGCGTGGCGCGGGGCCCTCGCAGGCGTACGGAACGGTCCGCGTCAGCCCTGGCAGCCGCCGCACTGGCACGGAGCGCCGGACTGGCAGCCGCAGCCGCAGCCCGAGCCGCAGCCGCAGGCGCCGAGAACGCGCAGATGGTGCACTTCGACGGGGGCTTGCTGCTCGGGGTCGGTGACGGGGGAATCGGCCATGATTTCCTCCTGCTCGGCGTGCGAGGACGTACTGGTTCCGCCATCCCATACCCACCCAGGTGGGGCGCATCAACGGCGCATGCGCGCAAGCGCGCCGTTCACGCCCCCTCGACCTGCGCCGGAGCGGACTGGATCTCGTCGGCGTGCTCGCCGGTCACCAGATAGACCACCCGCTTGGCCACCGACACCGCATGGTCGGCGAACCGCTCGTAGTAGCGGCCGAGGAGCGTCACGTCGACCGCCGTCTCGATGCCGTGCTTCCACCGGTCGTCCATCAGGTGCTGGAAGAGCGTCCGGTGCAGCAGGTCCATCTCGTCGTCGTCCGTCTCCAGCTGGAGGGCCAGGTCGACGTCCATCGTGATGATGACCTCGGCCGCCTTCGCCATCAGCCGCTGCGCGAGCTGTCCCATCTCCAGGATCGTGGCGTGCAGATCATGCGGAACGGCCCGGTCCGGGTAGCGGAGCCGGGTGAGCTTCGCCACGTGCTGGGCGAGGTCGCCCGAGCGCTCCAGGTCGGCGCTCATCCGCAGCGAGGTGACCACGATGCGCAGATCGGTGGCGACGGGCTGCTGCCTGGCCAGCAGGGCGATGGCCCGCGCCTCCAGGTCGTGCTGGAGATCGTCGACCTTCTGGTCGGCGGCGATCACACTCTCGGCGAGCTTCAGATCGGCGTCCAGCATCGCGGTCGTGGCCCGGCCGATCGCCGAACCGACGAGCCGGGCCATCTCGACCAGGCCCTCGCCGATCGAGTCCAGTTCCTCGTGGTACGCGTCCCGCATGGGAGTCCCTCTCTTGTACGGCTGGTCTGTACGGCTGGCCGGTCTGTACTGCCGGCCTGTACGGCTGCTCCTGTACGGCCGATCTTTCGGCCGGTACGGCCCGACAGGTGTGTCCCGCCTCCGCGCCTCCACGGTCGGTGTGCCACGCGTCCGTTTCCGTCATCCCAAGTGAACCGGCCCTATCCCCTCGGTGAACTCTGGGCGACGAACGTTCGAGCAGGTCCCCGTTTGGCTGGGGATGTGTCGGTGGAGCCGCATAACCTGGACACATGGACGTGAACGCGGCGGTCGCCGCAGCAAGCGCGATCGCCGGGCTGTGCACCGGTGTCATCGGCGTGCTGGCGTTCCGCTGGAGCGAGCGCGAACTGGCCCGCCCCACCCGGACCTCCCTGCACACCGACGACGTGCTGCCACCCGGCGTGGACACAGTTCTCTCCGTGCTCAGCTCATCCGCCGTGGTGCTCGACGAGAGCGACTCGGTGGTCAAGGCCAGCTCGGCCGCGTACGCCCTGGGCCTGGTCAGGGGCGGGAAGCTGGCCGTGGAGCCCATGCTGCACATGGCCCGGGACACCCGGCGCGACGGGGAGATACGACAGGTCGAGCTCGACCTTCCCCGCCGGGGCACCGGCCGCGGCGAGGCGCTCGCGGTCTCGGCCCGGGTGGCGCCGCTGGGCTCCCGGCTGGTGCTGCTGCTCGTCGAGGACCTCACCGAGGCCCGGCGCATCGAAGCCGTACGGCGTGACTTCGTGGCCAACGTCAGCCATGAGCTGAAGACCCCGGTCGGGGCGCTCTCGCTGCTCTCCGAGGCGGTCATGGGCGCGTCGGACGACCCGGAGGCGGTCACCCGTTTCGCGGGCCGGATGCAGATAGAGGCGACCCGGCTCACCAATCTGGTCCAGGAGCTGATCGACCTCTCCCGGGTCCAGAACGACGACCCGCTCGAAGACGCCGAGCCGGTCCGGGTCGATGTCCTGGTCGCCGAGGCCATCGACCGCTGCCGCCACCAGGCGGGCACCAAGCAGATCACCATGGCGGCCGGCGGCACGGCCGACCTCCACGTCTGGGGCAACCGCTCCCAGCTCGCCGCCGCGCTGGGAAACCTCGTGGAGAACGCGGTGAACTACTCACCGGCCCGCACCCGCGTCGGCATCGCGGCCCGCCGCACCTCCGCTCCCGGCGGTGACCTCATCGAGATCGCCGTCACCGACCAGGGGCTCGGTATCACCGAGAAGGACCGCGAGCGGATCTTCGAGCGCTTCTACCGTGTCGACCCGGCCCGCTCGCGCGCCACCGGCGGCACGGGCCTGGGCCTCGCCATCGTCAAACACGTGGCCGCCTCGCACGGCGGGGAGGTCACGGTGTGGAGCTCGGAGGGCCAGGGCTCCACCTTCACCCTGCGGCTGCCGGAAGCCGGTTCCGTACGCGATCGCCGCGGCCGCCGCACAGATCCGGCGCCCGCCCCGGAGAGCCCCACCGGCCACACTGGCCACACCGCTCCCGCTGATCCCACTGACGCTGTCGGCGATGACGACGACCAGCCCTTCGCGACCTTCCTGTCCTCTGAACCCATTCCTGCCCCGGAGGTCCTTCCGTGACCCGAGTGCTTGTCGTCGAGGATGAGGAATCCTTCAGCGACGCCCTGTCCTACATGCTCCGCAAGGAAGGGTTCGAGGTCGCCATCGCGGCCACGGGCCCCGACGGACTCGACGAATTCGAGCGCAACGGCGCCGACCTCGTACTGCTCGACCTGATGCTGCCGGGACTGCCCGGCACCGAGGTGTGCCGCCAGCTGCGCGGCCGCTCCAACGTCCCGGTGATCATGGTGACCGCCAAGGACAGCGAGATCGACAAGGTGGTCGGCCTGGAAATAGGAGCCGATGACTACGTCACCAAGCCCTTCTCGTCACGGGAGCTGGTCGCCCGTATCCGCGCGGTGCTGCGCCGCCGCGGGGAACCCGAGGAGGTCTCCCCGGCGGCGCTGGAGGCCGGCCCGGTCCGGATGGACGTGGACCGCCATGTCGTGACGGTCTCCGGCGCCAAGGTCGACCTGCCGCTCAAGGAGTTCGACCTGCTGGAGATGCTGCTCAGGAACGCGGGCCGGGTGCTGACCCGGATGCAGCTGATCGACCGGGTCTGGGGCGCGGACTACGTCGGGGACACCAAGACCCTCGACGTCCACGTGAAGCGGCTGCGCGCCAAGATCGAGCCGGACCCGGGCGCGCCCCGGTATCTGGTGACGGTCCGGGGCCTGGGCTACAAGTTCGAGCCGTAAGCCGACCCGTACGTACGCGCATACGGAGGTGCCCCGCCGGAATCTTGCTGCCCGGCGGGGCACCTCCGTACGCGCTGCGGGCGCTCTGCGCGCTCGCTCGCGGTTCAGCTGCTGGGCGTCCCGTTGCCGCTGGGCGTCGCGTTCCCACCCGGGGTCGCCCTGCCGCTCGGGGTCGTCTTGCCGCCGGGGGTCGCGGTGCCGCCCGGAGTCGCCTTGCCGCCCGGTGTCGCCGAACCCGAGGGCGTCCCCGCGGGGGACGAGGGCACCGCGGGCAGGCTGCTCGGGCCGAAGCCGTGGAAGTAGCTGGTGGCCGGGACGACGAGCGCGTTGAGCGCCACCCGGCCGGTCTCGCTGAACTGGAAGACCAGGTCCTGCGTGGAGCCGTCGGCGGCTGCCGAGCGGCCGTCGGCGAGCACGGCGGCGGCGTTGTTCTTGCCGCCGATGATGACCGAGCCGTGCGCGGGCACCGAGATCGGACCCTTGCCCTTGGCCGGGGTGAGCTTCACGGTGGAGCTGGAGCCCGCGAGCTTGACGTCCTGGAGCGTCTGGTTCGTGTCACCGTTGTTGAAGAGGGTCGCCGAGATGACGGCGGGGCCCTTGACCGTGGCCTTCGGCTGGGTGATCACCGTCGCGTTCTGGACCCTGATGACACCGACCGACGTAGCGGCGTTGTCCGGCTTGACCTCGATCGTCGCCGCGTTGTTGCCCGCACCACAGGCGGACAGGGCGGCGATCGAGACCACGATGGCAGAAGCGGCGAGGACGCCGCGTCGAAGGCTGCTGCTCACGGCGGCGGCTTCTCCTAGGACGTACGGACAGGACGGACAGGGGGTCGGGAGGGGTAAAGCCTCCCTAAGGGTGTGTCAGCGGCCTCAGGTTACCGAGCCGTCGTCACGGCCCCGCACCCGACCCGCCCCGCGGCCGGTACCGGTACCTGACGGATGCCTTCGGGGCGCCCGCTCTCACGGCTCCCACGTATGGCTTCGTGCGCATGCCTTCGTACGCCGTTCACATATCGCGAGTGATCAATTCCCTCTGCCGCTCTCGGCCACCACGTATTCCTTACGGAAAACCCTCTTCCGGCGCACAGTGATCAATTTCCGATTGCGTCCGTATGGGTGATCGACATCCGAACTGGGGTCGCGAAGTTCACCGTTTCGAATGCGGCAAATCGGGACGTTAGCCGCCTGTGGGAAGGCTTCGGATCCCTGTGGCGCCTGCGTTTCTCTCCGTGCGCAGAGCCGCTCCGACCTGCGAATACCGTCCCGGGGGAGCTCTCCGCAGCACGTTCGTGTTGCTGTTGTCAAGCCCCGAGATATGCCCTGACCTGCGAAAACGTCATTCAGAAGAAGCCGTTCTCGTGTTAGACTGGATAGCCACGGAAGGGGTACCTGTCACATGACGTTCAAGGTTGGCGACACCGTGGTCTATCCCCATCACGGGGCCGCGCTGATCGAGGCTATCGAAACTCGCCAGATCAAAGGCGTGGACAAGACCTACTTGGTGCTCAAGGTCGCCCAGGGCGACTTGACTGTTCGTGTGCCGGCGGACAATGCGGAGTTCGTAGGCGTGCGTGACGTGGTTGGTCAGGAAGGACTGGACCGGGTCTTCGAGGTGCTTCGTGCACCGTATGCCGAAGAGCCCACGAACTGGTCCCGTCGCTACAAGGCGAATCTTGAGAAGCTCGCCTCCGGCGACGTCATCAAGGTGGCCGAAGTGGTCCGTGACCTGTGGCGTCGTGAGCGTGAGCGCGGACTTTCCGCTGGTGAGAAGCGCATGCTCGCCAAGGCCCGCCAGATTCTGGTGAGCGAGCTCGCTCTCGCGGAGAACACCAACGAAGACAAGGCCGAGGCTCTGCTCGACGAGGTCCTCGCGTCCTGAATTGCTTGACCCGCTAGACCGCTTGACTCGTTTTACTGCTTGACGCTTTGAATGCCGTGGTGCCCGCTGACCACATGGATCAGTCCATGTGTCGTCGGGCACTACGGCATGTTGTTTTCTCGCGCAGCTCTTCCGCCACGGTCTCATGCTCTCCGCGGCTTCGGACGGGTCTGCTGTTCGCCTGTTTTTCATGGAGCGATGCTGCGTGAGCAGTACCTTGATCGGTACGTGGTGTGCCGGGCCCGGGATGCCGACTCGACCAGTCGTCACGGAAGGGGCCGGTCAGGGCGTCGCGCCCGGCACTCCCAGGCCATACCCATGTCGGCTGAGGACACAAACCCTGAACGCGCAACCGATGTCAGACGAGCCCGGGACCCCGTCCCCCAGCAGCTCCACCGCCGGATCCCGAGCCGCCGCTCCGGCCGGATCCGGCCACACCACCGCCGCGGTGATCCCTGCCGCGGGCCGCGGTGTCCGGCTCGGGCCCGGAGCCCCCAAGGCGCTCCGCACCCTCAACGGAACCCCGATGCTGGTCCACGCCGTACGGGCGATGGCCGGATCACGCGCGGTCTCCCTCGTGGTCGTCGTGGCCCCGCCGGACGGGGCGGCGGAGGTCGAGGCCCTGCTGAACGGGCACTCCTGCCCCCCGGGCACCGAACTCCTGGTCGTACCCGGCGGTGACACCCGCCAGGAGTCCGTCCGCCTCGGGATCGGCGTACTCCCCGAGAGCGTCACCGCGGTGCTGGTGCACGACGCGGCCCGCCCGCTGGTGCCCGTCGACACCGTGGACGCGGTGATCGCGGCGGTACGGAACGGTGCACCCGCGGTCGTTCCCGCCCTGCCGCTCGCCGACACCGTCAAACAGGTCGAGCCGCGGACCGATGGCGGCCCCGAACCGGTCGTCGCCACCCCGGAGCGGGCCCTGCTCCGCGCCGTACAGACCCCGCAGGGTTTCGACCGTGCGCTGCTCGCCCGCGCGCACGCCACGGTCACCCACGACGTCACCGACGACGCGAGCATGGTCGAGCAGCTCGGGGTGCGGGTCGTGGTGGTCCCCGGACACGAAGAGGCGTTCAAGGTGACCAGGCCGCTGGACCTGGTCCTGGCCGAGGCGGTTCTCGCCCGCAGGAGGATCAACAGTGGCTTCTGACCACGCCCAGCCCGACCACGCCCAGCCCGACCACGCCCAGCAGCCGTCGGTGGTGATGCCGCAGGTCGGTATCGGGACCGACATCCACGCCTTCGAGGAGGGCCGCGAGCTCTGGTGCGCCGGCCTCCGCTGGGAGGGCGAGGGCCCCGGGCTCGCCGGGCACTCCGATGCGGACGTGGTCGCCCACGCCGCCTGCAACGCGCTCTTCTCGGCCGCCGGGATCGGCGACCTCGGCGCCCACTTCGGCACCGGCCGCCCCGAGTGGTCCGGGGCCTCCGGGCTCACCCTGCTCACCGAGGCCGCCAGGATCGTCCGCGCCGAGGGGTTCGCCATCGGCAATGTGGCCGTCCAGGTGGTCGGCGGCCGGCCGAAGATCGGCAAGCGCAGGGACGAGGCGCAGCGGGTCCTCTCGGGCGCTGTCGGCGCTCCTGTCTCGGTCTCCGCTGCCACCAGCGACGGGCTCGGCTTCACCGGCCGCGGCGAAGGGCTGGCGGCCATCGCGACGGCACTGGTGGTCCGTATGTGAAGACGGTTGGTCCGTACGTGACGACGGTTGGTCCGTACGCAAGCACGCAGGGCCGCCCGTATCCGCGCGGCGCGGCGGGGAAGCCGGGACAGAGCCGCGCTGTTTGGGGTAGGGATGGGGGCGCGACGCCCGTACGACGACTGTTCCGCACCCTGTTCAGCAACCCGGAGGCCAAGCCCGTGTCTGCCGCACTCAGTGACAAGCTCAAGGAACTCCTCGACAGCCCCGTCTTCGTCAACATCGCCACCATCCAGCCCGACGGCAGCCCCCAGGTGAGCCCGGTCTGGGTGGCGCGCGACGGCGACGATGTCCTGTTCTCGACGACGGTCGACCGCCGCAAGGAGAAGAACCTGCGCCGCGACCCCCGGGTCACCGTGCTGGTGCAGCCCGCCGACGCCCCCTACTCGTACGCCGAGATCCGGGGCAGCGCGACGCTCTCCACCGAGGGCGGCCAGGAGCTGATCGACAAGCTGGCGCTGAAGTACCAGGGCAAGCGGTACGCCGAGTTCAACCCGGACTCCGTCAACGACGCCACCCGGGTCGTCGTGCGGATCACCCCGCGCAAGGTCGTCGGCAACATCTGAGGGCCGGATTCCCCCGCAGTGCCCGCCTGAGCTCCCGTTCGGCGGCTGGTCACCGGCTGCCGGACGGGCGCTCCGGGGCACTGTTGCGTCACACTTCCCTGCCCCGTCGGCCAAAGGGTCATGGGGCACTGGTATGGGGCCACTACCCTGGTGTAGTGACTATTCGTCTGTACGACACCAGCGCCCGGCAGATCCGCGACTTCGTTCCGCTCACAGCGGGCTGTGTCTCGATCTACCTCTGTGGCGCCACGGTGCAGGCGGCCCCGCACATCGGGCACATCAGGTCCGGGCTGAATTTCGACATCATGCGCCGCTGGTTCGCGTACCGCGGCTACGAGGTCACGTTCATCCGGAACGTCACGGACATCGACGACAAGATCATCAAGAAGGCGGCGGAGCAGAACCGCCCCTGGTGGGCGATCGGCTACGAGAACGAGCGCGCGTTCAACACCGGATACGACGTGCTCGGCTGCCTGCCGGTCACCTACGAGCCGCGTGCCACCGGTCACATGACCGAGATGATCGAGATGATGCGCGTCCTGATCGAGCGCGGCCACGCCTACGAGGCCGACGGCAACGTCTACTTCGACGTGCGCTCGTACGACGACTACCTCCAGCTCTCCAACCAGGACCTGGACGGGCTGCGCCAGCCCGCCGAGGACGGTGTGACCGGCAAGCGCGACCCGCGGGACTTCGCCATGTGGAAGTCCGTCAAGCCGGGCGAGCCCTCCTGGGAGACCCCGTGGGGTCCCGGCAGGCCCGGCTGGCACCTGGAGTGCTCCGCGATGGCTCACAAGTACCTGGGCCGCGCCTTCGACATCCACGGCGGCGGGATCGACCTGATCTTCCCGCACCACGAGAACGAGATCGCGCAGTCCAAGGCGTACGGCGACGAGTTCGCGGCGTACTGGATGCACAACGCCTGGGTCACCATGAGCGGCGAGAAGATGTCCAAGTCGCTGGGCAACTCCGTGCTGGTCAGCGAGATGGTCAAGCAGTGGCGCCCCATCGTCCTGCGCTATTACCTCGGAACCCCGCACTACCGGTCGATGATCGAGTACAGCGAGGAAGCACTGCGCGAGGCCGAGTCGGCCTTCGCCCGGATCGAGGGATTCGTCCAGCGGGTCATCGAGAAGGCCGGGGGACCGGTCGCCCCGGCCGCCGAGGTGCCGCCCGCCTTCGCCGAGGCGATGGACGACGACATGGGGGTGCCGCAGGCGCTCGCGATCGTGCACACCACGGTCCGCCAGGGCAACTCCGCGCTGGCCGCCGACGACAAGGAAGCCGCCGTCGCCAGACTGGCCGAGGTACGGGCGATGCTCGGAGTCCTCGGCCTCGACCCGCTCGACGAGCAGTGGGCGGGCGAGGGGGACCGCGGCGAGGACCTGCACGGGGCGGTGGACACGCTCGTGCGGCTCGTACTCGAACAGCGCGAGGGGGCCAGGTCCCGCAAGGACTGGGCCACCGCGGACTCGATCCGCGACCAGCTCCAGCAGTCCGGGCTGGTCATCGAGGACGGGCCGAGCGGTCCGCGCTGGACCCTGGGCCCGCGGTGAGCGCTCCGGCGCCGTTCGCGGCACACTTTCCTATACGTAGTACGTACTGAGCAGCAGAGAAGCAGGTAGGTCATGGCCGGGAACAGCCAGCGCAGGAACCGCCGCACGTCCAACAAGAAGGGCGCGCAGGTCGGCAGCGGGGGCCAGCGACGCCGCGGCCTGGAGGGGAAGGGGCCGACGCCGCCCGCGTCCGAACGCAAGGGACACAAGAAGAACCGCGTCGCCGGCGCCCAGGCGCGGCAGGCCGCGGCCCGCCGCCCCGCGCCGCGCCGGGGCGGGGCCAAGGGCACGTCCGAGATGGTCGTCGGCCGCAACCCGGTCTACGAGGCGCTGCGTGACGGCGTCCCGGCGGTGACCCTGTACGTCCAGCAGTACATCGACAACGACGAGCGGGTGCGCGAGGCGCTCCAGCTCGCCGGGCAGCGCGGCAACATCAACCTGATGGAGGCCCCGCGCCCGGAGCTGGACCGGATGACGAACGGCCTGAACCACCAGGGTCTCGTCCTCCAGGTCCCGCCTTACGAGTACGCGCACCCCGAGGACCTCACCTCCGCCGCGTACGACGCCAACGAGGACCCGCTGATCGTCGCCCTCGACGGTGTGACGGACCCGCGGAACCTCGGCGCGATCGTCCGCTCCGTCTCCGCCTTCGGCGGCCACGGCGTGGTCGTCCCGGAGCGCCGGGCGGCCGGGATGACGGCGGGCGCCTGGAAGTCGTCCGCGGGCACGGCCGCGCGTACACCGGTCTCCCGGGTCACCAACCTGACGCGGGCGCTGGAGGGCTACCAGAAGGCCGGCATCACGGTCGTCGGCCTGGCGGCGGACGGCGAGCACGAGGTGCAGGACCTGGAGGCGCTGGGCGGCCCGGTCGTCATCGTCATCGGCAGCGAGGGCAAGGGCCTCGGCCGGCTTGTCGGCGAGACCTGTGACTACCGGGTGCGGATCCCGATGCCGGGCGGCGCGGAGTCGCTGAACGCGGGTGTGGCAGCGGGCATCGTGCTGTACGAGGCGGCGCGCCGCCGCGCCTGACCGGGCAACCGGAAGCGGGGAACGGGCAGAACGCAGCCCGGTGTGCGAGGTCCGTCCTGACGGGCGGCGCACACCGGGCTGTTGCCGTTGGCACTGTTGCCGCCGTCGTCGTGGCTGGTAGGGGCGCCGCGCCCGGACGCCGGGGCGGCGCGCCGGACACGCCGCCGGGAGGCGCTTCGCCTTACGGGTAACGCCTGTTGACGGGTCGCGGACAGATCCGGAGTGTCAAGGCAGTGTCCTAAACCTGTGTCACTCGGTTAGATGAGCGTGGACACCAGAACACCCGGGTTCGACGACCTGCCCGCGCTGAGCATGGTCAAGGTGCCGTGCGATCCCGCACAGGTCGTCGTCAACCACGCCAGCTTCCGGGTGCAGCTCGCACCGAACTCGATTCTGCGGCCCGCCGGTTCGGGCCCGAAGGACACGGCAAGGATCCCCGCGGCCTCCCGCGCGGGCGGGCGGCGCCGGGCGCCTGTCGTGTGGAGTGGGAAGTCCGCCCCCGACGACACCGGGGCCATCAGACTTCTCCAGGCCGTGCGGAACTCCGGCGTCCAGGAGGTCGGTTACGCGTCCGGCCACGACGCGGGAGCCACCCAGGTCATCCCCCGTGTCGGCGTCGACGGAGCGGACGGACCGCCGCGCGGCGGCCCCGGGGGAGAGAGCCCCGGCACGCAGTTGCTGCCCAGGATGCGCGAGGCCGTCGGAGCGTACGACGAGCAGGAGCGCTACTCCGGCGGCGCGTACGCGGATGACGCCGACGGCAACGACGTCGACGGCGCGTTCGACGACGGCCTCGGCTACGGCCCCGACGGCAACGCGAACCGTACGGACCCCAGGCGGTCCGGCTCCGACGGCATCCGCCACGCCTACTACCCCGACCGCCGGATGAACCTCGGCGTGGTGCTGCTCCCGCTCCGCGTGTTCCTCGGGTTCATCTCGATGTACGCGGGCATGGGCAAGCTCTGCGACCCCGTCTACTTCGACGGCGGCGAGCGCGGCTCCATGGTCAAGTGGCTCCACTCGCTGCACCCTTGGGCCCTCGCGAGCCCGCTCCGCGACTTCGCGCTGTCGCATCCGGTGGGCGCCGGGCTGACCATCGCGTTCCTGCAGGTCGTCGTCGGGGTGCTGACCGTACTCGGACTCTGGCAGCGGGTCGCCGGCGTCTTCGGCGCGCTGCTCTCCGCTGCGCTCGTCGTCACGGTCAGCTGGCGGACCGTCCCGGTGTACGACGCGCCGGACATCATCTACCTCGCCGCCTGGTCGCCGCTGATCATCGCGGGCGCCCCGGTCTACTCGATCGACAGCCGTCTCGCGGGCGAGGCCTGGCGCACGCTCGGCCCGCGCTCCGAACTGGCGGACCTGCGGCGGCGGGTGCTGCGACGCGGCGCCGTCGTCGCCTCGGTGGTCGTGGGGCTGACGCTGGTCATCGGCGCGGTGCTGGGCGGTGCCGTGCGCTCCGCCGAGGTCGTGACCGTACCGGGTCCGAACACCGATCCCACCAACCGGCTGCCGGGACAGCCGCTGCCGCAGGAGCCCGGCGCATCGGGCAGCCCGTCGCAGGAGCGCACGTCGAGGGCGCCCGAGCCCTCCGCGAGCGGCGCGGCACGGCCGTCGGCGAAGCCGTCGACGCCCGGTACGGTCCGGGAGAGCGCGACCGTCGGCTCCACGGGCCGGCAGCAGCCCAGCGAGACCCAGGGCACCGGCCAGCAGCAGCCGTCGCGGCAGCAACAGCAGCAGCAGGTTCCGCCGCCCCCGGCGGCGACCAGCGCGGGCCCCTCGGCCTCGGGTGGTACGAGCACCGGCGGGGGCAGCACCGGTGGCGGTTCGGGCACGTCGGGCGGCGGCGAGGGCGGCAGTTCGTCCGGCGGGGGAAGCAACAAGAACCCGATCGGCGGCCTTCTCGGCTGACGCAGGCACCGGGGCAGACGCAGGAGCACGGGTGAGGGGCGACCGCAAGGGCGGTCGCCCCTTACCCGTGCCCACGGGGGATGTTGAGGTGTGCGGTGCGCCGGGGTGCAGTTCGGTCCAGTTCCGTGGCGGGGAGGCTCAGGCAGGGCTGCCGAGTTCCTTCGCCGCCTCGGTCAGGTCCTTGGCGGTGTCGATGGCCCGCCAGTACGCGCCGTGCGGCAGCGGGTAGCCGGCCAGCCTGCGCTCACGGGCCAGCCGGGGGAAGGTGGACCGCTCGTGGTCGCCGAGGTCCGGGAGAAGGGCCGTGAAGCCCGCGGAGAAGACATAGACGCCCGCGTTGATGAGGTACGGCGACGGGGGCGACTCGATGAAGTCCAGCACATGCCCGAACTGGTCCGTCTCGACCGCGCCCCACGGGATCCGGGGACGGGCGAGGGCGAGCGTGGCGACGGCATCGCGCTCGGCGTGGAAGGCGGCCATCTCGCGCAGTGAGAAGCGCGTCCAGATGTCGCCGTTCGTCGCGTACCAGGGCTGATCGGGGTGGGGGAGATGCACGGCGGCGTACTTGAGACCGCCGCCGCGGCCGAGCGGTTCGGACTCGACGACGGTCGTGACCCGCAGGGGCAACTCCGTTGAGTCCAGCCACTCCTGGAGCACTTCGGCGAGATGGCCGCAGGAGATGACGGCATCGGTGACACCCTCGGATGCCAGCCAGGCCAGCTGATGGCCGATGATCGGCGTGCCGGTGCCCGGGATCTCGACCATCGGCTTGGGACGGTCGTCGGTGTACGGGCGCAGCCGGGAGCCCTGGCCGCCCGCCAGAACCACGGCCTGCGTGGGCAGCGCGTGTGCGTGAGGATCAGCGGTCGTCGTCATGAGGCGCACCCTACGACCTGGTGCGCCTCATGACGTCGGTGCTCGGCAGGGCCGGTGCACCTCATGACGTCGGTGCGTACGACTCATGGCGTCGCTGCCCGGCAGGAGGCCGGTGCTCGTCGGCTGGGCACCACTGCCGCTGTCAGTGCTGGTGCGCGACTCCGTACGCGAAGGAGGTGTCGCAGACCGGGCGGGAGAACGACTGGGCGCGCGTCGGCCCGTACCGCTCGACGGCGGCACGGCCCAGCGAGCGGGCGATCGACATGCAGTGGCTCGCCAGGGACGGCCGGCTCTCGACCTCGCGCTGGAGGTGCGTGAGCGCGGTGCCCGGGTCCTTCTCCTGGAGCTCGGCGAGGAGCTTGTCGCGCAGAATGTCCTGCGGGGTACGGGTCTTGGCGCGCACCGACACCTCCTTGGTGGAGGCGGTCAGCATCTGCGAGCCGTTGGAGGTGCCTGCCCACGGGACGCGGGTGACCGCGAGCGTCCCGGACAGAACCAGGACGACGGGCAGGACGAGTGCGAGAGTTCGGCCGATTCGGCGGGCTGTGTGGGTCACGCTGTGGAGCGTAGCGGTCGGTGATGATTTGGCGACATTTAGTCACTCGTGCGGGGGATGGTTCGAGTTTGCTTTTCGAATCAGGTGTTGACGGACCGCTGCGAAATGCCCGCTCTGCCGGGGTGTTTACCGGCGAACGCACTGCGGCCCCGCGCCTCCAGGTGAGGGAGAGCGGGGCCGCGGAATGCTGGTGCGGGGGCCGTCGGCCGCTTGCGGGACCGTCAGCCGCTGAGGCGCTCGCCGGTCGAGGTCGAGAAGACGTGGATCTCGCCGGTGCGCGGGACGACGTGGAGCTTGGTGCCCTTGTCCGGGACCTTGCGGCCGTTGACGCGGACCACGAGCTCCTTGTCCGTGCCGTTCACCTCGGCGGAGCCGTAGACGTAACCGTCGGCGCCGAGCTCCTCGACGACGTTGACGGCGACGGCCAGGCCGGCCGGGGCGTCGGCGCTGTCCTTGGCGAGGGACTTCGGGACCTCGTCGTGCTCGACGACCTCGAAGTGCTCCGGGCGGACACCGACCGTGACCGTGGTGTCACCCTTGTCGGCCGCGGCGGCGAGCGCCTCACGGGAGACGGGGACGACGCTGTTGCCGAACTTCACGCCGCCGTCGGTGATCGGGACCTCCACCAGGTTCATGGCGGGGGAGCCGATGAAGCCGGCGACGAAGAGGTTGTTGGGGCGGTCGTACATGTTGCGCGGGGAGTCGATCTGCTGGAGCAGGCCGTCCTTCAGGACCACGACGCGGTCACCCATGGTCATGGCCTCGACCTGGTCGTGGGTGACGTAGACGGTGGTGATGCCGAGGCGGCGCTGGAGCGACGCGATCTGCGTACGGGTCGAGACGCGGAGCTTGGCGTCGAGGTTCGACAGCGGCTCGTCCATGAGGAAGACCTGCGGCTCACGGACGATGGCGCGGCCCATCGCGACACGCTGGCGCTGACCACCGGAGAGCGCCTTCGGCTTGCGGTCCAGGTATTCGGTGAGGTCGAGGATCTTCGCGGCCTCTTCGACCTTGGCGCGGATCTCGGTCTTGTTGATGCCGGCGATCTTGAGCGCGAAGCCCATGTTGTCCGCGACGGTCATGTGCGGGTACAGCGCGTAGTTCTGGAACACCATCGCGATGTCGCGGTCCTTCGGCGGAAGGTGCGTGACGTCGCGCTCACCGATGCGGATGGCGCCGCCGTTGACGTCCTCAAGACCCGCGAGCATGCGCAGGGAGGTCGACTTGCCGCAGCCGGAAGGACCGACGAGGACGAGGAACTCGCCGTCCTCGACGTCGATCTCCAGCGCGTCCACGGCGGGCTTGGTGGATCCGGGGTATATCCGGGTGGCCTTGTCGAACGTGACTGTTGCCATGAGCGTGCGCTCCTTCACCGGCAGGAACGTGCCGGACGATCCGAGTAAAGGTGAGTGGTGTAGTCCACACGGGTGAACTGCACCGAGACGCTACCTGGCGGTTTGCGGTCTGTCAGTAGTTCCGGGCCGGGCAAATTTCCGACGTGGTCACGTTCGCGGTGCGGTTAGAATGCTGCGACGCGCCTCCTTAGCTCAGCTGGCCAGAGCAACGCACTTGTAATGCGTAGGTCATCGGTTCGAATCCGATAGGGGGCTCTGTGGAACCCCAGGTCTCGCTAGTCGTGACCTGGGGTTCTTCCGTTGCCCTGGCCTTCGGGGGCGGGTGGCAGGTGGCCCGTTCGGTGGGTCCGCCGGTGTGGTCGGAGCTGTCCCTTCTCCAGCTGCTCCGCCATGTATCCGCGAGCGGGTTTGCCGCTCGCCGTGCGGACCACAGCGCTGTGGGAGACCTCCAGTACTGCTTCGGGGGCGGTGGCGAAGTCGGTGGTGATGCGGGTCGCGATCGCTCCGGCGTCGATCGTCCTGCCGCGCTCGGGGACCACCACGACTGCGAACGACTCTCCGTACGGAAGTACCACGCACTCGGCGACTCCTGGCTCCGCCCCCGCCACGTGCTCGACGTCCGTGGCGAACAGGTTCACGCCTCCGGTGGAGATGCGGTCGCCCCGGCGGCCACTCAGGTAGAGGTGTCCCGACCGCAGATATCCCAGGTCACCCGTGTCGAACCACTGCGTGCGGTGGTCCGTGGCGCCGTCGTATCCGTTGAACAGGGTGGCTCCGCGCAGGTGTACGGACCCGGCCTCCCCCGCTGCGCACTCACGTCCGGTTCCGTCCACGACGCGCAGGGCCAGCCCCGGCGCAGGGCGGCCGAGACACGCGGCCGCTGCCGGCCCGTCCGTGCGGAAACTCGTCGTGTCGTCCACGAACCGGTGCGACGTGGCCATCAGGACCGCTTCGGCGAGCCCGTAACAGAAGACGAGTGCCGTGGGATCGAAGCCCCACGGCGCCGTGGCGTCGAGGAAGGTGCGGACGGATTCCCGGCGTATCGGCTCCGCGCCGCAGAACACGGTGCGCCACGTCCGGAACAGGCGGGGATCGGGCGCTTCCCTGTCCGCCGCCTCCGAGATGCGCGCGGCCAGGTAGCGGAGCATGAAGTCGGGGAAGGCGCCGTGGACCCGCCCGGCCGACTGCACCAGGCGCAGGGCCGCCAGGGGCCTGCGGAGGAACGTTCCCGGTTCCTCGACCACCAGGTCCAGGCCCCGGACGAGCGAGGTCAGCACTCCGATCAGCCCCATGTCGTGGTGGAGCGGCAGGGCGATGAGTCCGGCGTCCCCCGCTTCCATCCCGGCTGCGGACGAGATGGCCTCGATGTTGCCGAGTACCGCGCGGTGGCTCAGCGGGATGGGCCGGGGCGTTCCGGTGGATCCGCTCGTGTACTGGACGAAGGCGAGGTCCTCCGGTCCTCCGGGCGGGGGCCCGGTGGCCCGCGCCGGGCAGAGCTCCAGATCGAGTCCGTTCAGACCCCGCCCCGGCATCCGGAAGGCATGACGGACCCCCTGCTGCCGGATCACGGTGGCGAGGTACTGCTCGACGGCCGCTCCCGGAACACGGGGCTTCACGGAGACGGGCACGGCTCCGAGATGAAGGAGTCCCAGGAGGGCCAGCACTCCTTCCCGGGAGCTGCCGATCCGCAGCAGGACCCGGTCCCCCGGGCGCACTCCCTGTCGTACGAAGCCGCCTGCCGCCGCCGCGATCTGCTCGGCGAAGGCGGGGTAGGCGAGGCTCTCCCGCCGGGCCGAGGTACCGAAGGTCACGGTGGCGTTCCGGCGGTCCGCCTGACCGGCGAGCGCCTCGCGCAGAGTTGCGGCGATCATGCCACCGTCCCGGTCGGGCCGAGCAGGGATTCGAGGTCGGCCCGGTGGACGCGTTTGGTGTGGCGGTCGACGAGCCCGAGTCGGACCAGCCCTCTGGCCACGGGAGTGCCGCCGGGTTCCGCCACGTCCTGGGCCAGGGTGAAGCTGTACGGGGACCGGTCCGCCAGCGACGTCCGTACGACGAGGCGTCCCACCGGATCCCACTCGACCGTCCGCAGATAGTCCAGCTGGAGTCTGAGCACCACCGCGACCAGCGGGCTGTGCCGCAGGTCGGCACCGTGGGCCAGGCCCCATTCCCAGCGGCCGGTTTCGAGGAGCTGCGGATACACGCTGTTGTTCAGGTGCCCGGCCCAGTCGAAGTCGTTCGGACGCAGGGGGACTTGGACTTCACAGGGGTGTGACAGGCCCGCTGGTTTCAGTGGTGCCGGTGGTGTGGGCCGATGGCTCATGTGGACGGCTCACCGCCGGCTCGCTCTTCACCGGTCGTGGGCCGGGCGAGGAGCACCACCACCGCGCCGGCCAGGTCTCCGGTGTGGCTGATGGACAGGTCCGGAAGGATGTTCCGTTCCCGGCACCAGTCGGCGACAGCTCCGTGCAGGCGCAGCCGGGGCTGCCCGGCCGGGCCGTGGACGACCTCGATCTGGGGGAACGAGCCCGCGGGCGCACCGCCCATCGAACTGAGCGCCTTGATGAAGGCCTCCTTCGCACAGAACAGCCCGGTCAGGGACGCGTCCGGGTCGGGGCGGGAGGCGCAGTGCGCGCGCTCCGCGGCGGTGAACACCGCTGCGCTAGCGCGCAAGTGCGCTTTCTCGCGCAGCTCCGTCACGGACTGCAGATCGAATCCGGTCGACATCGTTCGTGCGGAGACTGGCGAAGTAGGCACGTTTGAGGTCCTCGTAGGATCGGGTCTCGATGCCGGTGACTTCACGCACCAGGGCGAACACGCTGGTCACCTTCTGTGTGTGGACGGCCCCTTCGTGCAGCGCGTCGTCGCCGAGGCTGAACTCACCGTCACCCGAGCGCGTCCGCTCCCACCAGTTGACGAAGCCCTCGCGCTCGGTCTGGGCGTCGCGTGCCGGGCCGAACGTCTCGCCGCCGTCGGGGCGGATCCAGGTGTACGCCATCGACAGGACGTCCTTGATCGGGTAGACACCGGTCTCGACGAGCGCCTTGGCGAAGGAGGCGAAGTACTGCCGGTGCTGCACCTCGTCCTTCATGATCGTGTGGAACACGTCGCGGACGAGTCCGTCCTCGGTCGTCCGGGACTGCCATCCGTACGACACGCAGGCCTCGATCTCCACGCAGGCCTGGAGGATGCAGACGCGGGCGTAGTTGTCCGTGGGGAAGGACCCGCGGTGCTCGATGACCTCGGCCTCGTCGACCGGGTCGATGTCCGCCATCTCCATGAGGCGGCCGAACGCGACTTCGTGGTGGGCCTCTTCCTCCAGCCAGTACCGGGCCGACCAGGCTGCGGCGACGTGCAGTACGTCGCTGCCCAGGGGGTTGGAGTCGCGGATCTCGGCGGCGAGCTTCACCCCGTCGACGGCGAGCCGGATCCCGGCAGGCTGCGTTGTCAGTTCGGCGCGGGCGGCGTGCCAGAGCGCGGCCTTGTCCGCGGGGGCCGGCCGCGAGAGCCGGCGGCCGTCGAAGAGGGCGTCCGTCGCCCACCGGCGCTGTTCGTGGTAGCTCTGCTGGACGCGCAGCACATCACTGATGGTGGCTCCGGCGCGGAGCTCCTTGACGATGTCGGTCATGATCAGCACGGGCACGCCTTCCGTTCAGGAGGGGAGGGGAGCGAGTTGCTTGCCCAGGGCCGCCAGGACGTCCTCCGCCGTGTGATGGAGCGTCATCGTCGGGAGTTCCACGTCGTCCTCGACGCCGATGTCCGCCAGCGCACCGGCGAACGCGTCGAGCAGGTCGATGGAGTTGATCGCCGAAGGGGAGGCGGCCAGAACGGCCGACAGCGGCTGTCCGGCGAACACCTCCTCCTGGGGCAGGCCCAGGCGGTGTGCGATCCGGCTTCTGAGTTCGGTGAGCAAGGGAGGCTCCGTCGGGTCGGGTCGGGTCGGTTCCGGTCGGGGCGGTGGCTGGGGCGCGACTTCGCGGACACGCCCTAGGAATGCGCCGGGGCGGACCAGCCGGGGTTCCTGCCCAGCGCGGTCAGTGCGAGGTCCAGGGACCCGGCTCCGGGAGCCGTCGCCAGGGACGGGCGGAAGAGCGGGTCGGACCCGAGCCTGCGCTCGTCGTCCGGGACGCGCAGGGCGATCACCAGCGCGGCGTCCGCGATCTCCTCGGACGGCTCGAAGGGGAGGCCGAGGGTACGGGCCACGTCCCAGCCGTGGACCACGTAGTCCAGGAAGTGGAACCCGATCGCGACCGAGGCCGGGAACCGGTCGGCGGTACTGATCTCCGGAAGGCTGAACATCCGGGTGAGCACCTCTGGCGGGGCGAACGCGTCGATGGCGGCCAGTGCTGCGGCGCGGTACACCGGGAGCGGGTCGTCGCCGAGGTCGAGCGGATGCCACGCCGCGAGGTCGTCGCTGCCGCCCGCTGACGCCGCGAAACCGTGGTGCTGGCCCGCCATGTGGCCCACCAGCCGGCGGAGTGTCCAGCCGGCGCAGGGGGTGGGCGACTCCCAGTCGTCGGGAGTCGCCCGTTGCAGGATGCGTACGGTCTCCAGCACAGCCGTCCGGTCGAACTTCCGGATATCCATGCGGACCCTTTCGAGGAGTGGTTGTCCGGAAGAGACATTAGCACGATCGTGCGTTCACTTTGAGTGTCCGGGCGGGGAGATTCACGGGGCCGGCTCGGCCGTCCGCGCCTCGATGAACCGGGCCAGCCGGCCCACGCCCTCGGCGATCCCGTCGGGTGTGAGGGCGCTGCAGGACAGGCGCAGCTGGTGCGTGCCCCCGCCGTCGAGATGGAAGTCGCGCATCGGGGTCCACAGCACGCCGAAGGTCCGGGCTGAGTGCTCCAGGGCCTTGGTGTCGGCGGGGAAGGGGACGTCGACCACGAGGAAGAAGCCGCCGTCGGGTTCGTTCCAGCTGATGCCGAGCTCGCGGCGGCGCTCGGCCGGGAAGTGCCGGTCCAGCTCGCGCAGCAGGGTGTCGAGGTTGTTCCGGTAGTGCGACACGGCCTCGGCGTTCGCCTCGCGCAGGCGGCAGCCGGACTCCACGAGCAGACCACCGATGACCGCCTGGCCGAGCGCCGAGGTGTTCACCGTGGTCATGCTCTTGAGTTTCGACAACTGCTCGGAGAGCGGGACGCGTTCCCCGGACGGGCCGATGACCGTCTGGTCGGCCACGATGTATCCGACGCGGGCCCCGGGGAGGGCGGTCTTGGCGAACGACCCCAGATGCAGGACCCGTTGACGACGGTCCAGTGCCTTGAGCGTGGGGCGGGCCGGTCCGGCGCGGACGAAGAATCCGTAGGGATCGTCCTCCATGACGAGCAGGTCCTCCGCCTCCGCGAGCTCCAGCAGCCTCTCGCGTGCGGCGACCGGCATGCTCGTACCGGAGGGGTTCGCGAAGTCCGGTACGACGTAGAGGGCGCGGGGGCGGCGCCCCTCCTCCCGCGTCCGGCGCACGGCGGCCAGGACGGCCTCGGGGTCCGGCCCTTCGGCCCCTTCCGGTACGGGACGCACGGCGATGTCGAGCAGCCGGGCCGCACCGGTGACGCCCACATAGCAGGGGGAGCTGACGAGCAGGGTGTCCTCGGGCCGGGCGAAGAGGGCCCGCAGCGTGAGCAGCATCGCCTCCTGGCAGCCGGTCGTCACCACCACGGACTCCGGACTCACGTGGATCTGCTCGTCGTTGGCGAGGGTCCGGGCGATGAGCTCGTTGATGATGCCGTTGGTGCGCCCGTACTGGAAGAGCTGGGTGCGCACCCGGTCCTGCGGCCAGCCGAGTTCGTGTTCCAGGTAGTCGGTGTAGGAGCGCAGGTACCGTGGCAGGTCGGCCACCTCGAAGGAGCCCTCCGACGGCCGGCCGGGGGCGAAGGACAGTGCCTCGGGGAAGCGCGCCACGACTTCGTTGAGGAAGTTCATCGCGTCGAGCACGGGATCGGTGAGGGAGGCGTGCAGGTCGCCCAGGGCGAGCGGGCGGGGCCGCGCGGAGGGTGCGGTGAGGTCGTCCACGGGATCAGCCTCCCGCCGGGGCCGGAGCGAGGGCCGTACGCAGATGGGCCGCTGCCTGCCCGAGCGCGGCGCGGCCCGCGTCGAGAGTGCCGGCCATCGCGAAGAAGCCATGGGCCGTCCCGGGGTACCGCGTCACCTCGACGGGGACCCCGCTGTCCCGGAGTCGCCGTGCGTAGCTCTCGCCCTCGTCGCGCAGCGGATCGTGTTCGGCGGTGATCACCAGCGCGGGCGGCAGGGCGGAGTGGTCGGCGGCGCGCAGCGGCGAGGCGAGCGGGTGGGTGCCGTCCTCCGGGGTGGCCAGGTAGTTGTCCCAGTACCACCGCACGGACTTGTCGTTGAAGAGGAGCGGGTCGGTGTTCTCCCGGCGCGACGGAGTGTCCGCGAGGCAGTCGGTGTTGGGGTAGACCAGGAGCTGGGCGTGGAGGTCCGGGCCGCCCGCGTCACGGGCCATGAGGGTCACCGCGGCGGCGAGGTTCCCGCCCGCGCTGTCCCCGCCGACGGCCAGCCGGGCCGCGTCCCCGCCGTACTGACCGGCGTGTTCGGCGGCCCACCGTACGGCCGCGAAGCAGTCGTCGGGGGCCGCGGGGAACTTGTGCTCGGGGGCGAGCCGGTAGCCGACGGCCACGGTGAGGCAGCCTGCCGAGTTGGTCAGGCTCCGGCAGATCGCGTCGCCGGTGTCCAGTGAGCCCAGCGTCCAGCCGCCGCCGAAGAAGTAGACGAGTACGGGCAGCGGCCCCTCGGCGTCGGGGCGGTAGATACGGAGGGGCAGCGGTCCGGCCGGGCCGTCCATCGAGGTGTCGATGACCCGGGCCACCGGTTCCGGAGTGCCGGCACCGGCCCGTATCGCGGCGAGATCGGCGGCCCGCGCCTCGGCGAGCGTCATGGCGTACAGCGGGCGGACGTCCTGCTGCGCCCGCCGGTCGTACAGGGCCTGTAGCTGTGGATCGAATGACATGGTGCCTCCGGGCGGGGTTCGTGGGCCGCGGGAGTGCGGCCGGTGTCCGGACTGCCGTGCGGCCAAGGGGAGTTCGGGGCCCCGGCTGACTAAGTGGACGACCGTGCGGACATGTGGGAGGGTTAGGTTAACGTACGCCCGTGCGGTTAGTTGGGGGATTGGCCCGCGGCGTGTGAAGGCAGACGATGATGGGGGCAACTGCATTGATGTCGCTGGCACTTCATGAGTACGAGGCGGCTGCCAGGGAGCAGCTGCCGCGGCCCGTGTGGGACTTCCTGGCGGGTGGAAGTGGTACCGAGTCAATGCTGTCGGCCGGCCGGGACGCGCTCGACCGGCTGCCGCTGCGGCCGCGATGCCTGGTGGACGTCTCGGACTGTGACCCCGGTACGTCGCTGCTGGGCGCGCGGCTGGCGGCGCCCCTGGGCATCGCCCCCATGGCGTACCACCAACTCGCCCACCCCGAGGGCGAGGTGGCGACGGCGCGGGCCGCCGGTGCGGCCGGCTCCCTCTTCACGGTCAGCATGTTCGCGAGCCGGACCCTGGAGGACATCGCGGCGGCGGCCGAGGGGCCGCTCTGGCTTCAGCTCTACTGGCTCAGGCGCCGCGAGTTGATGACCGGCCTGATGCGCCGCGCGGAGGATGCCGGGTATCAGGCCCTCGTCCTGACGGTCGACGCGCCGAGGGTCGCCCGTCGCCACCGGGACGTGCGCAATGGCTTCGCCGTTCCCGAGGGTGTCCGCGCGGTGAACATCGATCCGTCGGTCATGTCCGCGTCCCACGTCGGGACGGCCGGTGAATCCGCCATCGCCCGGCATTCGAAGGAGCAGTTCGACCCCTCCATTACCTGGGAGGACCTGGCCTGGCTCCGTGAGCACACGTCACTGCCGATCGTGCTGAAGGGCGTCCTGGCGGCCGAGGATGCCGAAACCGCTGTGAAGTACGGCATCGACGGCATCGTCGTCTCGAATCACGGAGGGCGTCAGCTCGATTTTGCCCAGAGTGCCGTCGACGCCCTTCCCGAGATATCCGAGACGGTTGCTGGGCGATGTCTGCTCATCCTGGACGGCGGTATTAGGCATGGTGCCGACATCGCTAAAGCGCTGTGTCTCGGTGCGGGCGCCGTGTTTGTCGGGCGCCCTGTTTTCTGGGGTCTCGCCCATTCGGGAAGTGCTGGTGCGGCCGCGGTTCTCCAAGTCCTCCAGGAAGAGTTCGAAGAGGTCATGGCGCTGATGGGTGTTCCCCGAGTCCAGCTATTCAGTTCCTCTGGAGTCGCCCGCCGTTAACCTTTGTAGGGTTGACCAGAATGAACCTCACCCCATTCGTTCGTTTCTCCGTACGGTTCACCGTACTGGCGAATGGGGATTTTGGCGTTCCCGGAAAAGCCCTTTCCGTCCGGCGGCACTTCACGCAAAGTTTTGCTTGCTTACTCGAAAGTAGTGGGTAACGATGAATGTGCCGCAGGAGGGGATATCGGCGGCTTCTGTATCCGGCACAGGTGCGCCTTGCAGAGTCGTGCGCAGCGGCCGTTTCGTTCTGAAACTGTGATGGGTGGGGATTTCAGTGGGGGAAACGGTGCCGAAAAGGCCCGTTTGGTTCGAGACCGCGTGGGTCGACGACATATTACTCTCGGGGGACGGGCAGGAGAGGATTCTCCATATCGGCCGCTCCGTGAGTCGTGCGGAACTCCGCCGGCTGGTCGCGGACGAGCAGGAGCGCCTCCGCGCGGCCGGTCTGACGGCCGGCGGGACACTCGCGGTCCGTATGCCCCCTTCCCTGGGCTGTGTCGTCGCGCTGCTCGCCGGATGGCGGCAGGGCGGCCAAGTGGCCCTGATAGACCACCGGCTGACCACGTACGAGGTCGGCAAGGCGATCGCCCGCCTCACGCCCCAGCTGGTGGTGGAGCCCGTGGCGGAGGTCACCGGGCGGCTGCGCGGCTACTTCGATGTCCACAGCCGCATCACACCCCTGCCCGGCGGCCGGCCGGCCGTCTCGCCCCACGCCCTGCTGCAGTTGAGCTCCGGGTCGACCGGCCCTTCCAAGGTGATCGGCCGTACGGTGAGCAGCCTCCTTGCCGAGCTGGAACGCTACGCCCGGCTCGAAGGGTTCCCCCGCAGAGGGGAACGGAGCGTGGTGCTGGCCTCGATCGTCCACGTCCTCGGGCTGGTGGGCGGCCTGCTCCACGGGCTCGCTGCCGGAGTGCAGGTGGTGCTGCCCGGAATGCAGACGGTCGACGGAGTCCTCAAGGCTGTCGCGGCAGGGCCCGAACCGACGACGATCCTCGGCGTTCCGTCCCAGGCCGCACTGCTCGCCGCGGCCCGGTCGCCGCTCGCACTGCCCCAGTTGAGCCGCCTGATCGTCGGCGGTGAACTCGTCAAGGCCGATGTCCGGGAGCGCTTCACCCGGCTCTACGGCGCCCAGCTCGGAGCCATGTACGGAATGACCGAGGCCGGAGTCATCGCCGCCGATCTGACCGGGGCCACCAGCCCCGCTCTGACCCCGGCGCCGGGAATGGAGGTGCGCGTCGCGGAGGGACAGATCCTGCTGGGGCTGCCGGAGACCCCGTACGTGGGGCAGACGGATCCGACCCGCTTCGTGGACGGCTGGCTGCGCACGAAGGACGCGGGCGTCCTGGACGAGTCGACCGGGCTGCTCACCGTGCAGGGCCGGCTCGACTCCCAAGTGTCCGTCGGAGGGCTGAAGGTGGACCTCTCCGAGGTCGAGGAGTCCATCTCCACCCTGCCCGGCGTCGCCGACGCCGTGGTGGTGCAGGGCACCGGTATCGAGGCTTTCGTCACCGTCACCGACCAGCACACCTCCGACGGCCTGGCCGACTCGGTCGCGGCCCGCCTCGCGCCGTACAAACGGCCGCGCGCGCTGCACATTCTGACGGAACTGCCCCGTACCGTCACGGGCAAGCCGGTGCGCGACGCCGGTGTCCTGCGCGCGGCCGCGCGGTCGGCAGCCCTGACATGACCTGCTTAATCGCGCGGCGCGGTGGCCACCCGGTGCACCCGGACCCGTACCCCGCGCGTCTCAGGCCCGCCGTCCGCGCACCCGTGCACGGCGACACCGATGACATGACGCCCGCCGTCGGCCAGCGCCGCGGCAGCGGCGATACGCGGATCACCCGGCAGCGGGCGCGGTACCGGCATTCCGCCGGTGCGGGGAGGCCAGTGCTCGGCAACGGGCACGGGGCGGCTCATGCCTCCCCGGCGCAGCCCCAGGCCGAGTGCCTTGCCGACCGCCTCCTTCTGGGTCCACAGCCACAGGAACGCCGCTGACCGGTCCGCCTCGGGCAGGGCGGCGATCCACACCTCCTCCGAGGGGTGCAGCCAGGTCCGCGCGAGCGCCTCGGCACGCAGCCCCCGTACCACCTCCACATCCACCCCTACCGGGGCCGCGGTGGTCAGCGCCACCGCCAGGGCTCCGCGCGCGTGAGCCACGCTGACCTGCAGCGACTTGCCGGCGCCGCCGAGAAGCGGCCGGCCGCCGGGCTCGTGCTCCAACCAGATCTCGGGCAGCGGGACATCGAGCATCCGCGCCGCGGTACGCACCAGCAGGGTGTGTGCAGAACGGCGTTCGTCCCCGTCCGTGGTGCACCAGAGCACCGTCACCGTGTCCGGGTTCAGTCCCGGGTGCCCATCCATGAAGAGGGAGTCAATCAAATGTCTGCTGAAGTCGAGAAGTTCATCATCGAAGCGCTTGAGAACATGAACTACGACGTTACGGACGTCACCGGCGAAACCCCGCTGGGGCCGGCCGGTCTGGACCTGGAGTCGCTCTCCGTCGCCGAGATAGCCATCCAGGTCGAGGACACGTACGGCGTGAAGTTCGAGGAGGACGAGATGGAGACCGTCGCTCTCCTCACCGTCTCCGGACTCGTCAAGGAGATCGTCGAGCGGGCGGCCACCGCTGCCGCGGCCAAGTAGCCGCCGCCCGCTCAGGCCCGAAACACGCTCCTTCCTGCCCGAGCCGCACCCGCGGCGGGCAGGGCAGGAGCGGCACGCCGTACGCGAAGAGTCCGACCCAGAATGTGGAGACCCGGGGAATGAATCCCAAGAACGAGCGCGCGGAACTCGCCGCCGACCAGCGGTTGGGCGTGGGCAACGTACTCACCACGCTGATCGAACGCGGCACCCTTCTCGACACGCCCACACTGACCTTCGACACCGAGGTGGACGGCCACCCGGCCTGGCAGGCCCTGACGCTGGCCGAGCTGGGGGAACGGGTGGCCGCCCGGGCGGCCGCGCTGCACACGCTCGGGGTCGGGCCCCGGGACCCGGTCGCCGTCTGGGTGACCGAGGGAGCCGACCAGGTGCTCAGCTACCTGGCACTCGTCCGGATCGGAGCGATTCCCGCACTCGTCAACGGCAGACTCCCCGCCGGGCAGGCCGCCGAGTACATCAGGCGGCTGGGAGCCGTCGGCGTCATCGCCGACGCCCCGCACCGGTCCGCCCTGACCTCGGCGGGGGCCACCACGGCGTTCCTCGCGGCCCCTGCCGACCTGGGCGGCGGCGACGCGGCCCGGGCTCCCGGCCCGTACCGGCACCACGGCAACGAACCCGTGGTCATCACCCACTCCTCCGGGACCACGGGCCTGCCCAAGGCCGTGACCCACTCGCACCACAGCCTGTTCGCGGCGATCCGCCACCGCCTGTCGCTGCCCAAGGGCCAGGGGCTCGACCGGATGCTCGGCGCCCTGCCGTCGGCGCACGCGGCCACCGTGATCGCCGTCAACCTCGCCCTGACCAACCGGGCCCAACTGGCCGTCCTCTCACAGCAGTCAGGGCCCGCGGTGCTGGACGCGATCGAGTCCTGGCAGCCGCAGAGCGTCCTCGGCTTCGCCGCCACCTGGTCGGAGCTGGCGGGCGAGGACTTCTCGGCCCGCGACCTCGGCTCCGTACGCACCTGGTGGAACACCGGTGACTGCGCGCACGAGTCCCACATCCGCAAGCTCATCGCCGTGGGCACCCGGGAATCGGTCACCACCCGCGGCCGGGAGCGCCGCGCCGGATCCTTCTTCGTGGACGGACTCGGCTCGTCGGAGATGGGCCACTCCCAGTTCTTCATCACGCACACCCCCGACACCGGGCGCTACGGCCGGTGCATCGGCAAGCCGCACGCCTTCTCGGACGTGGCCGTCGTCGGTGACGACGGGGAGAAGCTGGGCGCCGGCCAGGTCGGGCAGCTCGCCGTCAGCGCGCCGACGCTCTCGCTCGGTTACTGGAACGACTCGGTCACCACCTACCGCACCCGCAGGGACGGCTACTTCCTGACCGGTGACCTCGTGTTCCACGACGAGGACGGCTACTACTACCACGTGGACCGGCTGGTGGACGCGGTCGATCTGGGCGAGGGCGGCAAGCTCTACACGATGCTGTGCGAGGAGCAGATCCTGGCCGACTGCGCGGACGTGCGGGAGTGCACGGTCGTCGCCGTGCGGAACGAGGGGAGGGTCGCCACCTCGGTCCTGCTGGTGCTCGACCCCACGGCGGACCAGGAGGCCGACCGCACCGGGGAGGTCCTGTCCGCCCTGGCGCCCCAGGTCGCGCGCACGGTCGAGCGCGTGGTGGTGGTCAGCCCGGACAGCATCCCGCTCGGCGCGACCGGCAAGGTGCGCAAGGTCCTGCTGCGCCGGCGGTTCCTCGACGGTGAGCTGCTCGGCCAGGAGACCGCGGCCGGGCAGGTGGCCGCCTGATGGCCGCGAGCACGGCGGGCCCGGCCGCCGTCATCACCGGACTCGGCACCTTCACGCCGCTGGGGCGTGGCGCGGCGGACCTGTTCGACGCGGTGAGCAACGGCAAGTCCGGTCTGCGCAGACCCCCGGCCGGACACCTCCTCGACGGCACGCTGGACGTGGCCGGCATCGCGCCGGGGATCGAGGCCGCCGAAGTGCTCCCCAGGAGCGAGGGCCGGCTGGTCGACCGCTATGTGCTGATGGCCCTGGCCGCGGCCGACGACGCGCTCGCCGACTCGGGGATCGTGGTGGGACAGGACGTCGACCCGCACCGGGTCGCAGTGATCGTCTCCAGTGGCGCCGGCGGTCTCACCACGTACGAGGAGCAGACCCAGGCCCGCGCGCAGCGCGGCCCGACGGCGGTCAGCCCCTATCTGCTGCCCGGGATGCTGCCGAACATGGCCGCGGCCCGCATCGCCATCAAGTACGGCATACGGGGGTGGAGTTCGGCCATGGCCACGGCCTGCGCCGCCGGTGCGCACGCGGTGGCCGAAGCGGCCCGGCTGATCCGGTACGGCGAGGCCGACGTGGTGGTGTGCGGGGGTGCCGAGGCACCGCTCAATCCCACATCCGCGCTCGCGTTCGCGCATGCCAGGGCGCTGGCGAGCGGCTGGGACGACCCCGAGGCGGCCAGCCGGCCCTTCGACCGCCGCCGCAACGGGTTCGTCCTGGCGGAGGGCGCGGGCGTCCTGGTCGTCGAGCGCGCCGAGCACGCGGACGCCCGCGGGGCGGCCGGGTACGCCGATCTCCTCGGCTGGGGGGCCACGACCGACGCGTACCGGCCCACCGCGCCACGGCCGGACGGCGAGGGGGCCGCGCTCAGCATGCGTGGGGCGCTGAGGACGTCCGGGATGGTGCCCGAGGACGTCGGTTACGTCAACGCCCATGGCACGGCGACCAAGTTGGGCGACGTGGCCGAGACCAAGGCCATCCGGTCCGTCTTCGGCGCGCACGCGCCCGCCGTCAGCGGTACCAAGTCGATGACGGGTCATCTGCTGGGCGGATCCGGGGCGGTGGAGGCCGCCATCTGCGCGCTCGCCCTCGCGCGGGGCGTCCTCCCGCCCACCCACAACCTCGACGAGGTGGACCCGGCGTGCGAGGCGGACCACGTGCGGGGTGAGGCCCGGCGCGGGCGGATCGACGCCGCGATCTCCAACTCGTTCGCCTTCGGCGGCCACAACGTCAGCTTGCTCTTCGGTACAGCCAGCACTCGTAAGAAGCGTCAGGGAGGGGATTACGCGTGAACATCGGAGCCGTAGACCACATCGAGTTCTATGTCGGAGACGCCCAGCAGACGGCGTTCTATCTGTGCACGGCGTTCGGATTCCGGGTGCGCGGCCAGGCAGGGCCGGAGACGGGGCACGGGGACCGGCGCTCGCTGCTGCTGAGCCAGGGCGGCACCGACATCGTGCTGACCTCCGCGCTCTCCCCGGACCACCCGGCGGCCCGGTACGTGGCGCTGCACGGGGACGGCGTGGCCAACATCGCCTTCGAGGTGACCGACACCGTGCGGGCCCTGGCCGAGGCGGTCGGCCGGGGCGCCACCGTCGTCGAGGAGGCGGAGACCTTCCGCCGGGACGGCACGGAGGTCGTCACGGCCAGTGTGCTCGGCTTCGGCGACGTCGCCCACCGGCTGGTGCAGCGGAGCGGGGACCGCAGCGACTTCCTGCCCGGGGTGATGGACATCTTCGCCGACGACCCCGAGGAGAACGCGCAGCTGCTGCACACCGTGGACCATGCGGCGGTCTGCCTGCCGGCGGGGGAACTGTGCCCGACCGTCGCCTTCTACGAGAAGGTCTTCGGGTTCAGCCAGATCTTCGAGGAGTTCATCGAGGTCGGTGAGCAGGCGATGGACTCCAAGGTGGTGCAGAGCCCGTCGGGCAAGGTCACCTTCACTCTCATCGAACCGGTGGCGGACCGCCAGCCGGGGCAGATCGACGCCTTCCTGGCCCGGCACGGCGGTGCCGGGGTACAGCACCTCGCGCTGCTCACCGACGACATCGTCACCACGGTGCCCGCCCTTGAGGCGCGCGGTGTGAAGTTCCTGGAGACGCCCGACACCTACTACGACGAACTGACGGCCCGAATGGGCCGGCCCGAACTGCGGATCGAGGATCTGCGCCGCACCAGTGTGCTGGTCGACCAGGACCACTGGGGCCAGGTCTTCCAGATCTTCACCCAGTCCATGCACGTACGGAAGACCTTCTTCTGGGAGGTCATCGACCGGCACGGGGCGCGCACCTTCGGCAGCGGGAACATCAAGGCCCTCTACGAGGCGGTCGCCCGGGAGAAGGCACTGGCCTGACCGGGCCCGCGCACCGTTCCGGCACGTCCCCGTCCGTCGTACCCGTCGTACCTAAGGAACACCCGTGACTGCTCAGGACTCTGCTCCGTTCGACCTGACCGCCGAGGAGCGTGCGCTCCTCCCCACCGACGAGGAGGTCGCGTTCTACGCCGAGCACGGCTGGTACCTCTCGAAGAAGCTGTTCACCGACGAGGAGACGGATCTCCTGGAGTCGGCCAGTGAGCGCTTCTACTCCGGCCACCGCGACCGCACCCTGCCGGCCCGCCCGCCCAAGCTGGCCTACTGGGAGCCCGAGCGCGGTGAGGTGCAGCGCCACAACGACTACATCCACTACGAGGACGACACCATCGGCGGCATCCTGCGCAAGCCGCTGCTCGGTGCGGTGGCCGCCCGCCTCGCGCAGGCGGACGAGATCAGGGTGTTCCAGTCGACGCTGATCTACAAGCCGCCGGTCGCCGGCGAACAGTCGAACATCGTCCCCTGGCACTTCGACCGGCACTACTGGGCCACGTCCACGTCGGAACGGATGCTCACCGCCTTCATCCCCTTCCACGACTGCGGCGAGGACATGGGCACGATCACGATGGTCGACGGCAGCCACCTGTGGAAGGAGACCGCGGACAACGACGCGACGTCGAAGCACTTCGCCGAGCGTGACCGCGGCGAGCTGGAGACCATGCTCCGGGAGAACGCCGCGTACAACAACACAGAGGTGCGCAAGATCCCCGTCCACATACCCAGGGGGCACGTCAACTTCCACCACTGCCGCACGTACCACGGCAGCGGTGCCAACGTGAGTGACCGCCCCCGCCGGGCGGTCTCCCTCCACCTGCAGGACGGCGAGAACCGGTACCGCGACTTCCGCCGGTCGGACGGCACGCAGGTCTCGTACAACCACGACGTCCTGGTGCGCAGGACCAGCGGTGGTACGCCGGACTACAGCGACCCCGAGTTCCTCCCCGTGCTGTGGCGCAGCAGCTGATGCGCAGCGCCGCTGTGGTCGGGACGGGCCTGATCGGTACGTCGATCGCCCTGGCTCTGCGGAGCCAGGGCGTGACTCCCTACCTCATCGACGCGAACCCGGAAGCCGCGCGCATCGCGGCCGAACTCGGAGCGGGTGTGGTGGGAGCGCCCCGGGTGCCGGTGGACCTGGCAGTCATCGCGGTGCCGCCCCAGCATGTGGCGTCAGCCCTGCGGGACCAGCAACTCAAGGGTCTGGCGCATGACTTCACCGATGTGGCCAGTGTCAAGGTGCGGCCCCAGTCCGAAGCCGCGGCGCTGGGCTGTGATCTGACCTGCTTCGTGGGCGGCCACCCCATGGCGGGCCGGGAGCAGTCCGGGCCGCTCGCCGCCCAGGTCGATCTCTTCCGGGGCAAGCCCTGGATCCTCACCCCGGCCGGCGGCGTCGGCCGCCGTACGGTCGTCCGGGTCACGGAACTCGCCGAGCTGTGCGGCGCCCGGCCGGTGACGATGGAACCCGACCAGCACGACCGGGCCATGGCCCTCGTGTCGCACACGCCGCACGTGGTCGCGAGTCTCCTCGCCTCCCGGCTCCTGCAGGGGGACGATTCCCAGCTCCGCCTGGCGGGACAGGGCGTGCGGGACGCGACCCGGATAGCCGGTGGTGACCCGGAGCTGTGGACCGACATCCTCGGCTCCAACGCGACAGCGGTCGCGGACGTGCTGGCCGAGTTCGTCGCCGAACTGAACACCGTGGCCGGCGCACTGCGGGACCTGGGGGCTGAACCGTCGCGGGAGGACTCCGCCGCCCGCGCGCGGCTGCACACCGCGCTGGTCCGCGGTGTGCAGGGGCGCGGCCGGATCCCCGGGGCGCCCGTACGCGGTGTCCCCCGCGCCGCACACCCGGACAGCGAGATGATCGGAGAGCTGACAAGGTGAGCACCGACGTACCCCTGCCGCCGCGGGGCCTGCTGGATCCGGCCGTACTCCCGTGTGTGGCAGGCGAGTCGACCGTACGGCTGCCACGCCGGACCGCCGGCGCGGCGGACGGGGCCCGCCGATGAGCCGGGGGGCGCCGCTCGTCGGTGCGGCCCTGAACGCTCTGGCGCGCCCGGCGCCCGGTCTTGCCGGGAGGGCGGTGTACTCGCTGTTCTGCCATCCGCTCAGGCGCGGCAAGGTGCTGCCCCCCGAGCGCGAGGTGCACGAGCGGGCGGGCACGGCGACGCTGACCGTGGCCGGGAAGCGGGTGCGCGTCTACCGGTGGGGCACCGGCGCGCGCCCCGTGCTCATGCTGCACGGCTGGCAGTCCCGCGCGTCGCGGTTCGCCGGGTTCGTCCCGCGCCTCGAAGAACTCGGTCTGACAGCGCTGTCGTTCGACACCCCGGGGCACGGGGAGTCGTCGGGACGTACCACCACCATCCTTGAGTACCGCGAGATCATCGGTCTCCTCCAGGAGGAGTACGGGACCTTTCACACCGTGCTCGCTCATTCGCTCGGCGCCACCAGCGCGTTCCTGGCGCTGCGCGGCGGGATCCGCGCCGAGCGTCTGGTGACGGTCTCGGCGGTGAAGGATTTCGGCCATCTTCCTGACGAGTTCGCGCGGATCCTCGGGCTCGCCGGCCCGCTCCACGGCGGTCTGCGGGACCGGATCGCACAGCAGTTGTTCGCGGCGGTCGAGGATCCCTGGTCGCTGTTCGACGCCACCTGCCGGCCCCACGAGATCAAGGTGCCCATGCGGATCGTGCACGACGTGCACGACGAACTGGTGCCGGTCGCGCAGGCGCACGCCCTGAAGCAGGCGTACGGGGACCAGGCGGAGCTGGTCCTGACGAACGGGCTCGGGCACCGCAAGGTACTGGGTGAGCAGGTGGTCATCGACAGCGCGATGGACTTCATCGGCGGGGCCGCCGGCGGGCCCGCCGCGTAGCACCGGGGGAGCACCGGGGGCCCCTTTCAGGACGGGGGGAGGGGCCCTTCCGGAGGCGGGAACGGGGATGCTCCCGGATTCCCCTTCATAAAGCACGGACGGTCGTTTACTTTTATCGGGCGGCCCACCGCTGCGGACCGGGTGACGGCTGCGCAACCGACGACGAAGGGACCTCCTCGCATGACCACCGCCTCACCTCCCTCGCGGGACGCGGGACCGGCCGGGACCACGGACCGGGAGGACGGCACGCAGGAGCACGACGTCGCCGCCTCCCCGGTCGCGAAGCGGGCCCTGCTCGTCGCGTCCGGGGCCACGTTCCTCGCGGTGCTCGACACCACGGTCGTGAACATCGCCTTCCCCGACCTGCGGGCCGACTTCCCCGACGCGTCGCTGGCCCAGCTGACCTGGGTCGTCACGGCGTACACCGTCGTGTTCGCGGCCCTGCTCGCCGTCGCGGGCAGGATCGCCGACGTCATCGGGCGCAAGAAGCTGTTCCTCTTCTCCACCGCCCTGTTCACCGTCGCTTCGCTGCTGAGCGGGGCCGCCGTCGGCGTTCCCATGCTCATCGCGGCCAGGGCGCTGCAAGGCGTGGCGGCCGCCGGGATGATCCCGTCGGCGCTGGGTCTCGTCCTGCAGCACACCCCGGCGGCCCGGCGGCAGGTCGCGCTCGGTGTCTGGGGCGCGGTCGGCAGCATGGCGGCGGCCGTGGGCCCGAGCCTGGGCGGGCTGCTGGTGGACGCATGGGGCTGGCGCAGTGTCTTCCTGATCAATCTGCCGCTCGGCATCGTGATCGTGGCGGGCGCCGCCCGGCTCTCCGGCGACACCGCCGGCGGCCGCAGGCTCCCCGACCCGCTGGGGACGCTGGCCCTGGCCCTGGGCGTCGGCGGGGTGGTGTTCGGTGTGACCCAGGGGACGGACTGGGGCTGGGGCAGCGGGCGGGTCGTCGGACTGCTGACCGGCGGTGCGGTACTCCTCGCGGCGGCTCTCCTGCTCTCCCGGCGGCACGTCGCCCCCGCCATCGAGTGGGACCTCTGGCGCAGCCGCTCCTTCGCGGCCACGAACGTCACGTCGCTGCTCTTCGGCGCGGCCATGTACTCCTACCTGCTCTCGACGCTGCTGTTCCTCAACGCGGTGTGGGGTTACTCGGAGCTGAAGGCCGGCCTCGCGGTGACGCCGGGCGCCTTCAGTGCGGCGATCGGCGCCCTGGTGGTGGGACGGCGGGTGGGCCCGCAGTCCCAGTGGGCGGCAGCGCTCTTCGGATCGCTGCTCTTCGGCGGTTCGTGCGCGGCGATGTACCTGCTGCTCGGGACCGAGCAGCGCTACCTCGGCGTGTGGCTGCCGATCGGCGTCGTGGCGGGCATCGGCATCGGCGCCGCGCTGACGGCGATCTCCAACGCGGCCACGGCGTCCCTGGCCCCCGAGCGCTTCGCCTCCGGAACGGGACTGATGATGACGGCCCGGCAGATCGGCGGGGCGCTGGGCATCGCGGTCCTGGCTGCCGTCCTCGAACGCTACGACGTCCTCGACGACCAGGGCTACCTCCGGGTCTTCCTCGCCTGCGCCATCGGGTCCGTCGCGGCTGCCGCCGTCGCCCCGGCGATCCGCGCGGGGGCCCGGAAGTCCGCGTGACCGACGGAATCCACCGGGGGAGCGGGCACCTCCCCCGGTGCCGGCGAACGCGCGATTCACCTGACCGTGCGAACCCCTGACCGCGCGACCCGCTGACCGCCCGAACCCCTGACTGTGTGAACCCCCGACTGTGCGACCCGCCGACCGTGCGACCCACCTGACCGTGCGACCCACGGGGAGAAGAGAGCAGCATGCCTCCCATCGACCGATCCGACCGCTCCACGGCCCGGGCCGAGCACTCCTTGCTGGCCGAGCTGCAACCGGTGGTGGAGAGCAACCTCCACCGCCACCTCGGGGTCGCCAGGGAATGGTTCCCGCACGAGTACATCCCGTGGTCCCGGGGCCGGAACTTCGACGGCCGGCTGGGCGGCGAGCCATGGGCCCCGTCCGAGGCCACGCTCCCGGACGTCGCCCGTACGTCCCTGGTCGTCAACCTGCTCACGGAGGACAACCTCCCCGGATACCACTTCGCGGTGGCCGAGTTCGGCAAGGACGGCGCCTGGGGCACCTGGGTCGACCGCTGGACGGCGGAGGAGGCACGGCACGGCACGGCGCTGCGCGACTACCTCCTGGTCACCCGGGCCGTCGACCCCAAGGCCCTCGAACGGGCCCGGATGGTCCACATGTCGGCCGGCTACGACCGCCCCGACGGCTTCAGCGCCCTGCACGCGATCGCGTACGCCGCGTTCCAGGAACTCGCCACGCGGATCTCCCACCGCAACACCGGCCAGGTGAGCGCCGATCCGGACTGCGACGCGCTGCTCGCCCGGATCGCCGCGGACGAGAACCTGCACATGGTCTTCTACCGCAACCTGGTGGACGCCGCTTTCGAGCTGGCACCGGACATCGCCCTGCGGGTCGTCCGCGACGTGGTCATGGGTTTCGAGATGCCGGGCTCGACCATCAAGGACTTCCGCCGCAAGTCCGCGGAGATCGCCATCGCCGGCATCTACGACCTCCGGCTGCACCACGACAGTGTGCTGATGCCGATCCTGCGCACGCTGAGGGTCTTCGAGCGGGGCGGTATCGGCCCGGACGGCGAGGCGGCCCGTGAGGAACTCGCTTCCTTCATGGGGCAGTTGGACAAGAAGGCGACCTCCTTCACCGATCGGCGAGAAGGCATCAGGGCGGCGCGCGCCCAGCGGCAGGCGGCGACCGTCTGACCGCACGATGACGACCGCGGGCCACCGGTTCCCCGGTGGCCCGCGGTCGTTCCCGCGCGACCGGACAGGGCCTGGACGGGCGGGTGTGCGGCACTGCGTGAGTCCCGGCCTCGGCGCCGGGATCAGGCGCAGGGGGCGCGCGGTGCCTGCTCCGGCGGGAGGGCGTGCCACTTGCCGGGCTCGCCGTTCCACGCCTCACCGTCGGGCAACGGCTCGATGTGCGTGGTGGCCAGCGGGAGCCGGGCGGCGAGCCGGGCGTTCCATTCGAGTGCGGGCAGCAGCTCGGGGGTCAGTTCGCCCTCGGGGTAGATCGCGTCGGCGGGGCACGCTTCCACGCAGTTCCCGCAGTCGATGCACTCCGCGGGGTCGATGACCAGGAAGGTGTCCGCCTCCCGGAAGCAGGCCACGGGGCAGTAGGTGACGCACTCCGTGAACTTGCACCGCACGCACTGCTCGGTGACCACGTGCGTCATGGGGCCGCCTCATCGGATCCGGCCGGGCCGCACAGCCCGGCGTTGCCGTCCGCGAAACGGTGCCCGGCATCGAGCCCGAGGCCGTAGGCCTTGCCGAGCCCTGCGGCCGTCGCCGCCGCGTAGTCCACGCCGAGGTTCTTGAGGTCCTCGTCCGGCTTGATCACCGAGACCCGGGCCCCGTCCAGGACGGACCCGTCGACGATCTCCTCCGACGCGTACAGATCCCGGAAGAGCGGGAACGGGTCGCACCCGATGGCGATCAGCACGTCCACGCCCCTGGCCGCGACTTCCCGCGCGGGGCAGGAGCAGGTGTACGAGGCGTCGACGTACGCTTCCCCGTCGATCTCGGCCGGCACCTGCCAGGCATGCAGCATGCGGGTCGACGCGTAGGCCGCGGCGTCGTAGTTGTCCGGTGTGAGCCGGGGCCCTTCACCAACCTCCGCACGGGACGAGAACACCACGGTCGCCAGGTTCTCCTCGACCCAACTCCGGTCTCCCGTGAAGACGTTGCGCAGGAGCTGTTTGCCGAGGGTCTTCGCCCCGGCCCCCTGGGTGAGCTCGGCGGCGACCGCATTGGTGACCTTGCCGGTGGCCAGGAGGAACTCGGGCGCGGAGGGGCGGAACAACCCTTCGCGCAGCACCGGCCCGTACTGCTTGATGCTGTCGAGCACGACACTGCTCATGCCCTGCGACTCGGCGGCCTCCGCCGCCCCCAGCCAGTACTCGACGCCGGTCTGCCGGGCCCGGCCCACCGCGGCGAGGCCGCCGGACAGGGCCGATGACGAGGCGGTTCCGTACACGTGCGCGCGCAGCCCGCGCTCTTCGAAGGCGGACAGCACGCCGTGCCCGTAGGCCCCTTTGAGCATGCCGGCCGCCACCGCGATGCCTATGCGCCCCGCAGGGCGTACTCCGGTCATGGCCGCGGCCCCCCGGGCCGCTGCGCCGGCGCGTCGGTGGTGGCTCCGGGGCGGTCCGCGAACAGCTGGTCGTCGATCACGGAGTCCAGATGGTCCTTGATCCACTGGTTGGGTCCGGGCTGTGTGTCCGCTGCGCTGCCCGGCCGGCGGGCAGAGTGCGAGAACGTCATGCCGTCCTCCAGGAAAGAGAGTTGAGCGAACATTAGCACGATCGTGCGTTCACTTTTTACTCTCGGGCGAAGAGGTTTCCGGCGGGATTCCGGTAATAAATATGAGCGAACGGTCGTGCTAACATCTGCGCATTCCCGAGCGATGTGGAGGGCGTGGAATGGATCCCACGGCGGCGGACGTCGGTGTGGCCCTGACCGCTGAAGGGGGAGAGCTGTTCGATCTCTTCCGGCGGCCGCAGGGCCGCAGCAGGGCCCGGCCCGACGAGCGGACGGTCATCGAGAGCGCGCGCACCGGCGAACTGCGCGTGAACGGGCAGGCGGTGGGCACCTACGGCTGGGGCGACGGCCGGCGGCCGGTGCTCCTCGTGCACGGCTGGGAATCGCGTGCGTCGCGCTACGCGAAGCTCATCGCCGCACTGGTCGAACGGGGCTGCAGCCCGGTCTCCTTCGACGCACCCGGGCACGGGGAGTCCGGCGGGGACAGCACGACCCTGCTGGAGTACCAGGCGATCATCGCTGAACTCCACGGCGAACACGGCGAGTTCGCGGCGGTGGTCGGTCACTCCTTCGGAGCTCTCGCGGCCTTCCTGTCCATGCGGGGAGGGGTGCGTGCCCACCGGGTCGTCGCGGTCAGTCCCGTGCCGGACTTCTCGTACCTCTTCGACACCTTCTGCGTGGCCATGAAGCTGAGCCCGGAGTTGGAGCGTGAGGTGCGGTTCCGCATCGAGCGGGACCTGTACCCGGACGTGCGGGACATGTGGGACCGCTTCTCGGTCCTGGACGGGATCGAGGCGTCGCCCGCCCCGCTCCTGATCGTGCAGGACGAGAACGACGAGACAGTCGATCCGGAGCGGGCGGCCGGCCTCGCCGGGGCCGTGGGTGACCGGGCCCGGCTGTTCACCACCCGGCGGTTCGGGCACCGGCGGATTCTCGGCGCGCCCCAAGTGGTGGCGGAGATCGCCGCGTTCGTCGCGGCAACCCAGGTCAGGACCGGAGCGGATACCGAGGTGATGGCGGGATGATCGGAATTCTGGCCGGCAAGCGTATTCTCGTGACGGGCGTCCTGATGGAGTCCTCGATCGCTTTCCACACGGCCCGGATCGCTCAGGAGCAGGGGGCCGAAGTGGTCCTGACCGGGTATGGGCGGCTCAGCCTGGTCGAACGCATCGCCAGACGGCTGCCGCGCCCGGCCCCCCTCGTGGAGCTTGACGTCCAGGACGAGAAGCAACTGGACAGTCTCGCCGGGCGGGTCCGGGAGGCGGTGGGGGGCGACGCGCGCCTGGACGGCGTGGTGCACTCGATCGCCTTCGCTCCCCAGGACGCGCTCGGCGGGAACTTCCTCACGACCGGATGGAGCTCCGTGGCGACCGCGCTTGAGGTGTCCGCCTACTCCCTCAAGGCTCTCGCCATGGCTTGTCTCCCCCTCATGGAGGAGCGGGGCGGCTCCCTCGTGGGGCTCGACTTCGACGCCACGACGGCCTGGCCCGCGTACGACTGGATGGGGGTGGCCAAAGCAGCCCTGGAGTCCACCTCGCGCTATGTGGCCAGGGACCTCGGGCCCCGTGGTATCCGCTGCAACCTGGTCGCCGCCGGACCGATCAAGACGATGGCGGCCAAGTCCATTCCGGGGTTCGAGACGTTCCGTGAGGTGTGGGACACCCGCGCCCCGATCGGCTGGGACCTGTCCGACCCCGAACCCGCCGCCCGTGCGGTGGTCGCGCTGCTCTCCGACTGGTTCCCCCGCACGACGGGGGAGATCGTGCACGTCGACGGTGGGGTGCACGCCGTCGGTGCGTGACACGGCCGGCGAACGACGGAGCTGCGGCCCGCTCCCTTTCCGGGGGAGCGGGCCGCTCACGTGCCGAGAGTGCTCCGGCCTATGGCGTCACGGGGTGGCGGGCAGCAGCGACGGGTCGGTGACCACGGTGCGCAGGCGGTTCAGGATGGCCTTGGCCGCCTTGTCGTAGCTGGTGAACTCGTTGTGCAGGACCGACTCGGCGTTGGCCATCTCCAGGAGCGCGACGATTTCGAAGACGAGCTGCGGGATGTCCGCCCCGGCGTCGACCTCGCCCGCCTGCTGGCTCTCCAGCGCCGTCTTCTCCATGTACGCGATCCAGTTGGCCCGGGATGTGGCCAAGGTGTCATGGACCTTGCCTTCCCGGGCGTCGTACTCGGCCGAAGCGGAGTAGAAGAAACAGCCTCCCGGGAAGACGCGTTCCCGCGAGTAACTGAGCCAGCCGGTGCACAGGCGCCACAGACGCCCGACCCCCGGCTGCAGGTCCCGGGCCGGTTGGACCACGTGCTCCAGATAGATGGTGATCGCCGCGCGGACCGTGGCGAGCTGCAGGTCCTCCTTGGAGCCGAACAGGGCGAAGACGCCGCTCTTGCTCAGCTTCAGCTCGCTCGCGAGCCGCCCCAGGGAGAGTCCTTCCAGGCCTTCGACAGACGCGATCTCCACGGCGCGCTTGAGGATCAGCCGACGGGTCTGGTTCCCGCGCTCGATCCGCCCGTCCGTGCGTGTGGCTGTCGTGCCCATGTGTACCTGCTCTCCTGGGCTGGACCTCGCGGCCCTGGTGGGGTTACTCGAGTGTAGCCAATAGGTGGACGTCCGTGCGGTTAGTGGTGGCCCGGGGCTCGGAGGGGGCCGGGGGCCTCAGTCCGCGGAAACGCTCTGCGACTCCGCGGGTGCGTTCCGGTCCGGCTCCTGCCCGACGAAGTCCAGGACGGTCCGCACGACGTCGGGGTCACCGAGGATCCGCCGGTGCCCGAGCCCGCTCGTGACGACCAGCCGTGCCCGGTCGCCGAAAGCGGCGGCGAGCCGGCGCCCCTGCTCGACGCCGATCCTGCTGTCGTCCTCGTCGTGGACCACGAGCACCGGTGACCGTACCTCCTCCGAGGTGTCGGCGGCGGAGAACGGCGACCGGTCGGCGGGGAGGTCCGGGAAAAGGTTCTTCTTGATCTCCTGGTGCAGCCGGGCCGTGAGCTCCGGGCGCAGTCGGAGTGCGGAGGTGAACGCGTCGGTCAGGTAGTCGAAGTCGCAGACCCCGCTGATGACGGCGATCCTCTCCGCCTTCACCCCGTGTGTGAGAGCGTAGAACGATGCCAGTGCGCCCATGGAGTGGGCCACCAGACCCTCGAACGTGCCGTACCGCTCGTGGAGTTCGGTGATGACGGCGCGGTAGTCGAGGATGGTGGCGCTCCGGCCGGTCGCGTCGCCGTGGCCCGGGGCGTCGAAGGCGATGACGCTGAACCCCCGGTCGAGCAGTCCGGCGATGAGCCCGGACAGACGTGATCCCCGCGACTGCCAACCGTGCACCAGCAGTACGGGGCGTGTGCCGTCGCCCCACTGGTACGTGACCGCGTGGCTGCCGTTGACGCGGACGCGGTCGATATGTGCCTGCTCCAGCAGCGCACGCTCGGAGGGGCGTGCCTTGCTGCGGGCGAACGGCATGTGGAACAGGGTGAACGCGGCCGCCCCTGCCGGCGCTCCCGGAATGCGGGAGAGGGTGTTGAGAGTGACGCTCGTAACTGCCTCGCTGAGCTTCATGCCCGCTGCTCCTCGATCGACGTCGGAGGGGGCTCATATTAGCACGAACGGCCGTGCGCATTTATTTTCCTCACCCCGGCACGGCCATCCGCATCGTCGACCCCGGCCGCCGCGCACTGCACACCCGTCTGGGCATCGCCCCCTGACCGCGGCCCCGCGGGGGCGGGGCCGCTCGGCGCGGTCGGCGGCGCGGGGGAGCGGCCCGGCACCGGCTCAGGGCTTGCGGGCCACCGCTCCGTACATGGCGATGGCGCTGTCGTCGATGCCGTCCTGCTCGGGGCCGGGCCGCCACTTGTGGACCTGGGTGACGCCGGGCCCGACCAGTTCCATCCCGTCGAAGAACGAGGTGGCGGTGGGCAGGTCGCGCAGCACCATGGGCATGCCCTGCTGGGCGTACTCCTCGGCCACCCGCCCGACCTCATCGGGTGCGAAGTCGGCGGTGCCGATCGTCATCGCGAGGTAGCTGCCCGACGGCAGCGGGTCGAGCAGCCGCCGCACCAGGCGCCGGTCGTCCGGCGACTGGATGAAGTGGAGGATCCCGATGATCATCAGGCCCACCGGCTCGTTCAGATCGAGCAGTTCATGGAACTCCGGGCTGTCCAGAATGGCGTCGGGATCGTGCATGTCGGCGTCGACGTAGGCGGTCGCGCCTTCGGGTGTGCTCTCCAGAAGGGCACGGGCGTGGGCGAGGACGATGGGATCGTTGTCGACGTAGACCACGTGCGACTCCGGTGCCACCTGCTGCACCACCTCGTGCAGGTTCGGTGCGGTGGGAAGGCCGGTCCCGATGTCGAGGAACTGCCGGATGCCCCGCTCCTGGGCGAGGTAACGCCCGGCGCGGTGCATGAACCGCCGGTTCTCGCCCATGTGCACCGGCAGCGCGGGCCAGTGCCGGCACATGGCGTCGCCCGCCTCGGCATCGACGAGGTAGTGGTCCTTGCCGCCCAGGATGTAGTCGTACACCCGGGCGGAGTGAGCCGTTGACGTGTCGATCCGATCGCGCGCACTGCGCACAGGCCGCTCCATTCCTCGCTGCCGAAAATCTCCTCAGACGGTACTTCAGGAACGGTGACGGAGGCCTGGGCGCGGGGTGTCGATGACGTGCGGAGCTGCCGCTTCTCGGTTTCCGGGGCCGGGGGCGCCGCCTGCCGACTGCCCCCGGGATCCCGTCACTTCGGCGGCGCGTTGCCTCGGTGGCGCGTTACTCCGGTGGCACGTTCAGGTGGAGCGACGCCGATGCGAGGCGCGGGGTGGTGCGGGACTGGAGGATTCTGATCCGGATGCGGTCGCCGCGTACCGGCTCGGGCAGCGCCAGGATGCGGGCGTAGCCGATCGTGGTGCCGGTCGCGGCCTGCTGCCAGGCGGTGCCGGTCCAGATGTCGACGGCGAACCGCTCCACCTGCTGGCCCCGCGTGATGTCCTCGCCGAGCCGGATGCGGTCGAAGGCGCGGTGCGCGGGCAGTTTCACGGTGACGGCGCCGGTGGTGGCTCCGCGGGACGGTGACCAGGAAGTGGTGAGGCGGCCGTCCGTGAGGGCGCGCAGGACCGGGTCGCGGCGGCCGCGTCCCGCGGTGAGCAGGTTGTGCCCGTACGTCGCGGTGACGGAGTTCCCGAACGCGGTGAGGGAGGCGACGTCCGGCGCGGCGACGCGGCCGTCACGGCCCGGCGGGACGTTCAGCAGGAGTACGGCGTTGCGGCCCACCGACTGCTCGTAGATCGTGACCAGTTGCTGCGGTGTCTTGGGTTTCTCGTCGGCGTGGAAGAACCAGCCCGGACGAAGCGAGACGTCCGCCTCGGCGGGGAACCACTGGAGGTACTCGATCCCGGGTGCGGTGATCTTGTCGCGGGAGCCGATGTCGGCGGCGCTGGGACCGTCCGGGAGCAGCCCTTCGCCGTGTGCGGTGGCGGGGTCGGCGGTGGCGGGGGTGACGCTCCACTCCGTGGTGCGGCCCACCCCGTTCTCGTTGCCGATCCAGCGGGTGCCCTGCGGTCCGGCGAAGGTGACGGTGTCCGGGGAGAGTGCGTGGATGAGCCGGAACCAGGCGGTGAAGTCGTACTTCTCGGTGATCCCCGCGTCGGTCCAGGGGTTGGCGCCGTCGAGCCACAGCTCGTCGATGGGGCCGTACTGGGTGAACAGTTCGTAGAGCTGGTTCAGGTAGTACGCGTTGTAGTCGTCGGCCCGGACGGTGAAGGACGGGATCCGGTGCGCGGCGAGCGCGTCGGCCCGGTCGTCGTCGGGGACCAGGGTCGGGATCGTACGGCGCACGACCGGGCTTCCGCTGCCGTAGCGGCCCTGGCCGCCGGGCGCGCGGTCGCCGTCGTCGACCGTGGCCTGCTCCTCGATGCTGAGCGACTGCCCCGAGGCCTGCTTGGCGCGGATCTTCTCGACGTACTGGGCGTGCCAGGCGTGCGGCTGCTCGGAGCCGTCGGCTGGGGAGAGGTAGACGCCCACCTTGAGGCCGGCCCGGCGGGCGGCCGCCAGATAGGTGCCGAGGATGTCGCCCCGGGGGTTGCGGCAGCCGGCGTTCCTGGCCCGCCAGTAGGCGGCCGGGTCGTCGGAGCGGTGGGCATCGGCCTCTGCGCGGGCCTTGGCGGTGGCGTCCCGTTCGGCGTCGGAGCAGCCGTCGGTGCGGATCCACCAGGGGCTCGCGATCACCGAGTGGTTGGTGTAGCGGGTCGGGAAGAGGACGAAGCCGTCGTGGTGCTTGGCCGTGAACATCACCTGGCGGGCGCCGGCCGCCTTGTACGCACGCATCCACTGGTCGGCGTCCATCCCGGACGGGTCGAAGGTCGCCTCGTCCTCGGCGCCCGATCCCCATTCGCGGTCGGTGAAGGTGTTCATGCCGAAGTGGGTGAACGCGGTCACCTCCCGCTGCTGCCAGGCGACTTGGGAGGGCCGGGGGACGACATGCGCCGCCTTGCGCACGACGGTGTCCGGGGTGTCGGACGCGTCGATCTCGATCAGCGGGGCGGGAGTAATCCGATCTTTTGTGAGTGGGGGGTTACTGGAACTGCCCGTTCCCGGGGAGGCGGCTGCGGGGGCGGCGGGCAGGAATGGCAGGGAGGCGACTCCTATTCCCAGAGCCAGTGCGGATCGTCGCCCGACAGGCGTTCCCATGAGTGCTCCTTCGGTCCGTGGACGCAGAGTGGAACGTATGGTCTAGACATCCAATGTCTGTCCGTCGGGCAGCAGTCTGCTGCGCGCCCGGGGGCGTTGACAAGGGGCCGTACGCGAACAGCCGCGAGGGGCGGCCGGCACGCGCATCGGCCGCCCCTGGGTCCGTCCCGGGGCCCCCGGGCCCCATGTGGATCAACTGTGGATCAACTGCCGTCGGTGCGTGCCCCGTTCGCTCCGGACTGCAAGACGGACTGCGTGCCGGCCTGCGCGCCGGACTGCGTGGCGGCGGCCCGCCGCCCTGCTGTCCCCCCTGCCCGAAGCGGTGCGGGACGAGGCTGAGGAAGCGCTCGGGACGATCGCCGAGAGGAGATAGGCCGAGGACGCGGTGATCACCATGGGGGCATCGCGTACATCTCATGGGTCGGTTCGAGGTGGAAGACGATGCCGGTCAGCGGTGGAGCCCGGTGCGGTAATGCCGAAGGCGAACTGTGGCAGGGGCAGTCCGTGGCGTGAGAGGGTGCCGCGCCCGGATGCCCGGATACTGGTGCGGTACGGATGACTGAGCGGCGCCCAGGCCACCATTGCAGACTGCGATGATTGCTGTGGCCCTGATGAAAGCCGGCGAACGAGCTGGTGAACGGCCTGATGAACATCTTGATGAACAGCCTGATGAACAGCCTGATGAACGGCCTGATGAGCCGGGCGGACAGCCCGGCGGACGACAGGACCGCCCGGGTGGACAGCCCGGCGGTCAGAAACGGTGGGCGGACCGCATGACGCGCGAGCAGACGGCTGCGGGCAGCCGCGCCGGGGACGCGGCCGCTCCCACGGACGGTCCCCCTGACGAGATCGCCGAGGTCACCGCCGCGGTGATGGCCGCCGCGCGGCTGCTGGTCGGACTCTCGGCGCGCGCGCTCGCCGAGGTCGGCAGCGCCCTGACCCTCCCGCAGCTGCGGACGCTGGTGGTGCTGGACTCCAGCGGGCCGGTGAAGCTGGCGGCGCTGGCGGCCCTGCTGGACGTCAACGCGTCCACGGCGATGCGGATGGTGGACCGGCTGGAGGCGGGCGGTCTGGTCAACCGCAAGGTCAATCCGGACAACCGGCGGGAGGTCGTCCTGCGGACCACCGGCGAGGGCGCGGGGCTGGTCGGGACGGTTCTGGAGCACCGGCACCGGAAAGTCTCCGCGCTGGTGGGCCGGCTGCCGGTGGACGTACGGTCCGGTCTGGTCAGGGGGCTCAGGGCGCTGACTCTTGCCGCCGAGAGCCCGGCCGACAGTCCGGTGGGGCGGCCGGAGGGGCCGGGCGCCCGGGACGTACTCACGAGCGGCACCGGGTTCTGAACCGGTGCCACCCGTGACGGCGGGCGCAGGTCAGGACGTGTAGCCCGATCCGATGCGCTGCACCACGTACGCGCACTCCGTGTAGGTGTAGCCCGGCCGGATCTTGGCCGTGTTGCTGCCCGACGTGGTGTTCGAGCTGTTCAGGGACTTGTGCAGGAAGTACGTCGTGCCGGGCGGCAGGGAGATCGTCCGCTTCGGGTAGCTCTTGCCGCCCTTGCAGGCGGTGAGCTGTGCCGTCACGTCGCTGGAGTATGCCGAACACCCCTTGCACGCCTTGAGCTTGAAGCTTCCGGTGACCGGTCCGGTGTAGAGGATCTCGACCTCGTCCGGGCTGTCGTTGCTGATCGTGACCGGGATGCTGCCGCCGGACGCCGTCGACGGCAGGTGCTTGCCCGCCGCGGCCTCGCTCTGCGCGATCTCCGCGGCGATGGCGATCTTCTGGGCGCGGGCGCGGTTCTTGTCGCTCCGGTAGGTGCTCGCGAAGTCGGTCAGCGTCTGCTGCGCCCCGGTGAAGTCCCCCTTCTTGTACTCGTCGACACCGCAGGAGTACGTACCCGACCGCACCTTCCTGCCCGCCGTCGCCGCGTCCTCGCGCAGCGCGTCGGTGAGGGCGCCGTCCACGCCCGCCTCCTTGCCGGGCAGGCCCACGGCCTGGCCCTGGAGGATCTTCAGACGCTCGTTGGCCGCGCACGGTGCTGAGCCCTCCAGATCGCCCGCCGCCTTGTCGATCTCCGAGCTGACGGCCGGTTCCACCTTCGCGGCCTGCGGGGACGAGGGGAACGTCGTGAGCAGCTCGCCCAGGTCCCCGTCCGGTGACACGACGTCCTTTCCGGTGCCGAGGCCGGTCACCCCGCACTCGTACAACGAGGTCGCGAGCTTGTCGTCGGGCCACGTGGCCAGTGCGCCCAGCTGCTTCCTGCCGTACGTCCCGGGCACCGTCCGCAGATACGTCAGCGGTTCGACGGCGTCGCAGTACTTCTTCTCGCCGAACGGCGTGGCGACCGTCTCGTAGTACGTGTTCAGCGAGGCCGGGACACGGCGGGCGGCCCGGGAGTCCGGGTGCTGGGCGCCGAGGTCGCGGTAGGTGGTCAGGGCCTTGCCGTAGGACGCCCGCGCCGTGGTGAACTGCTGGCCCTTCGCCTGTGTGACCAGCTGGTCCGCACCGGCGAGCCGGTCGAGGAGCATCTGCTGGGTGGCCTCGTCGCGTGCCCCGTCGTACAGGACGACCCCGCCGACGGGCGCGGCCAGCAGCACCAGGCCGAGCACGACCGCGACCGGCGTCTGCGGCGGCCTGATGACGCTGTGCCGCAGACCCCGGTACGCGCCGTGGGCCGCGGCCAGGACCAGGACGGCGAGATACGCGACGAGCGCGCCGGCGGGCACGCCGTCCGGGTCGGCGGGCAGAGCGATCGCCAGCAGCGCGCCGGTGGCCACCCAGCACACGGCCAGCGCGAGCCAGCGCCTGAGCAGCAGATATCCGAGACCCAGGCCGCTGAGGTTGAGCAGCCCCACGGCCACGGCTCGCAGCGGGTCCGCCGGTGTGGGTGGTGCGGGCGGTGTGGGCGGGATGGTGGGCATCGGGGGAGGCGACGGGGGCGGCGGGCCGAACCCGCCGGATCCGCCGTACACCTCGGGGCCGTCGGCCACACCGGGGCTGCCCGCCCCGCCCAGTACCTCCGGCGGCCCGAACCCTGCCGAAGGCTCGGGCTCGCCGCCGCTGCCTCTCGCCGCCCCGTCCTGCTGATCCCCGGACATGCCGCATACCCCCCGGTCGCGGGTCGCCCGGCGCCGATGCGCCCGGGGACCGTCACTGTCGAAACACCGAAACACCGAAATTGTGTGCCTGCTGTGTATCTACCACCGCCGGGGGGCCCGTGAACTCCCGATTACCTTCTGTACCACCGGACTTGGTGCAGCCACCGCGCCGAACCCACCGCGCCGAATCCGTCCCGTCCACGTCCGCCCCCCCCCCGCGGAACTCAGCGACCCGAGATCCGGTCCGCGATCGTGGCGATCCGGTCGGTGGCCGTGCTGCGGGCGGTGAGTTCGCGGGCGTCCGCCGCCCGGTACGCCCGGTACATGCCGTGCACGCCCAGCCAACGCAGCGGCTCCGGCTCCCAGTTGCGGACCTTGTGGTTCACCCAGGGGAGCGTGGTGAGGTCGGTCGGGCCCGACTGGCCGGAGTCCTGCTGGATCAGGTCGCGCAGGGTACGGGCGGCCAGGTTGGCGGTGGCCACGCCCGAACCGACGTAACCACCCGCCCAGCCGAGCCCCGTCGACCGGTCGAGCGTGACGGTGGCGCACCAGTCGCGCGGGACGCCGAGCACGCCGGACCAGGCGTGGTCGATCCGTACGCTCGCCGTGGCCGGGAAGAAGCGGACCAGGACCTCGCGCAGCGCGTCGATGGTGGCGGGCTCGGTGCGCCCGGCGCGGTCGGAGCGGGCGGCGCGCGAGCCGAAGCGGTACGGGACGCCGCGCCCGCCGAGCGCGATCCGGCCGTCGGCGGTGCGCTGCGCGTACATGTACGCGTGCGCCATGTCGCCGAGCGTCTCGCCGCCCTCCCAGCCGATGGTGTCCCAGACGGCCTGTGGCAGCGGTTCGGTGGCGATCATCGAGGAGTTCATCGGGAGCCAGCTGCGGCGGGCGCCCTTGAGCCCTGCCGTGTACCCCTCGGTGCAGCGCAGGATGTAGGGCGCGCGGACCGTTCCGTACGGGGTGACCGCGTGCTTGGGCCTGATCTCGGTGACCGGTGTCGACTCGTGGAGGGTGACGCCGAGTGCTTCCACCGTGTCCGCCAGGCCCTGCACCAGTTTCGCCGGGTGCAGCCGGGCGCCGTGCGGGGTCCAGGTCGAGCCGACGGCCCCGGTGACCCGGATCCGCTCGGCGGTCTCGCGGGCGCCGTGCAGGGTGCGGCCCGTCTCACCGAAGGCGATCTCCACCGAGTGGAAGTCCTTGAGCCGCTGCAACTGGGCCGGTGTGTGGGCGACTTCGAGGACGCCGCCCTGCTGGATGTCGGCGTCGATCGACTCGTCGGCCGCCGTCTTGACGACTTCCGCGACGGTGTCGTTCATGGCCCGCTGGAGGCGGACGGCCGCTTCGTGCCCGTGCAGCTTCGCGTACCGGTCGCGGCCCGCGATGCCGTTGTAGAGCCAGCCGCCGTTGCGGCCGGACGCCCCGTACCCGCAGAACCGGGCTTCGAGCACGGTGATGTTGAGGAACGGGACGGCCTTCTTGAGGTAGTACGCCGTCCACAGCCCGGTGTATCCGCCGCCGACGATCACCACGTCGGCGCTCGCGTCGCCCGGCAGGGGTTCGCGGGCGAGGGGGGTGCCCTGGTCCGCGTACCAGAACGATATGCCGCCGTTGACGGTGCCGTTGCCTGTGCCACTGACGGTGGAGCTCATGGGGACCTCTGCCTTCTGGACCGGTCCGCCGGATCGGACCCTCTGATCGGACCGTCTGATCAGGGCCGTTCGGTGTTCCTCCGGCGGTTGCCGGGAGCGTAGCGCCGCAGGGGGGTCAGCAGACTCAGCGGGTTCCACGGCGGTCCGCCGATGCCCCGGGTCAGCGGATAGCAGGCGAGGCCGATGAGGACCGAGGCGAAGTGACCCAGGTCGGTGAAGGTGCGGTCGGTGAACAGCGGCGGGCCGAAGACGGCGAGGACACCGGCCAGATACACCCACCGCCAGGGCCGCGCGATCCGGTACGTCAGTACGGCGACCACCCCGGCGAGGGCGTAACTCACCCCCACATCAAGGGTGTTCACGGCCGAATCGGGGGCCCGGTCGTGGTGGATCGCCCAGAGCAGGGCGCCTTCGCTGATGAAGGAGGCGAGGACGTGCGCGAGGACGGCGACGGCCAGCCAGCGGAGCGTGCCGAGCCAGCGCTCGGCCTGCGCGTGGAAGACGGTGTAGAGGACGGCGTACGAGACCCAGCCGCCGCCGTCGATGTACATCGCGCTCTGGATCAGCACCCGGACCGGATGCGTGGACAGTTCATGGATATTGGTGGAGCGCCTGCCGAGGAAGGCCCGCTCGAACTCCGGTGACATCTGGTGCAGCGCGATGGTGGTGACGAAGAGGATGAGGAGCCAGACGTAGGTGCCCGGTGCGCTGCGGAGGTAGGAGACGACGGCGTGGAGGGCGCGGTTCATACGCCCGATTCTGCTCGTTCGCTCCCCGCGGGCCGGGGGCACGCGCCGTGCTGGAGCGGGGATCAGGGCGGGAATCGGGAATCCTCGGGAATGAGCAGCAGGATCGGGAACGATCAGCAGGATCGGGAATGAGGAGCTACGTGTGTGAGCCGGTGGGCGATGGCGGTACGGCGGACCACTCCGGGGAGTTCCTGGACCGGTGGGGGCTACGCCAGGAGGGGCCGCCGATGCGCGGCCGGGTCGCGGTCGTCCTGCCCGTGGTGCGGACGGCCGACGGGACGCGGGCCGCGTTGAAGCTCCAGGAGGTGGACGCGGAGACCGAGGGGGAGCCCGTCGCGCTGCGGGTCTGGGACGGCCGGGGCGCCGTGCGGCTGCTCGACCACGACCCGGCGACCGGGACCATGCTCCTGGAGCGGCTGGACGAGGCGAGGCCGTTGGCGTCGGTACCGGACGTCCTGGTGGCGACGGAGGTCATCGCGGGGCTGCTGGCCCGGCTGACGTCCGTGCCCGCGCCGGACGGGACGCGGTGGCTCGGGGACATCACAGCCCGGATGCTCGACCGCGTACCGGACGCGGTCGGGTCCCTGGCGGACGAGGCGGACCGGCGGCTGCTGAAGAGCTGCGCCGCCGCCGTACGGGAGGTGGCGGGCGAGCCGGGAGACCGGCTGCTCCACTGGGACCTGCACTTCGACAACGTCCTGGCGGCCGGGCGCGAGCCCTGGCTGGCCATTGACCCGAAGCCGCTCGCGGGCGACCCGGGGTTCGAGCTGCTGCCCGCGCTGTGGAACCGCTTCGGGGAGGGCGGGCTGCTGCGGCGGTTCGACCTGATGACGGATGCGCTGGGGATGGCGGGGGACCGGGAGCGGGCCCGGGCGTGGACGCTCGGGCGCGTCCTGCAGAACAGCCTCTGGGACGTGGTGGACGGCGGCAGCCGGCGGCTGAGCCCCGAGATGGCGGAGATCGGGCGCGCTCTGCTGGCGTCCGGGGTCGTTGGTTAGTCTGCGCCCATGATTCGCAACGCCACAGCCGCCGATGTGCCCGTCATCCACGCGATGGTCCGCGAGCTCGCGGAGTACGAGAAGGCCCTGGACGAGGCCCGCGCCACCGAGGCGCAGCTGCACGAGGCCCTGTTCGGCGAGCGCCCGGCGGCGTTCGCGTTCATCGCACAGACACCGCAGGGGGAGCCCGCCGGGTTCGCCCTGTGGTTCCTCAACTTCTCGACGTGGCGAGGGGTCCACGGGATCTACCTGGAGGACCTCTACGTACGCCCGGAACTGCGCGGCGGCGGGTACGGAAAGGCGCTGCTGACCGAACTGGCGCGGACCTGCGTGGAGCGGGGGTACGAGCGGCTGGAGTGGTCGGTCCTGAACTGGAACGAGCCGTCGATCAAGTTCTACGAGTCCCTGGGCGCCCGGCCGCAGGACGAGTGGACGGTCTACCGGCTGACGGACGACGCGCTGGCCGGGCTGGGGGCGCCGGAGTAGGGCTGGCTCACCGGCCGCACCGTTCGTGCCGCCATGCTCAGGCGGTCCACGCCCGGGCGGAGCGGCGTTGCGTGAGCAGGACCGCCGCGACCGCGGTGATCAGGACGGAGCCGACGAGCAGGGGAGTGTGCCGCTGGCCGTGCATGATCAGCGCGGCCCCGGCGAGGGCGCCGCAGAACATGGCGGCCGTCGACAGCAGCCGAGGGCCCGCCTTGGCCGACGGCCCGCCGCCCAGGCGGCCGTCGGCGGCCATGCCGGTGATGGTCAGGGTCAGCACGGTGGTGGTGAGGTCGGGGACCGCCAGGCGCCGGGCGGCGGCGTTCTGCAGACCCATCGCCAGGGCGAGCAGCACGATCAGTACGGGCTTCGCCCAGCCTCCGGCCGGGTTCTCGACCGTCCGGCTCATGACGAACGCGGTCAGCACCAGCGCGGTCTGCACGAGCGTTGCGGTGAGCAGGAAGCGGGCCCGGTGATGCGGGGAACGGTGCCCCAGACGCCCGCCGAACAAGGCGCCGACGGCGAATGCGGCCAGTGAGAGCAGGGAAGCGGTCAGGGAGAAGCCGGGTGCGCCCGCCAGGGAGAACGCCATGAAGACGACGTTGCCGGTCATGTTCGCCACGAACACGTGCCCGAGCACCAGGTAGCTGTAGGCGTCCACGAGCCCGGTCACGACGGTCAGGGCCAGCAGCAGAGGCGGCAGCGGCCCGTGCCGGCCCTCCGGATCGGGGACGAGGGTGGCACGGGCGTCGCGCAGAGTCGTGAACACGGGCGGGGTCCTTCCAGAAGGCCACGCGCACGCGGCCCGGAACTCGGCTGTCGCCTGCATGGTGCAGGGCACACCGGGCCAAGACCAGGAACTGCTGACAGCGGCCGCTCCAGCCGGTCGCCGTCAGCCAGCCGCGCACGGCAGACCGAACTCCGGGCCCGGCGAGGCCACTCGGTCGCGCAACGCCACTCGGCCCCGCGAGGCCACTCGGTCGCGCAACGCCACTCGGCTCCAGCGATTCGGCCGGCCGCGGAGGGACTCAGACTCAGGGTCCGGCCTGCCCCTGCGTCAGCCCGGTTCCTCACCTGCGGCCGCTGCGCCGTCCGCGGCCCCCGCGGCATCCGCCTCCGCCGCCTCGCGCCGGCTCGGCGAGCCCGCGGTCACCAGGAGGAACGCGACCAGCGCACCCACCACCATGAAGCCCGCCGCCCACGCCGTCGCGATGTTGAATCCGTGCACCACGGCGGTCTTCGAGAGCTGCTCCTGCTGGAGCTTGCTCACGCCGGGGCGCACATGGCTGGCGAGGTAGCTCGCGGTGGTGGTCGTCGCGATGGTGTTGAGCAGCGACGTACCGATCGATCCGCCCACCTGCTGGGCGGTGTTGACGGTCGCCGATGTGACACCCGAGTCCTGTGGGGCCACACCCGAGGTCGCCGTCGCCATCACCGGCATGAAGACGAGGCCCATGCCCAGACCGAGCATCAGCGTGCCGGGCAGGATGTGCTCGACGTAGTTGGAGTGCGTCCCGATGAAGGTCAGGGCGAAGAGCCCGCCCGCGCCGATCAGCATCCCGGGCGCTATCAGCAGGCGCGGCGGTACGTAGTGGAGCAGCCGGGCCGAGATCTGCGTCGAGGTGATGATGATCATCGCGGACATCGGGAGATAGGCGACACCCGCGCGCAAGGGGCTGTAGCCGAGGATGTTCTGGAGGTAGTACGTCAGGAACAGGAAGAGGCCGAACATGGCCAGTGTCGCCGTCCCCATGGCGATCATCGAGCCGCCGCGGTTGCGGTTGCTGACGATGTGCGGCGGCAGCATGGGGTGGGGGGTGTGCCGCTGCCACCAGCCGAAGACGGCGAGCAGCACGGCGCCGACGATCAGCAGGGTGATGACCAGGGTCGAGGACCAGCCCTTCGACTCGGCCTCGCTCACGCCGTAGACGATCGCGACGAGGCCGCCGCAGCCGAGGACCGCGCCCGGGATGTCGAGGTGGCTCTCCTTCTGCCCCTGGCGGTCGCTGAGCAGCGCGAAGGCGCCGAAGACGGTGATGGCCGCGATGGGCACGTTGACGTACAGGCACCAGCGCCAGTCGAGGAACTCGGTGAGGACGCCGCCGAGGAGCAGCCCGATGGCCGCGCCCGCGCCCGCGATGGCGCCGTAGATGCCGAACGCCTTGGCGCGCTCCCTGCCCAGCGAGAAGGTCGTGGTGAGCAGGGACAGCGCCGACGGCGCGAGAAGGGCGGCGAACGCGCCCTGGAGGGCGCGGGCGGCGAAGAGCATGGTGCCGTCGACCGCCCCGCCACCCAGTGCTGAGGCGGCGGCGAACCCGATGAGGCCGATGATGAACGTGCGTTTACGGCCGACGAGGTCGGCGACTCGGCCACCGAGCAGCAGCAGTCCGCCGAACGCCAGGGTGTACGCCGTGATGACCCACTGGCGGTTGCCGTTGGTGAGGTGGAGGTCGTGCTGCGCGGACGGCAGGGCGATGTTCACGATGGTGGCATCGAGCACCACCATCAGCTGCGCCAGCGCGATGATGGCCAGCCCCCACCAGCGGTGGGGGTCGGGCTGGTCGGGACTGGTGGGCTCCGGGGTGGATATCGCCGGGTCGCTCATCTGTCCAGAGGATCACAGAATGTGGCTGTTCGCTTCTTGTCGGCCGTGATGACCGACATCAGACGGTGTCAGACGGTGTACGGCGATATGAGCCGGTGCCGGACGGTGGTGACGGGTGCCGGCCGCTGTCAGCCGTGGCTCTCCTGGGGCTACGGCGCTACCGGGCAACCTCGATTCCACTTGAGGTACAGGCCAGGGTGGCTGCCTCCATCGCGCTGTTGAAGGAGACCTCCGCGAGCATGCCCGGTGCGGCGGTCCGGTCGCCCGCGAGGAACACCCCGTCGCCGCGGCGGACGGCGGGCCGGTCGCGCCAGGTGGTGCCGGGAGGGTCGACCGCGCCCGTGCGCCCTGCCGCGACGGCCGAGCTGCGCCAGGTGAGGCGTTCGCGCCAGCCGGGGAAGCCCAGGTCCAGCAGGCGTTCGGCGTGGGCGACCCCGTCCGCCTTCGACTCGCCCGGTGCGATGGGCAGTTGGCACTGGATCAGCTGCTCGCCGGCCGGGGCCAGGGAGGGGTCCTGGGCGGTGAAGCGTTCGATCCAGCCGGGTGCGTCGAGGTCGGAGATGATCCAGGCGTCTCCGCGCCGGGTCCTGAGCGCGATGTCGACCAGGGTCGTGCGGCCACTGGGCCAGCGCAGACTGGAGTCGCCGAGGAGGTGCCGGGCCGCGTCCAGGGAGGTCGCGACGATCACCGGCCCCTCCGCCGTCGGGAGTTCGGTGACCCGGGCGCCGGTCTCGATCCGTACGCCCAGATCCCGCGCGCGGGCGGCCATCCGGTCGATGAGGGCGCCCCAGCCACCGCGTACGAAGTGTGCCTCGGGCGGCAGCGAGGCGGCACGGCGCAGCCGGGTATGGACGAAAGCCGCGGAGAGCGAGCCCGGATCGTGGTGGTAGAGGGCGACCCCCGCGTAGTGGGCGGCGGCGCGGGCGCCCGCCTCGCCGACCTGGGAGGTCGCCCAGGAGAGGAAGTCCTGCCCGACGGGGGCCTGCCCGGCGGGCCGCCGCGCCAGCCTGAGCAGGGCGAGCGGTGGTGTCCTGCGCAGCGCCCCGCCTCGGTGGAGCCGCAGCCGGGTGGCCTCCAGAGCCGGCACGGCCACGACCGGGCCGAGCAGCCCCTGTTGTCTGAGCCAGGCCCAGTGCGGGCCGCCGCTGTAGATCGCGTGCGGTCCCTCGTTGACGCGATACGGGTTTTCGGCCGTACGCGCCCGCCCGCCCAGGGTCCGGTGCGCCTCGCGCAGGGTGACCCGGGCACCCGAATCGGCGGCGGCGATGGCGGCGGTCAGCCCGGCGAAACCCCCGCCGACCACGGTGATACGGCGCATGGTCCGTCCCTTCTCCGTGTCCTGTCCTGCTGTCCTGTCCTGTGTCTGTTCCGGAGGGCACCCGCTCTTTTTCGGACGCTCTCTGTCATCAGGACGGATGGAGCGGACGCAGATGTGACATCCGGGAAGGTTCGATGTCAGTGGTGTGGGTCACCATGAAGACATGGCAGTACGGAACGGCACGAAGAGAACCCCACAGGTACGGCGGCCGGAAGTGCGACTTCCGCCTCTCAGCCCATACGCCGGGCGGGGCCTTGAGCCCGATGGGGACTATGACGGACTGGAGTTCACCGGCGAGGACTTCACAGGACAGTCGGGCCGCGGCGCCCGCTTCATGGACTGCTCACTGCGCGAGTGCGTGCTGGAGACGACGGAGCTGGTGCGGGCGCGTTTCATCGACTCGGTACTGACCGGGGCGAGAGGAGTGGGGACGAACCTCGCGGAGGCGTCCCTGCGCGATGTCGAGGTGGTGGACGCACGGCTCGGCGGCGTCCAGCTGCACGGAGCCGTGCTGGAACGGGTGGTGGTGCGCGGCGGGAAGATCGACTATCTGAACCTGCGGGAGGCGCGGCTCAAGGACGTCCTCTTCGAGAACTGCGTCCTGACGGAACCGGACTTCGGTTCGGCGCGGCTGGAGCGGGTGGAGTTCGTCGGGTGCACGCTGCGCGGGGCGGACTTCAGCGGAGTGCGGATGAAGGACGTCGATCTGCGGACGGTGGCCGAGCTGGACATCGCCCGCGGGGTGGAGCGGCTGGCGGGGGCGGTCATCAGCCCGGCACAACTGCTCTCGCTCGCACCGGCGTTCGCCGCGCAGATCGGAGTACGGGTGGCGACGCCGGGCGAGTAGCCGCGGAGGGGCCGGTTCTCGGGGGGCCTGTCCCTGCCCGCCGGCGCTTGGCTGCTGCCGCCGTTCGCTGCCCGCTGCCTGCTGTCTCTCCGCCTGCCGCCTCCGCCTGCCGCCTGCGCCTGCTGCTCGCCCTGCCGCCCGCCCGCGCTGCACTCGCCTGCCGCCCGCGCCCGCTGCTCGCTCCAGCCCGCTGTCTCCGCTTCGGCTTCGGCTTCTCGGCTGCACAGCTACACCCGGGGGAAGCGTCCTTGCAGGTCCCAGATCACCGGATTGTCCGCAAGGCCCTCATGCATGTCCGCCAGATCCGCGATCAGGTCGTGCAGGAAGTCCCTTGCCTCCCGCCGCAGCACCTTGTGCCCGAACGTCAGCGGATCCTCCTCCACCGGCATCCAGTCGGCGGCGACATCCACCCACCCGAACCGCCGCTCGAAGAGCATCCGGTCCGTCGACTCGGTGAAGTCCAGCTCCGCGTGCTGCGGCCGCGAGGCGCGGTTGCCGCGCGGGTCCCGGTCGACCTGCTCGACGATGTCGCAGAGCGCCCACGCGAAGTCGAGCACCGGAACCCATCCCCAGGCTGTGGACACCTCGCGGTCCGCCTTGGTGTCGGCGAGGTAGACGTCACCGCAGAACAGGTCGTGCCGCAGCGCGCGGACGTCCGCACGGCGGTAGTCGGTCTGCGGGGGATCCGGGAAGCGGCGGGAGAGGGAGTAGCCGATGTCGAGCACGGGTCGATGGTGTCACGGGCGGGCGGGTCGGGGCGCCGCCCGGCGTGCGCCCGGAACGCTCCCGCGACGCGCGGACGTCCCGCGGGGACCGCGGTGCGCCGTCGCCACCCGCTCGCTCATAGGATCGAGACGTGGACCAGCGTCGACGCCGTACAGCCGTACCCGCAGTGGTGGGGGCCGCCCTGCTCCTCCTCGCGGCCTGTGGCGGGGGTGTGCAGGGGAAGCCGGGTGGCGACCGGCTGCACGATCCCGACCCGTACTTCCCCCGGCTCGGCAATGGCGGCTACGACGTCCGCCACTACAGCCTGACCCTCGCCTACGACCCGGACTCCGGCCGGCTCACGGGCACCGCCGACATCACCGCCCGCGCCACCCAGGACCTTTCCGCGTTCAACCTGGACTTCACGGGGATGACTGTGCGGCGCGCGACCGTCGACGGCCGTTACGCCCCCGCCAACCGCGCGGGCACCGAACTGACCATCCGCCCGCACCACGACCTCGCGCGGGGTGCCACCTTCCGTACCGTCGTCCGCTACGCGGGCGAGCCGAAGACGATCACCGACCCGGACGCGTCGGAGGAGGGCTGGCTGCCGGACGACGAGGACGGCGCGCTCGCCCTCGGGGAGCCGACCGGCTCGATGGCGTGGTTCCCCGGGAACGACCACCCGTCCGACAAGGCGACGTACGACATCGAGGTGACCGTTCCGGCCGGGCTCCAGGCCGTCTCCAACGGCCGGCTGACCTCGCAGCGGACCAGCGGGGGCCGCAGCACCTTCCACTGGCACACCGACCGGCCGATGGCGAGCTACCTCGCGATGCTGGCGATCGGCCACTACAAGACCCACTCCTTCACGGCGCCGTCCGGGCTGCCGGTCTTCACGGCGGTCGCCCCGTCGGAGGAGAAGAGCAGCGCTTCCGTGGTGGCCCGGATCCCTGAGATCATCGCCTGGGAGAGCAAGCAGTTCGGCCCGTACCCCTTCGACTCGGCGGGCGCGGTCATCGCCCCCGACGGGGCCGCGGGCTACTCGCTGGAGACCCAGACCAGGCCGGTGCTCCCCGGCGACCAGGCGAGCCTGTCGACGCTGGTCCACGAGCTGTCCCACCAGTGGTTCGGCGACTCGGTGACCCCCGGGTCCTGGCGCGACATGTGGCTGAACGAGGGGTTCGCGACGTACGCGACCTGGCTGTGGGACGCGGACCACGGCGGCGAGAGCATCCAGGACCACTTCGACGACGCCTACGACTCGGAGGGCAACTGGGACTTCCCGCCCGCCGACCCGCCGGGCCCGAAGGAGATCTCGGCCTCGCCGGTGTACGGGCGGGGCGCGATGGTGCTCCAGATGATCCGCAGGACAGCCGGTGACGACGCGTTCTTCGCCCTGCTGCGGGGCTGGGCCCGGGACCACCGGTACTCCAACGCCACCACGGCGGACTTCACGCGGTACGCGGAGAAGAAGACCGGCAAGGACCTGAGCGCGATCTGGCAGAAGTGGCTGTACGGCAAGGACAAGCCGGCCAGGCCGTAGCTGTGCTTATCGCCGGGACTCGGGGACGGGTAGGCCGGGGCCCGGACAGGTATGAGATCCGGCTGAGGCGTCAGACCCGTTGCGCGGCGCCCAGGTGGGCGCTGAGCTGCTGGAGGACCGTCCAGGCACGGGCGTCGGTCCCGTCGCCGAGCGGGTAGTGCAGCGCGGGCCTCGCCGCCGGCCCGAGCGGGACGGGCCGCAGGTTCAGCGGCGGGCGGCGGGCATGGGTGAGCCCGATGGCGCGTACGTCCGCGGCACCGAGGGTGAAGGAGAGCGGGACGGGCGGTTTCTCGAAGCGGGGCGGGACGGTGAGGTCGCGCCGGGCCACGCGCAGGGAGGCAAGCAGCGAGACGAGACCGTGTCCGCCCACGAGGCTATCGGCCAGGGGCGCGAGCGCGTCGAGGGGCGGCGTTTCGCCGGCGCCGTAGCCGAGGGTGAGGGTGATGTCTTCGGCGACGCCGTCCTTGGCACGGGTGATGCGATGGAGCGCGAGCCCCGGCCGGCCGGGATGGCCGACAGCGGTCAGCTGGGTGGGTTCGGGTGCGCGGTCCCGGGCGAGGGCGGTCAGCTGGCGGGTGGACCAGGGCAGGTTGACGGGTTCCGCGCTGCCCCAGCCTGCGGGGGCGGTGCCGGTGAGTGCCTCCCACGCCGTCTGGAGGGCGCGGCCCAGGACCAGGTCGGGTACGGGTTCGTGCAGCACGCGGAAGGCGACGACGAGCTGGTGTTCGTCTCCCCTGCCGGTGGTCCCGGCGAAGGCCTCGGCGACCGGCGTGGCGCCTGTTTCGCAGGGTTCGGGGGCGAAGGTTCCGTCCTGCCAGCGCAGTACGGCTCCGGAGAGCCCGTCGTAGTAGCCGCAGTCGGGGTCCTGCACGACCCACCGGTTGGGGAGGCCGGTGAGCGCGGTGCGCAGCGGCAGGCTGAGATGTACGTGCGGTGGGGTGACGATGTGCAGGGCACGACCCGTCGCGATGGCCGTGCGCAGGACGTCGGAGAGCCAGGTGGTGAGTGCGACGACGGGGCGATCGGCCAGGACGACCGCGGTGCTGTCGGTGAGTACGTCCACGCTGTCGCTGAGTACGTCCACGGCGGGTGGTGCCGCACCGGGCACGGCGCGTGGGGTGACGTCGCCGGCCGGCGTGCCGACCACGTCGGTGGTGGCCGCCGTGCTGGGCCAGGTACTGCCGCCGAGGAGGGCGGTGAGCCGGCCGCCTACGGAACCGGCCAGACGCTCGGCCTCCGGCAGCGCGGTGCAGGCGCGGGCCTCGGTCCACCAGTACGGGATGTCCGGGAGCGGAACGCCGGCGCCGAGGAGCCGTTCGGCCTCTCCCGGCACTTGTACCAGGAGGGGGGCTTCGACGGAGACCAGCGCGCGCCCGTCCGGAGCGCAGAGCTGGATGACCGCGCCGTCGTGGACCGCCCGGACGTCGAGACCTGGCCCGCCCGCGTAGAGACCGGCCAGGACGGCCCAGGTGTCGGGCATCTTCGGGGTGAGTGCGATGACGTCCTTGGTCACGAGGCCTGTCCTGAGTGGTCGGGGCGCCCCGGGCGGTCGCGGTGTTCCGTCTGATCCACCCGGTCCGGCCGGGGCGCCGGTTCCGGCTGTTCCGGGGCGAGGGCGGTCTGGATGAGCTGGTGCCGGTGTCCGCGCCGGACGAGCGTGCCGCGGCCCGGCGGCTGTGCCGTGGCGTAGAGGCCGGGAAGGAGCTGGCCCTCAGTACGGTCCCCGGTCATCAGCAGCGCGGCGGTTCCGGTCTCCCGCAGCGTGGTCAGGAACGGCTCGTACAGGGCACGCGAGGATCCGGCGACCCGGCGGGCCACGACGAAGTGCAGGCCGATGTCCTGGGCGGAGGACACGTGCGGCAGGAACGCGGCGAGCGGCTGCTGACCCGCCGTGGTGAGGATGTCGTAGTCGTCGATCAGTACGACGATGCGGGGCCCCGGGAAGGAAGAGCCGTCGGCGGGCGCGTCGGGGTCGATGCCCTCGCCCGGCAGGCGCTTCTCCAGTTCCTTGGCCATGCCGGCGGCGAGCGCGGCGCCCGTCCTCGCGTTGTGCGCGTATCCGCCCCGGTACGGCTCCGGCACGACGCCGCGCAGACCGCGGCGCGGGTCGAAGACCGCGAAGACCAGCTCGTCGTCGGCGTAGCGGTCGATGAACTGCCGGGCGACGAGGCGCAGCAGGTTGGTCTTGCCGCATTCGTTGTCGCCGAGGATCAGCAGATTCTGGTCGCGCTCGAACAGGTCGAGCAGCACAGGAGCGAGAGTCTCCTGGCCGACCCCGATGGGGATCCGCTTCGGCTCGGCCCCCGCGGACGGCAGCCGCGCGGCAGGCAGCCGGACGGGCAGGACCCGTACCGGAGCGGCGACTTCCCCGTGCCAGTTGGCCCGGAGTGTCCGGGCCGCGTCCTCCAGGGCGGGGCCGAGATCACTGGTGCGGAGTGCCGAATCGATACGGGGCAGCGCGGTCTGGGCGAAGAGTCTGTCCTTGGTGAGGACGCGTCCGGGCGTATCGGCGCTGAGGGTCTGGGCGAGTTTGCGGTCGACGACGGAGTCGCCGGGGTCGTTGAGGCGCAGTTCCAGCTGGGTGCCGAACATCGACTGGGTGGCGATCCGGACCTCGTTCCAGCGCAGCATCCCGGCGACGACGTGGATGCCGTACCCGCCGCCGCGCTTGAGGAGGTCGGCGACATCGTCGTCGAGACCGGCGAACTCCTCGCGCAGCGCACCGAAACCGTCGATGAGCAGCACGACGTCGGTCGAGCCGATCTCCGGCAGTTTGCCCAGCGCACGCAGGTGGCGCAGCTGGTCGACGGAGTCGATGCCGTGCTCGCGGAAGCACTCCTCGCGGGTGGCGAGCATGGCGCGGACCTCGGCGACCGTGCGGTCGGCACGCTCGCGGTCCGCCCGGCCGGCCACTCCGCCCACGTGCGGCAGCCCGGTCAGCGCGCCGAGCCCGCCGCCGACCAGGTCGAGGCCGTAGACGGCGACCTCCTGCGGGGTGTGTGTCATCGCCAGCGAGAGGGCGAGGGTGCGCAGCAGGGTGGTCTTTCCGGACTGGGGGCCGCCGATGATCGCGACGTGGCCGCCGGCGACGGTGAGGTCCAGTGTCCAGGGGCCCTGCCACTGCTGGGCCGGGTCGTCGAGCAGGCCGAGTGGTACGCACAGAGGGCCGGGGCGGTTGGCCAGGTGGAGGCCGCGCCCGGAGACCTGGACGGGCCCTGCGGCTCCATCGAGGGTGAGGGCGTCGGGCAGCGGGGGCAGCCACACCCGGCGCACCGGGGCGGCCGCTGAGCGGAGCTGGTCGGCCATCACCGACATCACGGTCGGCCCGGTCTCCCGTTCACGTATCCCGGTCTCGGCTCCGGCCCCGGCTTCGGAGTCCTGTACAGCGGGCGCCGAGGGGAGGTTGAAGGCCGGGTATGGCCTGGCGAGGGGCCCGGTGTCCGCCGACTCGACCGGGGCCGGCCCGTGGTGGGCGCCGGAGACGTATCCGGCCTTGAAGCGTTCGTACGTGGAGGTGTCCACCTTGAGGTATCCGAAGCCCGGCAGCGGGGGCAGGCGGAAGGCGTCCGTGGTGTCGAGGACGGTCCGCGACTCGTCGGCGGAGAAGGTCCGGAGCCCCAGCCGGTAGGAGAGATAGGTGTCCAGGCCCTTGAGCCTGCCGCCTTCGATGCGCTGGCTGGAGAGCAGCAGGTGGACGCCGATCGACCGCCCGATCCGTCCGATGGAGAGGAACAGGTCGATGAAGTCCGGCTTGGCGGTGATCAGTTCGCCGAACTCGTCGATGACGACGAACAGGTGCGGGAGCGGCTCAAGGCCGGGCCGCTGCTCGCGCAGGGCGGCGTAGTGGCCGATGTCCGCGATGTTCCCTGCGTCCTTGAGTACCTGCTGGCGGCGCTTGACCTCACCCGCGAGGCTGGTGTGGACCCGCTCGACCAGTCCGGCCTGGTTCTCCAGATTGGTGATCACTCCGGCCACATGGGGCAGGCCTTCGAAGGGGGCGAACGTCGCGCCGCCCTTGTAGTCGACCAGTACCATCGCCAGGTCCTCGGGCGGATGCGAGGTGACCAGCGCGAGGACCAGCGTCCGCAGGAGTTCGCTCTTGCCGGATCCGGTGGCGCCGACGCACAGCCCGTGCGGTCCCATGCCCAGTTCCGACGACTCCTTCAGGTCCAGCAGCACCGGTTCATGCGAGTCGTTGACGCCGATCGGCACCCGCAGGAACGACCGCTCACCGCGGGGCGCCCACAGCAGTCCGAGGTCCAGGGCGGCCGGGTCGCCGATGCCCAGCAGGGCGGGGAAGTCGATCGGGCCGGACACCGGAGTGCCCTCGGCAGGGGATTCGGCCGACAGACGCAAGGGGGCGAGCATGCGGGCGATCCCCTCGGCGCCCGCGCGGCTCACCGCGTCCGACACCCCGAGGGCCCGGGGGGCATCGGGAGTGCGCAGGTCCTCGACGGTGACGCGGTCGCCGTCGACGCTGATGCGGACCGCCACCTGATCCGGTTCGTGGATCTGCTCGCCGAGCAGATGCAGCACGGTGATGCCCATGCCGGCCAGGCCGACCGCCGTGTCCGGGCGGGGCAGTTCACCGGCCGGCTCCCCGTACTCGTCACTGACCACGAGCATCCGGCCGGTGAGCGCCAGTGCGTCCTTGCCGGAGAGGCCGCGCCGTACCTCAGCCGCGTACGAGGCCCGTTGCCGCAGATCGGCGCCGAGCCTTTTCGACAGCTGGACCAGATCGGGGGCGATCCGGCGGGCGGCGACCGGGCCGTCGTCATCGTCGTGGGCCCGGCCGTCCAGGACGTGGGGCAGCCACTTGGTCCACTCCCACTCCATGAGCTGCTCTCCGGGTACGGCGAGGGCGAGCGCCACGTCGTCCGGGGCGTGGGTCACGGCGGTCTGGATCAGCAGGGCGCGTGCGAGGCGCAGGACGCCCTCCCGGTCCCCGACGATGCTGACGTTCCCGGCCCGGTCCAGCGGGACCGTCAGCGGAAAGTCCGACGTGGTGGTGTAGCGGGACAACAGGGCCCGCGCCTCGTTGAGCATGAACGGGTCCGGGGGCGTCAGCACACCTCCGGCGCTGTTCTGGCCGATGGCCAGCTCCTGTACCGGTACGTCGCCGGTACCGACCCGGATCCGCAGGAAGTCGGGGTCCGGACGGCGGCGTTCCCACAGTCGCGCCGGGTCGCGTATGAGGTCGTACAACGCCTCCGGTGGCGGGTTCAGTACTCGTGCGGCCTGCCGCCGTCGGCGCTCTTGCAGTCCGAGCTCCTCCCGCAGCTCTTCCAGGTGTTCCAGATAGCGCTCACGCTGGGTCCGGCGGGTGCGCTGGGCCTTCCCGCGCTGGGACAGGAAGAGCGCGACGGCCCCGAGGAGCGCGATGACCAGGACGATGGCACCCAGACCGGCGAACTGGCTGCTGCGGATCACGGTCATCATCACGACCGAGCTCATGACACCGGCCATCGGCAGCAAGGCCCGCGCTCCACCGCCGGTCTTGCCCCCCGGCAGATTGGGCGGCGGCTCGATCGTGCGGGCCGGGGCAGGCCCCGGCGCTCTCGTGGAGCGAGCGGGGCGGTGGATCAGCTGCTGGGTCATCGTGCGCGTACCGCCCGTCCCATCGCTTCGGCGGCGAGCCGGGTGGCCGCCATCCGGGTTTCCTGGCCGAGCAGGGCGGGTTGGATGGGGCCTCCTCCGGCCAGATGCCGGTCGTAGGGCACACGCAGCACGGTGACACCGGTCTCGCGCAGATGTGTGGCGGCCGTCTTCGGGTCGAGGACGAAGTCCGGCGAGTTGGAGACCAGGGCGACCACGGTGGTGGCCAGCGCCTGGTGCGGGAGCTGTGCCAGCCAGTCCAGCACGGCGCGGGTGCCGTTCACACCCTCGGCCGTGAGCGGAGCGACCACCACGCGGGCGTGCGCGGTGTCCATCGCGGTACGCGCCACCTCGCCCGGCAGGGACTCGCAGTCCACCACGCTCACCGCGAAGTACCTCCGGAGCGCGAGCGTCACCGTGCGGTAGGTCCGTACGTCCAGCGGCGCGCCCACCCTTCCCTGGCTGGCGGGCAGCAGCCAGCCACCGTCCGCGACCGGTACGAGATAACCGGTGACGTCGGTCAACTGCATCGACGGCGTGAGGATGTGCGCCAGCTCGCGGAACGACCAGCGCACCGTCTCGGCGCCGAGACGTACCGGCAGTGTCCCCAGGGCGGCATCGGCGTCCAGCGCGAGCACGGGGTCGTGCCGGTAGTGGTTGAACGTCCGGGCCAGCAGAGCGGACGTCGTGGTCTTGCCGACTCCCCCGCGAATCGACGTCACCGCGATGACACGCCCCGTGGTCACCGGCTGTTGCAACTCCCGGGCCGTACGGGACTCCTCGGCCACCTCCTGCGCGGCGGAGGCGGTGAGCTTGCGCAGCGAGCGCCCGGTACGGCGGGAGAGTGAATCCCCGTGGCGCGGGGGGCTCATGGCGTGGGTGAGGCGAGGGTCGACGGTCGGGACGGATTCCGGGGTGGCCATGGGCGCGGCGGGCCTCGATGTGGCTCTGGTGGTGGGCCGACGCGGATCCGGCACCGCTGGGGGAGCGGGGCGTTGGGCGGGGGCCGGTGCGCGCTGCGGCGCAGGCGGGTGTACGGGTGGAGGGGCCGGCGCGGGTAGGGGTTCCGGGGCGGGTGGTGGGGGATTCCGGTCCGCTGGTGGGGGAGCCGGGGACCGCTCCCCCAGCTCACGCAGCACGTCGCGCTGCCAGTCACCCTGCGCCATATCCAGTCCCCGCACCTTCACGCGAATGTGCCGAGCAGCCGCCCGTACACCCCGAACACTCCGATGGCCAGCGGGAACAGCGCGATCACCCCGGCGGATTCCACCGCGTCGCCGAGCCTGCGCAGCCGCACCCGGACATGCTCCGCGGGCTGAACTGTCAGGACCACCAAGGGGACCAGCGCGAGTACGACCAGCAGGGCCAGCGGCCCGGCCGCACCGGAACCCTCCAGCCAGACCCAGGCGAGCCGCACTGTCACGACCGCCGAGGCGACCAGCAGCGCCACCACTTCGGCCACCAGCGGGAAGGCCCGAGCCCGCAGGGCGAGCACCAGCGTGACGCACACCGCCAGCGGGACGGTCCACACCGACGGCGACCGCAGCGCCAGCAGGGCGGCCACGGAGGCGGATACGGCCATCACGACCGTGGCGAGCACCAGCCCGCGATGGGTGGCAGCCAGCGCGGTGGACACCTGGTACCGGCTCACCGACGCGCCACCGGAGCGCCGGTCGTCCAGTCCCGAAAGTCCCGAGGCCATCAGCGCCAGTCGCGGCAACACACCCAGCGCCACGATCGATACGACGGCCAGGACCGCCCCCGAGCGCACCTGCCCCACGTCCGGTACGGCTCCGGACTGCAACCAGGCCGCGACCTCCCAGCAGACGGCGCCGCCGGCGACGGCGGCCGCACCGGTCAATCCGCCCCGGCCCACGGGGGAGTACCGGCCCAGCAGAAGCAGCACCACGACGACGACCGCCGCCACACCACCCAGCCGGGCGCCACCGGACCACCCGTACGCGTCGGACAGCGTCCACGTCCCGAGAGCGCCCAACGCCCCGGCGGCCACGACGAGAGTGGTGGCCGGACCGCTGTGCGCGGCCCGCCCGCAGAGGACGCCGACGACCGCGCCCAGGACAGCCACGGCGACCAGGACGCCACCGGTCGTGGCCGCCGCGAACTCACCACGGGCCAGCACACCGGCCGCCAGAGACCACCCGACGGTCGCGAGCCCCGCGACGACCCGTCGCACCTGGGGCCGCCATCGCCAGGCGCGCAGGTCCAGGTCGTCGGCGGCCTCGTCGGTGACGTCGTGCACCACAGGAGCAGAGGGCGCGTCCTCGACACGGACCAGCCGCAACACCGCACCGTCCGGGACACCGGCCGATGCCAGGGTGCTGTCGTGGGCAAGCGCGGAACCGTCGGCCGTGACCATATGCCGGGCCATGGGGCGAGCGCTGACTTCGTCTCCCAGCAGGGTCAGCACTTCCGGGAGGAGCAGCCCGATCGCTTCCTGCGACGGAAGGACGAGATCAACACGCCGCCGCTCGCCGACCAGCGTGACCCGACTCAATTCCGTAACGCTCAATGACCCCGTGGCTACCACGCGTTCGAACCTATCATCGGGCGGTTGGCGGCACGGCGGGCGAAGTCTGCTGCACGGCCGGGCTCACCGACGACTTCCCGATGAGCCGATGAGAAACGAACGACCACCCGACACATCCCGCACAGAGAACGGCGGCGATGACGACCCCGGTAAGCACTTTCCCCAACCGTTCATCCGCGGAACGCCGACCGCGCTGGGACCCGAAGAGCAACGCGTCACGGATACGCCGCCGCCGAACGGAGACTGACTCCAGCAGCTGGCTATCGTAGTCATGCGCCATCAGTCCTCAGATCCTCGCCTGCGTGTCCCGGACGCGACAGCACCCAGACCGCCTGGAAGGCTCTCCGGGGTCCAGGGCCACCGGGCGACGGGTGTTGGTGTACTCACGGAAGTCCTCTGGCAATTGATTTGATCGGAGAGAGCATCGCTAGGGGATCGTTCGTACCCGCAGCGCGTTGAGGAGTGATGAGCAAGCTGCGCAGGGTGTGATGGGCTTCCCGTGATCGGGGTCACCGTGGCCTCGTACCATTCGAGATGTGATGGCCGCGCCCTGAAAGTGTGAGACCGCTTCCTCGGTCCCGATATGGCCGCCGTCGCCTCTGTGTGCGTCAAGTTGCCACAACTGGTCCGAGATCAGGGCAGATTCGGCGCAGGTGCCACTGAAGTTCTCACGTTGATCTTGGGGTAGGGAATCTATGAACTGCCAGACGAAAGGATGGAGATTTGGGTGCCCCGGGCCGATCAGGCTTGTATGGCTGAGTACTGTGCCGTTGATCAGCAGGGAAGACGCCACTGCTGGGAATTGACTAGACAAAGAAGTCCTCCGCGTCCGGAGCGTCCACACCTTTCAGGAAACGCTCGAAGGTGTCATTTTCGTCGGATCCTAGGAAATAAGCCCCTGTGTGGTGAAGGTGAAAGAACCGTCCCTCTTCGTCCACGAGAATCAGGCCGTACTCGGACGCCTCGTATCCGACGGGGAACAACATTTTACCCAGGTCGTCGGCAAGCTCTGAGATTTCCGCCGCGTCACCGGCGTACCCCACTGTCGGATTTATGACCAGGGCGAGGTTCGCAGTTTTCGGATGCGCCAGACGTAGAAGTCCGTATCGATGGACGAATTCCACTGCGGGTTCCACTGGCAGGAGAGGCGCCCCCTGGCGTTCGGCGTCGATCATTCTGACGTCGATGAGTTCGCTCGCGCGTTCCCCGATGTCTCTGCCTGGGGCCCAACCGTTCTCCCGCAGCCAGCGGGGTACTTGTGGAGACGAGCCGTCGGTAGCCATGTGGTGCCGCTCCGTATTGAATGGTTGATTATGAATGCGGGTGGATTCCAAGTTCCAGGAGGACGTGCTTGCAAGTATCGCATGCTGCGAGATAGGCATTGTGTGCCATCACGACTTCGCCGGTTTCACGATTGATCAGATCACCGATGCGTCTTGTGTGGACCGAACTTCCTTCCAGGGCCTTCCTGGCGTCATCAACAGTTCGTATCGCGGTGCTGGTGGGATCGAGCTGCGACAATCGGTCGCTGATCAGGGAAATTTCGGCGCATTTGCCGTGGCCGAATCCCTTTTTCTCGAGTATGCCAGCCGCGACATCATCACTGATCCGCTTCAGCACACCCTCAACAACCGGGTGGGTGTGAGGGAGCTTCTGGCCGTGCATTTTTGTGGTACTGCTGTGCGCGGTGATGGTGTTGTCGTGCAGAAGGCTGCCGGCGCATCCCTGTTCCAGCCGGTGCTGGCCGGCGGAGACGTTACTTCCCGTGGGAGTATTGAGCGCGTCATCCGCGAGTTGTCGTGCCTCCCTTTCCAGGACTGCGAGCTGTTCCTCCGGCGTGAGATGTGCGACTTCCAGCGCAGGCCGCCTGTGATGACGCATGCGGTCGGCGCTTGACCCATGCCAGCCGGGCTGAGGTTCCACGGGTGTGCCCTCAGGACCGTTGCCGCCGGAACCGGCCCCGTGGCCGGGCAGGCCGCTGCTTTCCTCAACTCCGTCTGCATGTGAGGTGGGGTCTTCAGTGCTGCTGCTGGTGCCATGCCCCGAGCTTCTGCTCTCCGCAGGGTGGGCCACTTGAGGCGCACTGTCACGGTGATCGAATTCTCCGCCGGAGTGATCGACGCTGTGCGAGTTGGTAGGTGATGCATCCGCGCCCCGGCTGGGTTCTGCAGTCTCTCGGCTCGGGATATTGCCTTCAGGCGGCCGACCCATGTCAGCGACGCTGTGCGCACTAGTCGGACCCACGTGTACGGGCTCCCGCCGCGGCAGTGAGCCCTCCAGCGCGGTGCGGTCGGCGGCGGAGAGTTCGACATGGTCCGGAGCGGTGGTGCCGTCGGGGCGTACGACGGTGCCGTCGTCCAGGTCGAGGCGGGTGCCGTCCGGCCATTCGATGTGGGTGCCGGTCACGACGGGGGTGTCGGCGCCGGTTTTGAGTACGGTGCCGTCGGGCTGGAGGTGGCCGGTGCCGGAGAGGATGCCGTTGTAGGCGCCGGAGTGGACGTTCCTGAGGCCCGCGAAGAGGTCACCCACCTTGATGGTGGCGAACTTGCCGGCCTTGCCGACGTAGGTCATGGGGTCGACGAGACGCCCCGCTTTGCCGACCACCGAGACGGTTTTGGCCAGTGCTCCGGTTTTCGCGGCGGTGCCGGCGCCTTCGGTGAAGACGGTGGTGACGATGTTGAACGTGACGGCCCCTGCCGCTCGGGCCGGGTTCTTGCCCCATTCGTCCCAGGCCACCAGCGCTTTGCCGGTGTCCTTCACGGCCTTGCGGCTGTCGCGCAGCCAGGACGGCAGTTTCTTGTCAGGGGTCGACCAGTAGAACGGCGCGATGCCTGGGCTCGAGAGCGCGAGACCGGTAGCAAGCTTGGCCAGTCCCTCCCAGGCCTGCCCGGCCTTGTCCCAGCCGTCGGTGCCGACCAGCGTGCCGAGCCCCTTGACCGTGCCCCAGACGCCGTCGACGACGAAGCCGTCCCATACGTAACTCTTGGCCTGATGCCCCAGCCAGGCCAGCCCCGTGTACTCACGTTCCGCGGGCGCCCCCCAGGGGGTCTGTTCGGCGTGGTCGAGGACGTCGGCCTTGTAGCCGTACATGTTCGGCTTGTGCGAGCCGTCGTCAGCGATGAGCGGCGCGCCGCCGACCAGTGCGGTGATCTTGCTGTAGCAGGCGCGCTCCGCGGAGGTGAAGGCGTCCTCGGCCGCGTTCACGTCGTGCCACAGGTCGTTGTTGTGATCGACCTTGTCCTGATCCCTGCGCCAGTGCTCATCGCCCTGCACGCTGTCCACAAACGCGATGGCGTCGGCCTTGAGGCTCTTGAGCCGCGCCACCACCGGCCGCACCTCGGCACTGTAAGCGCTCAGCGCGGAGGCCGCCTTCTCCAGGTCGTCGGCGATCGAGTCCGACTTTGTGGCCACCGGGCCGGTCGTCGCGAACAACTGCTCGGCTTCCGGTGCTTTGTAGAACGCCGACAGTCCCTGGAACGTGGAGTGCACGGACGCGCCCGAAGTCCGGAACAGCACCGCCTCCGCCGACAGTGCCAGCGCATCCGAGTCCAACTGGTCCAGATGCCCGGTGAACTGAGGAATTCCCGAAGGAACGATGAGATCGTTGTCGCCGCTCACTCCGCGCTCTTCTTCCCCTCGCCCGGAAGATGGATCACGGGTTCTTTCACCGCATTGCGCTGCACGTTCGCGGCCATCTCCACGTTGCCCTTGAGGTACTCGTGGGTGGCTTCACTCGCGCCGTTCAACGACTTGATGGTGCGCTGCGCCACGTAGACGAGGTCTCTCTGCTTCGCATGGTGGAACTCGGCCAGCGCCGCCGCCACCGGGCCGCTGGGCGGACCCGCGCCGCAATAGGTACCTGAGATCGTCCCCGCTGAACTGGCGGCGCTGGGCAGCGTCTTCTCCATCGATGTGCACGCATCGGACAGCCCTTCGGCGGCGGTCTCCGTCCTGCTCAGGACACCCCGCACCCCCGACACACTGATATCCCACGCCGTCATGAATAAGCCCCCGTGATCTCTTGCTCCTGAGCCGCAATCCGCGAGTCGCGCTCACGCATCGGTCCGCCCCATCCCGCTGCGGGCCGGTTTCGCGGTCAGCCGATGTTGTCGACCGCCGCCTTGGCCCGCGCCAGGGTCTGATGGGCCGTCCCGTCGTTCTTCTCCAGCGTGGTACGCACCAGATGGATAATGTTCCGCACCTCATCGGCAGCCCGGTTCCAGCGGACTTCCTTGCCGTGGTACTCGTCCGACACGCCGTCAGCGGTGAACTCCGCCATCGCGGCCCTCACCGCCCGGTCGCGGTCCCCGAGTACCAGCTCCAGCCGGCCGATGATCCCCTGCAACCCGCCCTGAACCTCCGCCGAGGCCCCGGTGTCGTAACTGTTGCGGTCCTGACTCGCCATGACGAACCCCCCTGTGCCCTCTCGCCTATCGCCCGGAGAATCGGGCCGCATCGAAATTCGCGGCACCCATGTGTTGGTGCGCGTTGTCCGCGCTCTCCTGGTCACCCGTCACAAAGGCACTGTCCATGCCCGACTGACCGCCCAGTATCGAATGCAGCGAGCCGTTCAACGCAGCCGTGATCTCGTCCGAGTGCTGCTTGAACGTATCGAAAGCCACCTTCCCGGAGCCGTTGAATTTCCCTTCCAACGGCTCCGCCGCAGCGATCAACTGCTGGATCAATACACCCAGATCGCTGCTGGAACCTGACGTGCTCTTCCCCAGATCCGACAGAGTCGTAGACCCCATGTCGAACTTCATGCCACCGCCCCCGTCATGACGTACGCGTGCCGCGAGCCCACGAGCAGGGAGTACCCGCTTCGCGACTCACCGGAGTCGAAAGCATAGCAATCGAACGTATGTCGCACATGCAATTGATGGGGAGTTGGCGCGTCTGTGCCTTCGTCGTCGGCGTCGTGCATCCGCACGCGCGGAAAACGGAGTTGGCGCCGAAATATCCCCGTGCCCTGAAGCTGCTGGTGGCGCCACACTGTCGCAATGGATCATGTCGAGATCGCCGGCGAACTGGTGCGGGACCGTTTCCCTGAGGCGCGGGCCGCCTTTCTGGCCGGCAGCGTACTGACTCACCGCCGCACACCCACCTCCGACTTGGACATCGTGGTGCTGCTGACCGGCCCGCCCGCCCCCTTTCGGGAGAGCCTGGTGCATGAAGGCTGGCCGGTGGAGCTGTTCGTCCAGACTGAGGCCGACTGGCGTCTCTTCGCTGAGCGGGAGACGGCCGACCGCAAGTCTCCGCTGCTGGCCATGTGCGCGGACGGCATGTTGCTGATCGACGCGGACGGGCTCGGAGCTGTGCTGCAGGCTGAGTCCCGGGAACGGTTGGCGGCGGGGCCTCCTCCCGTATCAGCGACAGAGCTGGAGGACCGGCGGTACGCACTCACCGACACCCTGGACGATCTTCGCGGCTGCACCGACCTGTTGGAGCAGGCTTATCTGGTGGCAGACCTGTTGCAGCGCGCCTCGGAATTGGCCCTGCTGGCAGGCGGGCACTGGCTCGGCGGCGGCAAGTGGCTCTCACGGCGACTCGCTGCGGCCGACCCCGGATTGCACAGGCGCCTGACAGCGGGTGCGGCTGCGGCGATGTCCCAGCGGGCGGACGGAACCGGCCACTTCACCGAAGCGGTGAAGGAAGTCCTGGAGTTGGCCGGCGGGCCCCTGTGGGCCGGGTACAGCCGCGGGTGAGGCGGGTGGCAGCCGCCACCGGCCGGGACGCCTTGCGCGTTGCCACCTCAGCCGCGGCGCGTCACACCTGACGCGCCGCGGCCACCGCCTCGCGCATCGCATGCCGTGTCCGGGGCCGGTCGCGTGCCAGCAGTTCGACCGCGCGGCCCAGCCAGTCGGCGTCGGCGAACCGGTGTGCCTCGCCCTCACTGGCGATCTGTCTGAGCAGTTCCTCGAACAGCGCCAGGTGAGTGAGGTTGTACCAGTAGGGGTGGCGGTCGAAGGCGGCCAGCCCGTTCTCGTACGGGTGCCGCAGGGTCATGTGGACATAACCGTGGCCGCGGCCCTTCCACGGGCCCGGCAGCCCGCCCAGCAGTGCCCGCATGCCGTACGAGCCCATCGGGGGATACTTGGCGCCGAGCGTGAAACCGATCGACATGACCCTGGACCAGGGAATCAACTGGTCATTGGTTTGCGCCGAGTTCCCCGACTTCAGGGAGTTCCCCGAGTCCCCCGCGTGCTGGTACAGCCCGTCGGCGCGGAACTCCAGCCAGGTGCCGCCCGGCCGTCGGCAATTGCCCACGGCCCAGCGGCCGTCGACCCGTTCCAGCGGGCCCAGAGACGCGGGTATGTCACTCATCCGCTCATTGGAGCACGGCCGGCGCGCCACCGGGATGCGTATCTGCCGTGTGCCCTTCAGGTTCCGGCCGCCCCGGTGCCTCGGTGCCTCGGTCTCTCAACCTGCGGCACGAGCACGGCGAGGATCGCGGCGGGCCCGTTCCAGGGGCGGTGGCGCAGAGGCCGCCGAACGGGCTGAGCCCCGTGGTAACCGCCGCCTGGGGGCTCAGCCCGTGGTGTCACTCGGGTGTCAGACCGTGACGCCGAAGTCCTGGGCGATGCCGGCCAGGCCCGACGCGTAGCCCTGGCCGACCGCGCGGAACTTCCACTCCGCGCCGTTGCGGTAGAGCTCGCCGAAGACCATGGCGGTCTCGGTGGCGGCGTCCTCGCTCAGGTCGTAGCGGGCGATCTCGGCCTCGCCGGCCTGGTTGATGATGCGGATGAAGGCGTTCCGCACCTGGCCGAAGTTCTGCGAGCGGTTCTCCGCGTCGTAGATCGAGACCGGGAAGACGATCTTCTCGATGTCGGCGGGCAGACCGGCCAGGTTGACCTTGATCTGCTCGTCGTCGCCCTCGCCCTGGCCCGTGACGTTGTCACCGGTGTGCACGATGGTCTGGTCCGGCGTCGCCTTGTTGTTGAAGAAGACGAAGTGGCCGTCGGAGTAGACCTTGCCCTCGGTGTTCACCGCGATGGCCGAGGCGTCGAGGTCGAAGTCCGTGCCGGTGGTCGTACGGACGTCCCAGCCGAGGCCCACCGTGACGGCGGTCAGGCCCGGGGCCTCCTTGGTGAGGGAGACGTTGCCGCCCTTGGACAGGCTTACAGCCATGGGGATGTCCCTTTCCGTTCTGTACGCGGGCTTCGTGTGGTCACGACGCTACCGTTACCCGCCATAACGTCGGCAGGGGACCGAGAGGTTCCAACTCTCTTTGCCCTCTTTACTTTCTTTACCCGGCCCTCCCGCCCCGGCGGGCGGCGGCGCCCAGCCGCCCGTGGCGGATCCGGGCGGGAAATACGGGTGACGCACCGGTCCGGACCAGCGACCATGGACACATGTCCGGTCCCTATGTCGTCCGTGGTGCGGTCTCCCTGCCGGAGACCGAACTCATGTGGCGCTTCTCGCGCTCGTCAGGACCCGGTGGCCAGCACGTCAACACCAGTGACACGCAGGTGGAGCTCCGCTTCGACCTCGCGAACACGGAGGCGCTGCCACCGGTCTGGAAGGAGCGTGCCCTGGAGCGGCTGGCCGCGCGGCTGGTCGGCGGGGTGATCACCGTACGGGCATCGGAGCACCGGTCGCAGTGGCGCAACCGGGAGATGGCCGCGGTACGGCTCGCGTCGCTGCTCGCGGAGGCCACGGCGCCGCCGCCGAAGCCCCGGCGGGCCACGAAGATCCCCCGCGGGATCAACGAGCGGCGGCTGCGGAACAAGAAGCAGCGCAGCGACACCAAGCGAGGACGCGCCGGACGCGGCTGGGACTGACTCGCTGACCCGCTGGCCTACGGGCCCGCTGACCCACTGATCGGGGCTGGATCCCTCATCCGCTCCGCTCCCGGCCCGTTCTCACCCCAGTTGCCGGTACCGCCCCCGGAAGTACGTCAGCGGGCCGGTCTCCGTGCTCGGCAGGTCCACCGTCAGGACGCGGCCGATCACCAGCGTGTGGTCCCCCGCCTCCACCCGCTGCTCCGTCACGCACTCCAGCGTCGCCAGCGCGCCCCCGACCAGTGGGGCCCCCGACACCTCGCCGCGGGTGAACGGCACGTCGGCGAAGAGCAGGTCGTCGCTGATGCGGCCCTTCATCGCGAACCGGCCCGCGATCTGCCGCTGACTCTCCGCCAGGAGGGCGGCCGCCCAGTGGGGCTGCTCGGCCAGCAGGTCGTCCATCCGGGAACCGTTCCGTACGCTCACCATCGCCAGTGGCGGATCCAGTGACACCGACATGAACGCCGTCGCCGTCATCCCGACGTCGGCGCCCCGCGGGCCGCCGTCCGCGTCGTGGGCCGTCACCAGCACCACGCCTGCGGTCAGCCGGGACATGGCGGCGCGGAATTCGTCGTTGCTCACCCCCTCAGGATGGGGGATGGGCTCGGAGTGCGGGGTGGCTATCGTCTGGGACACAACAAGAACGCTAGCTCCGGCCCCGTACGCCCGCATCGGGCCGCAGGACCAGACGAGTCCTAGGACCGGCACGGCCGACCCGTTGCTTCTCATTCAACCCTTCACACCCTGTTGTGACTTGAGTCACGACCGGCATAAATTGTTGACCCTGCGTACCGGTTGCACAGCTCGCTGTGATTCAGTGGCGGGGACACTGCACCAAGAGCGCCGACAAAGAATCCTGGAGTTGCTGTCGAGGTCTCGGGGAGAGCGAACGATGGAGAGCGAGTCGGAGCCGTACGTCCGTCTTGCAACCCTGCGGCAGTTGCACCAAGCGGTCGCCAATCTCAATCAGGCCCGCAGTCTGGCGGACACCCTGCAGACCGTGGCCGACGGCATCGTGGCCGGTCTCGGCTATGAGCTGGCCTGCGTCAATCTGGTGCGCCCGGACGGCGACCTCATGGTCGTGGCCCTCTCGGGGGACGACTCCGCCGCCACCCTGATGTCCGGCCGGGTCGGCTCCCGCGCGTCCTGGGAGCGCAGGCTCTCCATGGGCGTGGCCTGGGGCGACCTCAGGTTCATCCCGTACACCGAGGGCTGGGTCCTCGACAACGACGACGTACCGCAGGTGCACAACGACGGCCCCGAGCCGCGCTTCGAGGACGAGTGGCACCCCTCGGACCGGCTCTTCGCCCCGATGTACGCGACCGACGCGTCCGGCGGTGAGCTGATCGGCGTCATATCCGTCGACCGCCCGCGCAACGGCAGGCACCCCGGGGCCTGGGGTCAGGAAGCGCTCCAGATGTACGCGTTCCAGGCCGCCATCGCGATCACCAACGCCCGGCTGCGCGCCAACATGCAGCGCGCCCTGGTCCGCCTGGAGCGCGAGCAGCAGGCCCTGCGTGCCAGCGAGGAGTCCTTCCGGCAGGCCTTCGAGTACGCGCCGAGCGGGATGGCCATCGCGGAGATGGGCGGCGACCAGCACGGCCGGCTGCTGCGCACCAACGACGCGCTCTGCCGGCTGCTCGGGCGCCCCGCGTCGGCGATGCGCCGCTACTCCTTCGCCGATCTGGTCCACCCCGAGGACGTCGGCACCCTGCTCAGGACCTCTGCCGAGGGCGGCCGCGCCGAGCTGCGGCTGCGGCGCCGCGACACCTCGTACGTCTGGGTCTCGCTCCGCAACTCCGTCGTGGCCGACACCACCGACGGCCCCCGTTTCCTGCTCACCCACGTCGAGGACGTCGAGGAGCGCAAGCGCCACGAGCTCGCGCTCGCGCACCGCGCCTCGCACGACTCGCTGACCGGGCTGCCCAACAGCGCGGAGCTGCGCGCCCGCCTCAGCGCCAGGCTCTGCGACTGGCCCGACGCGGTGCGCGAGACGGCCATCGAGGCGCTCGACGCGGCGTACGAGCAGGGTCCGCCGGGGGCGGAGCGGCCGTACGGGGGCAACCCGTTCACCTTCGGGGGCGGACCGGGGGGCGGCGCCGGGCTCTACGAGCACGTCCACACGGCTGCCCCGTCGGGCGAGAACGGCGACGGGGCCGGGCCGGGGGCGGAGGCCGACGACGGTACGAAGGGCCTCGCGGTGCTCTTCTGCGACCTCGACGGCTTCAAGTCGATCAACGACCGCTTCGGCCACCACACCGGGGACGCGGTCCTCATCGAGGTGGCGCGCAGGCTCACCTCGGGGGTGCGCGACGGCGACACGGTCGCCCGGCTCGGCGGGGACGAGTTCGTCGTCCTGGCGGACGGCCTCGGCTCGGCGGACGCAGCCGACCTGGCCGTACGGCTGCGCAACGCGATCATTCCGCCCATCCGGGTGGACGGCAGGGCGGTCCGCGTCGGGGCCAGTTTCGGGATCGGCTGGGCGAGCTGCGGCATGACCGTCGAAGAGGTGCTGCGCTCGGCGGACCAGCGGATGTACATCGAGAAGCGGTCCAGGTCGAAGATGCACCGCCGGGCGGGGTAGGCGGTACCGCCAGGGCCCCAGGGGCGGGGCAGGGCTATGCGTACTGGCCGGACTGTTCATCCGTACGGGGTAGGCTCGCCCGGGTCAGCGATGTGTGAGGAGTGCAAGGGATGACGGCCGGCAACAACGGCGCGAGCACGCCCGAGGACGACGATCCGTTCGGCTATCTGTACGAGGACGGCCGGGCAGCAGGAGCCGTTCCCCCGCCCGGCGGCGGCGGATACGGCTACCCGGGTCCGACGTCCGGCGGGCAGCCCGGGGTGCCCCGGACGTCGTACAACCACGTCCGGACGGTCGGCGAGCGCCAGTACGGGCAGCAGGCACCTCAGCAGGCGTACGGGCAGCCGCCGCAGCAGTACGGCCAGCAGCAGGCGTACGGCCAGCCGACCGCGCAGTACGCGGCGCCGGAGACGTACCCAGGCGGCCCTCCCGTCCAGCAGCCCCCGCGTCAGCCGGGCAACGGCGGCCGGGGCGGCGGCCCGAACCACAAGGGCCTGCTGATCGGCGCGGTCGCGGTGGTCGCGGTCGTCGTCATCGGCATCGGTGTGGCGCTGGCGACCAGCGGCGGCGACAGCTCGAAGGACAAGAACGCCGGCTCGGACAACGCGGGCGGCGGCCAGACCTCCGCGGAGACGACCAAGCCCAGCCACGCCGCGTCGACGCCCCCGAAGGCCGACCTGCCGAAGCAGGACGCGGCGACGCTGCAGCTGGGCGGTGCGGCGACGACGGCGAAGGACGTGCCGGGCGCCAAGGGCGCGGGCGGTACGTATGTCGTGATCAACCAGCCCGGCGACTCGGCGACCTGGACGGTCGACGCACCCGCTGCGCGCACGTACAAGCTGTCGATCAACTACGGCGTGCCGGGCAAGGACGCCAAGACCTCGCTCACGGTGAACGATGCTCCGAAGCCCGCGTCGATCCGCATGGAGAACTTCGCCCACGCCCCGGACGGTGATGCCTCGAAGGGGTGGACGAACACCTGGAACCTGGTGAACCTCAAGAAGGGCTCCAACACGATCAAGATCTCCTGCGAGAACGGCGATCAGTGCGGGGTCAACCTGGACCAGGTCGCCCTGCAGGGCCAGTAGGCCGGGCCGGGGGCCGCGGACCCCGCGAACGGACCCCGCGAACCGCTCCCGCCCGCTAGGCCGACGGCGTGTGCTCAGTGACGAGGACCTGCGGAAGCAGGTCCTCGTATGCTTCCCGGTCGAATTCGCCCGCCGCGGGCGCCAGCACCGTGGCCGCCGACAGCGCCACCGCCCTGGCCAGCCGCTCCGGCCACGGAAGGTCCTCCACCAGGCCCGAGAGCAGCCCGGCCACCGCAGAGTCGCCCGCGCCCGTCGGGTTGCCCTGGAAGCGGGCCGGGGGCAGCGCCTGCCAGGTGCCATCCGGAGACGCGGCCAGCATCCCCTCCGCGCCGAGCGAGGCGACCACCGTGTGGGCGCCGCGGCGCCGGGCGTCGCGGGTGGCGCGCAGCGGCTCGCGGGAGCCGGTCAGCTGGGCCAGTTCGTCGGCGTTCGGCTTGACCAGGTCGGGGCGGGCGGCGATGCCCCGGCGCAGCGGTTCGCCGCTGGTGTCCAGGAGGACCGGGACCCCCGCGCCGCGGGCCTGCTTGACCAGCTGGGCGTACGCGCCGACCGGGACGCCGGGCGGCAGGCTGCCGCAGAGAGCCACCGCGTCGGCGTCGGCCAGCAGCTTTCCGTACGCGGCGAGGAAGGTGTCCCACTCGGCGGCCGAGACGGTCGGGCCCGGTTCGTTCAGCTGGGTCGTGTCACCCGACGCGGCGTCGACCACGGCGATGGTGCGCCGGGTGGTCCCGGCGACCGGGACCAGCGCGTCGGTGGGCGGCAGCCCGGCGAGCAGTTCGCGGAGCACCTCGCCGGTCGTCCCGCCGGCGAAGCCGGTGACGACGGTCTCGTGGCCGAGTGCCGCGAGCACCCGGGCCACGTTCAGGCCCTTGCCGCCCGCGCGCTCGGTGACCGATTCGACTCGGTGACTGGCGTGCGGGATCAGCTCGGGGACGTGGTAGGTGATGTCCAGGGCGGTGTTCAGAGTGACGGTCAGCAGCACTTGATTGATCATGCCAAACGGAGAGCGGCTCGCCCAGCCCTTGACCTGCCGCTTCCTGTCATTTCTGCAAGATTCTGCTCAGATCTGCTCAGTTCTGCTTCGGTTCGATCACCCAGGCGCCCTTGCGCATCACACCGGCCAGCCCGAAGTCCGCGTCCAGGACGACCAGGTCGGCGTCCTTGCCGGGCTCCAGCGAGCCGATCCTGTCGTACAGGCCGAGCAGCCGCGCCGGGTTGGCCGAGAGGGACCGTACGACGTCGTCCACCGGCAGCTTGTCGACGGTCACCGAGCGCCGGAAGGCCGTGTCCAGGGTGAGGGTGGAGCCCGCGATCGAGCCGCCCTCGACCAGCCGGGCCACGCCCTCCTTGACCTCGACCTCCAGCGGGCCGAGCAGATAGACGCCGTCACCGAAACCGGCGGCGTCCATCGCGTCGGTGATGAGGGCGACCCGTGCGGAGCCCGCCGAGCGGTACGCCAGCTCCAGCGCGGCCGGGTGCAGATGGGTGCCGTCGTTGATCAGCTCGACGGTGACCCGCTCGTCCTCCAGGAGGGCGGCGATGGGGCCCGGGTCGCGGTGGCCGAACGGCGGCATCGCGTTGAAGAGGTGGGTGGCGACGGTCGCGCCCGCCTCGATGGCCTCGACGGTCTGCTCGTACGTGGCGTCGGTGTGGCCGACGGCCGCGATGACGCCGTTCTCGGCGAGCAGGCGTACGGAGTCGATGCCGCCCTTCATCTCGGTGGCCAGCGTGAACATCCGGGCGGTGCCGCGCGCCGCGTCCATCAGCTTGCGGACGTCGGCCGGGTCGGGGTCGCGCAGCAGCGACGGGCTGTGCGCGCCCTTGCGGCAGGGGGAGATGAACGGCCCCTCGAAGTGGATGCCGGCCAGGTCGCCCTGCTCGACCAGTTCGGAGAGGATCCCGGCCCGCTCGGCGAGGAAGTCCATCTCGCCGGTGACGGTCGAGGCGACCATCGTGGTCGTGCCGTGCTGCCGGTGGGCGTCGATGCCCTTGAGCACCTCCTCGGGGGTGCCGGAGGTGAAGGAGGCTCCGCCGCCGCCGTGCACGTGCATGTCGACGAACCCGGGCACCACCCAGTGCCCCGTGAGGTCGAGGACCGCCGCACCCCCGGGAGCGCTCCCGGCGATGCGCGAGCCCTCCACGATGACCCGGCCGCCGTCGACGGTCCCGGTCGGCAGCACCACGCGGGCTCCGGAGAGGACTGTGCTTGCTTCGCTTCCGGCCATCAGGCGGATACCTCCGTGGAGAGAAGATCCCAGGCGAGCAGCCCTGCGCCCAGGCATCCAGCGGTGTCCCCGAGGGCCGCCGGGACGATGTGGGGCAGCTTCTGGAACGTCACGCGTTCCCGCACTGCCGCCTTGAGGGGTACGAACAAGGTTTCCCCGGCCTCGGCGAGCCCGCCACCGATGATCAGGGTGCGCGGATCGAGCAGGGTGAGCGCGGTGACCAGGCCGTCGGCGAGCGCGTCGACCGCGGTCTGCCAGACGGCGACGGCCCTCGGATCGCCGGACTCGACGGCCTTGGCGCAGTCGGCCGCGTCGGCCTCCGGGTCGCCGGACGCCTCGGCCCAGGCCAGCGATACGGCGGACGCGGACGCGTACCGCTCCAGGCAGCCGTGCTGTCCGCAGCCGCAGTCGACGCCTCCGGGCCGTACGACGATGTGGCCGATCTCCCCGGCGTATCCGTGGGCGCCCGCCTCGATGGAGCCCTCGATGCCGATGGCGCCCGCGATGCCGGTGCCGAGCGGCATGAAGAGGAAGCGGTCGGCGCCCTTGCCCGCCCCGATCCGTCCCTCGGCGAGCCCGCCGGTGCGGACGTCGTGGCCGAGCGCCACCGGGATGCCGTGCAGCCGGGCGCTGAGCAGTTTCCGCATGGGGACGTCGCGCCAGCCGAGGTTGGAGGCGTAGACGGCGACGCCGTTCTCGGCGTCGATGATGCCGGGGACGGCCACGCCCGCGGCCGACGCGGTCCGGCCGAAGTGCTCCTCGCCGTACGCGCGCAGCTCGGCGGCGAAGTCGAGGATCGACGCGACGACGGCCTCGGGGCCCCGCTCCCGGCCGGTGGCCCTGCGCGCCTCGTGGAGCAGGGTGCCGTCCGCCCCGACCAGGGCGGCTTTCATGCCGGTGCCGCCCACGTCGAGGGCGATGACATGGTGTTCGGCCGGGAGACCGGGGGTGGTTCCCCGGGAGAATGCAGTCACCCGGACAGTGTGGCTCGGATAACCGAAAAAGGTCTAGTCCACTCTGTTGGATTGTTGCGCATCCATACAAAGTCCGGGCAAAGAGCCGGGCAAAGAACCGGCACGGCTCCGCCCTGTGCCGCCTGATGCCCCGGTGGCCCTGTGTTGCTGAAGCGAGACCGGAGAGCTGTGGACCCGCAGATGGCCCTGGGGGAAAATCGCAGCCACGTGCGACGGTACGGCACGGGGGACCGGCTGGAACATAGTGCAACAGAGGGTGGGAAAAGGGCTGTGCGGCAGCGCTTCTTGGGGCTTTCTGCGGCGGTTGCCGCGCTCGGTATGACGGCGGCGCTCTCCGGTTGCGGGTCGGACAGCGGATCGGGTGACGTCACCCTGAAGGTGGTCGCCGCCAACTACGACCCGAACGACGGCCCGAGCAACCAGCAGTACTGGGACGGGCTCGCCGCCGCCTTCGAGGCGAAGAACCCGCACATCAAGGTCGACGTCTCCGTCTACTCCTGGAAGGTCATCGACGCGAAGGTCGCCGAGATGGTCAAGTCGGGCCACGCCCCCGACATCGCGCAGCTGGACTCGTACGCCGACTACGCGGCCCAGGGCAAGCTGTACAGCGCCGACGACCTGCTCTCCATAGAGGTCCAGTCCAACTTCCTCACCTCGCTCTCGGACGCGGGCGAACAGGACCGGGTGCAGTACGGGATGCCGTTCGTCGCCTCCACCCGGCTGCTCTTCTACAACAAGAAGATGTTCGCGGACGCCGGCCTCAAGGCGCCGAAGACCTGGGACGACCTCAAGTCCGACGCGGAGGTGCTGAAGGCGCGGGGCGTGAAGTATCCGTACGCCCTCCCGCTGGGCACCGAGGAGGCGCAGGTCGAGGCGACGCAGTGGCTGCTGAGCGGCGACGGCGGCCTCACCGACGGCGTCGGTACGTACACGATCGACTCGCCCCAGAACGTCAAGACCTTCGACTGGCTGAAGAACGACCTGGTCGGCGCGGGGCTCACCGGCCCCGTCGCACCCGCCGATTTCGACCGCAGGCAGGCGTACGCGGCCTTCACCCAGGGCCAGGTCGGCATGCTCAACGGCCATCCGCAGCTGGTGCAGCAGGCCGTCAGGAAGGGCATCGAGGTCGGCATGGTCCCGATGCCGGGCATCAGCGGTCCGACCAAGTCGGACATGGGCGTGGCCGACTGGATCATGGGCTTCAAGCAGAACGGCCACCGCACCCAGATCGGCACCTTCCTGGACGACGTGTTCAGCGACAAGAACGTCCTCGACCTCACGCGCCAGTACAACCTGCTGCCCACCACCACCTCGGCGTCCGGCACGCTGGCGGACGACCCGCGCCACAAGTCCCTCAAGACCTTCCTGGACGAGCTGCCCAACTCGCAGCTGCCACCGGTCGGCAAGACGTCCTGGTCGGTGGTGAGCGACGACATGAAGAAGGGGATCGGCAAGGCCGTGCAACCGGGCGGCAACCCGGCGAGCGTCCTCAACCAGATCCAGAGCGAGGCGGCGGCCGCGCAGAACGCGGAGTAGCCGGTCCTGCCCGGTAGGGGAGTGGCCCGGCCGCCGGGCCGCCCAGTACGTTGGTTCGTATGACTGGCGTGACTGGCGACGAGGCGCACGGCCCCGCGCTCCCCGAGCGCGACCGCGCCGTACTCGCACTGGAGCGCCGCTCCTGGCCGGGCACCGGCGCCAAGGAGCGGGCCATCAGGGAGCAGCTCGGCATCTCACCGGTCCGCTACTACCAGCTCCTCAACGCCCTGCTGGACGACCGGGCCGCCCTGGCCCACGACCCCGTGACGGTCAACCGGCTGCGCCGGGTCCGGGCGGCCCGCCGCGAACGCCGCTGACCGGCAGGCCCGGAGCTGACCGGCTGATCCAAAGGAAAGGCTCCCGGGCCGGTGCCCCGCTAGGGTCGCCCCATGGGCCGCTCACCGAACACCCTGCCGACTCCCGTCACCGCCGCCGGCCGTGAAGGCCTCGCCGCCTTCCTGGCCGCGCCCCGGAAAGCCGTCGTGGCCCTCGACTTCGACGGCACGCTCGCCGACATCGTCCCCGACCCGGAACAGGCCCGCGCCCACCCGGGCGCCGTCCCCGCCCTCGTCGCGCTCGCGCCGCACATCGCCTCCGTCGCGGTCGTCACCGGACGCCCGGCCGCGGTGGCCGTACGGTACGGCGGGTTCGCCGGCGTCCCCGGCCTGGAGCACCTGGTCGTGCTCGGCCACTACGGCGCGGAGCGCTGGGACGCCGCCACCGGTACGGTCGACGCCCCCGCCCCGCACCCCGGCGTCGCGGCCGCCCGTGCCGAACTCCCCGCGCTGCTGGACGCGGAGAGCGCCGGACGCGGCACCTGGATCGAGGACAAGGGCCGGGCCTTCGCTGTCCACACCCGCCGCGCCGCCGACCCTCAAGCCGCCTTCGAGGCCCTGCGCGCCCCGCTGGCCGGGCTCGCGGCGCGGCACGGTCTGATCGTGGAGCCGGGCCGGATGGTCCTGGAGCTGCGCCCGCCGGGCGTCGACAAGGGCGTGGCACTGACCGCGTACCTACGCGAGACCGGCGCCGGGTCCGTCCTCTACGCCGGGGACGACCTCGGGGATCTGCCCGCCTACGACGCCGTCGACGAACTGCGCGCCCACGGGGTGCCCGGCCTGCTGGTGTGCAGCGGCGGCGACGAGGTGCCCGAACTGGCCGCGCGGGCCGACCTGGTGGTGCCGGGGCCGGGCGCGGTGACCGGCCTGCTCGCGGCCCTCGCCGACGCCGTCACGGCGTAACCACGCGCGCGGGCCGCCGTCATCCCGTCGGCGCGGCCGGGCCCAGCGCGTTCAGCTGGTCCAGGAACCACTGCTGCGGCGGCAGCGCGGTCGCCGCAGCGGCCAGCCGTCCGGTGCGTTCGGCGCGCTCGCCGTCCGGCATGGTGAGCGCCTCGTGCAGGGCTGCCGCGGTGGCGCTCACGTCGTACGGGTTCACGGTGATCGCGTCGCGCCCCAGTTCCTCGTACGCCCCGGCCTCCCGCGAGAGCACCAGCGCGCACCCGTGGTCGGTCACCACCGGAACCTCCTTGGCGACCAGGTTCATACCGTCGCGGATCGGGTTGACCAGGGCGACGTCCGCGAGCCGGTAGGCGCCCAGCGAGCGGGCGAAGTCGTCCTTGAGGTAGAGCACGACCGGGGTCCAGTCCGCCGTGGCGTAACGGGAGTTGATCTCGTCGGCGACGCGCCGCACCTCGGTCATGTAGTCGCGGTAGACCGCGAGGTCCTGCCGCGAGGGGTACGCGAACGCCATGTGCACCACCCGGCCGTGCCACTCGGGGCGGGTGTCGAGCAGCTCCCGGTAGGCGAGCAGCCCGCGCACGATGTTCTTGGACAGCTCGGTCCTGTCCACCCGGACGATCGTCTTCCGGCGGCCGTCGGGCCCCTCACCGGTGCCGCCGCCGATCCGCTCGCGCAGCGCCGCCATCCGCTCGTCCACATCGGGCTCGTGGGACCGCTTGCGCAGGAAGTCCGCGTCGGCGCCGAGGCCGTGGACCGCGATCCCGGTGTCCCCGGTACCGCCGAGCACCTCCGTACAGCAGGCGACGAAGGCGTCGGCCCAGCGACGGGTCAGGAATCCGGCCCGGTCGGCGCCCAGGATGCCGCGCAGCAGCTCCGCGCCGACGTCGTCGGGGAGCAGCCGGAAGTACTCGGGGGGCGCCCACGGGGTGTGCGAGAAGTGCGCGATCCGCAGGTCGGGGCGGAGTTCGCGCAGCATCCCCGGCACCAGCGACAGGTGGTAGTCCTGCACCAGCACGGCCGCGCCCTCGGCGGCCTCGGCGGCCAGCGCCTCGGCGAAGGCCCGGTTGTACGTACGGAACGCGTCCCAGCGGCGCCGGAACTCCGCGTCGAAGACCGGCTCCAGCGGGGTCTGGTAGAGCATGTGGTGGACGAACCACAGCACGGAGTTGGCGATGCCGTTGTACGCGTCGGCGTGCACCTCGGGGTCGATGTCGAGCATCCGTACCCCGTCCGCGGAGACCCCGCGCCGCACGGCGGCCCGGTCGCCGTCGCCGAGTGCGGCGCAGACCCAGAGCGATTCGGCGTTGCCCTCGATGGCGGAGAGCCCCGAGACGAGACCGCCCCCGCCGCGCTTCGACGTGAGCTCCCCGTCGTCGCGGAGGGTGTACGAGACGGGGCCCCGGTTGGAGGCGACGAGGACGCGGGCGGCGTGCGGAGAGGCCATGACGCGAACTTAGCCCGTGCCGCAACCGCTCAAACGTACGGGTGGGGCGGGGGTGCCGCGGTCAGTGCGGCGCGGGGGCCTCGTCCGCCGCCGGGGCGTGCTCGTCCTCGGGGACGGAGATCACCCAGTGCGTGGCCTGCCGGGGCCGGAGGTACAGCGCCCAGTACAGCGCGGCGGCGGCGACGATGATCCCGGTGATGACCAGGCTCTTGGCGCTCTGCTGGTACAGCACCCAGGCCAGCACGACGACCAGCAGGGCGGGGATCGCCGGCCACAGCGGCATGCGCCAGGCCAGCCGGTGCTTGTGCTCGCCGCGGCGGGACACCAGGGCGCCCAGTGCGACGAAGACGTACATCGCGGCCACCGCGACCCCGGTGACATCGCTCAGCGTGTCCAGATTGACGAAGCACAGCACCGCGCCGGGGACGCCGACGGCCAGGGTCGCCGCCCAGGGGGAGCCGTAGCGCCTGCCGATGTGGGAGAGGACGCGGTTGGCGGCGCTCGGCCAGGCGGCGTCGCGGGCCGACGAGTAGACCACGCGGGAGTTCTGGATCACCATCACGATCGCCGCGTTGATGATCGCCAGTGCGATGCAGAGGCTGACGAAGGTGCCGATGCCGGAGTTGCTCCAGGTCTGCACCATGCCCGCGACATCACCGGTGGCGAGCGTCTTCAGGTCCGGGGCGCCGAGCGTGATCGCGACGACCGGGATCAGCACGACGGCCGCGCCGATGGCGAGTGTCCACAGCACGGTGCGGGAGACGTTGCGGCGCGGGTTGTCCATCTCCTCGGCCAGATACACGGCGGTCGAGAAGCCCTGAAGGATGAAGAGGGCGGTGGCGAGTCCGGTGACGATCAGACCGGCGGTGACGGCCGAACTCTGCCCGTGCCCGGCGTCCATCACGGGGTGGACGAGCACCGAGGCGGACCGGCTCGTGTGGGTGAAGCCGAGGAAGGCGACGACCGCGCAGGCCACGACTTCCAGCACCAGGAAGATGCCGGTGATCCAGGCGTTGGCGCGCAGGTCGAGCAGGCCCATCGCGGTGGCCAGCAGCATCACGCCGGCCGCCGTGTACTGGGGGTTCAGATGCACGATCGGCGCCAGATAGTCGGCGGTGCCCAGGGCGATGATGGGCGGCACGATCATGACGACGATCAGCGAGAGGACGAAGACCAGCCATCCGGCGAGCCGGCCCATGAGGGTGCCGACCATGGCGTACTCGCCACCGGAGCTCGGTATGAGCGTGCCCAGCTCGGAGTAGGTGAACGCGACGCCTATGCAGAGCAGACCCGCGATGGCGATGGTGAGGGCCGTTCCGGTGCCCAGGGTGGCGAAGGAGTCCGGCACGATCACGAAGAGCGACGAGGCCGGGGTCAGACAGGACAGCGTGAGCAGCGTGCCGCCGACCACGCCGATCGACCGGGTGAGCGTGGGCGCTTCCCCCGCCGTCACGGCGGGCGAGGCGGCTTCCGGCTTCCCGGGGGTCGCGGCAACGGTCGTCTCGGGCGTATGGGTCATCCGTTGTCCCATCGGTGCTGGCGGCATGAGGCGGGCGGAAGAAGGGGGGAGCCCTTCGGGGATTCGCTGAGGAACGCCCCGGATCCGGGGCGGACCGCGAGGATGTCCACGCCGCTCCGGTGACCGAATACAACTCCCGACGGCGATTCCCGTCAAGGGTTCGTTAAAGCGTCACCGCAACGAAATCCGTTGTTTGTTTACGCCCATGCAGAGGTCATTACCGCCAAGTGTGCTGTGGGTGCACGGATATCGCGGCCCTGGGAAAGGTTCGGATTCTCCTGCGGGCTTTGGCCAAAACCTTTCCATGGACGGCTGCCGGACACGGCCCCCGGCCGGCCCATCGGTCCTGCCGTCGGCCAGGTTCTCGGTCAGCCCGTCGCTCAGGCTCTCGCTCAGGCCGCCCGGCGGTCCGTGTACTCCCCGACGTCCCGCATCGGGGGCCGCTCCTCGGTGTCCACCGCGTACGTCCGCGGTACGAACCCCAGCCCTTCGGCCCCGCGCTCGAACTGCGTCAGTGCCGGGCGCACCAGCTGCCCCCGCGACAGCCGCAGCTGCGCCGTGCGGTAGATCGCCGCCGCCATCCGCCCCAGCGCCAGCCCGTCCTGGTGGCGGTGTTTGCGCGAGCCCACGTCGACCTGGGCCAGCGCGTCGAGCCCCACCGTGTGGAGCGCGTCGACCAGCAGGCCCAGCTCCACCCCGTAACCGACCGGGAAGGGCAGCCGTTCGAGCAGCGAGCGCCGCACCGCGTACTCGCCGCCCAGCGGCTGGACGAAACCGGCCAGCTGCGGCCAGTGCAGATTCAGCAGCGGCCGGGCCACCAGCTCGGTCACCCGCCCGCCCTGGCCGGCCGCCTCACCGAGCGGCCGGTCGTACATGGCCTTCACGAACTGCACATCGGGATCGGTCAGCAGCGGTCCGACGATCCCCGAGACGAAGTCCGCCGAGAACTCCCGCAGGTCCGCGTCGACGAAGCAGACGATGTCGCCGCCGGTCACCAGGAGCGAACGCCACAGCACCTCGCCCTTGCCCGGCACGGCCGGTATGCGCGGCAGGATCTCGTCCCGGTGCACCACCCGCGCCCCGGCTGCTGCCGCTGCCTCCGCCGTACGGTCGGTGGAGCCGGAGTCGACGACCACCAGCTCGTCCACGAGCGGCACCGGCAGGGTGTCCATCAGCTCGCGGCGGATGGTCGCCACGATCGCCCCGACCGTGGCCTCCTCGTTGAGCGCGGGCAGGACGACACTCACCGTCGTACCCCGCTTGGCGGCGGTCAGCCGGTCCAGCGGACGGTCGGCGGCCGACCAGGAACGCCTGGTCAGCCAGCGGTCCACCTCTTCCAGCACGGCGCGTCTCCTTGACTGTGAGCCATCTCGCGGTTCGGACGACTATCTCAACCGTCCCTGCCTTCGGTTACAGTCTTGAACAACGCGAATGGCCACGGCATGCCGGGGTCAGCACCTGCGGACAAACACGCCGGGCCTCAAGGCCCGCGTCATAAGCGCTCATCCAGAGGGACTGAGGGAACGGCCCGTAGAAGTCCCGGCAACCCTCCCGCCGACCGCGAGGTCATGGTGGGGAAGGTGCCAATTCCGTCTTGCGGCGAAGTACGTCGCGAGGAAGATGAGGAGAGGACCTCGCCACCATGGCTGTGCAGACCGTCACCAGCACCAACGACTCCACCGGGACCGTCGATCTCGGCCCCGCGGCGGCCCTCTCGTGCCGTGAGTGCGGAGAGCGTTTCCCGCTCGGCCCCCTCTTCGCCTGCGCGTCCTGTTTCGGGCCGCTCGAAGTGGCGTACGACCTGCCGAGCGGCTCCCCCGACGAGCTGAAGAAGCGCATCGAGGCCGGCCCGAACAACATCTGGCGCTACGCGCCGCTGCTGCCCGTCCCCGCCGACGTGGCCGACCACCCCAACCTGAACCCGGGCTTCACCAAGCTCGTCAAGGCCGACAACCTCGCCCGTGAGCTGGGCATCACCGGCGGTCTGCACATCAAGGACGACTCCGGCAACCCGACGCACTCCTTCAAGGACCGTGTCGTCGCCATCGCCGTCGAGGCGGCCCGTGCCTTCGGCTTCACCACGCTCTCCTGCTCCTCCACGGGCAACCTGGCCGGCGCCGTCGGCGCCGCGGCGGCCCGTGCCGGTTTCCGCTCCTGTGTGTTCATCCCGCACGACCTGGAGCAGGGCAAGGTCGTGATGGCCGCGGTCTACGGCGGCGAACTGGTCGGCATCGAGGGCAACTACGACGACGTCAACCGCTTCTGCTCCGAGCTCATCGGCGACCCGATCGGCGAGGGCTGGGGCTTCGTCAACGTGAACCTCCGCCCGTACTACGGCGAGGGCTCCAAGACCCTGGCGTACGAGATCTGCGAGCAGCTCGGCTGGCAGCTGCCGGACCAGATCGTCATCCCGATCGCCTCGGGCTCCCAGCTCACGAAGATCGACAAGGGTCTCCAGGAGCTGATCAAGCTCGGCCTGGTCGAGGACAAGCCGTACCGGATCTTCGGCGCGCAGGCCGAGGGCTGTTCGCCGGTCTCCACCGCGTTCAAGGCCGGGCACGACGTCGTACGGCCGCAGAAGCCGGACACGATCGCCAAGTCGCTGGCCATCGGCAACCCGGCGGACGGCCCGTACGTGCTGGACATCGCCCGCCGCACCGGCGGCGCCGTCGAGGACGTCAACGACGCGCAGATCGTCGACGCGATCAAGCTGCTGGCCCGCACCGAGGGCATCTTCGCGGAGACCGCGGGCGGGGTGACCGTCGGCGTGACGAAGAAGCTCATCGAGGCCGGTCTGCTCGACCCGTCCCTCACCACCGTCGTACTCAACACGGGCGACGGCCTCAAGACCCTGGACGCGGTCGCCCCGACGTCCGGCCCGACCGCGACGATCCGTCCGACCCTGGACGCGTTCCGCGAGGCCGGTCTGGCCACGGGCGCCTGACGGAGCCCGTCCGCCCGGTCCGTACCCGTCCGTCCCGTCCGACTCGTCCCGCCCCGGACTCCTGGAAGGCAATCCGCATGAGCGTCAAGGTCCGCATCCCCACCATCCTCCGCACCTACACGGGCGGCCAGGCCGAGGTCGCCGCCGACGGCGGCACCCTCTCCGAGGTCATCGCCGACCTGGAGAAGAACCACACCGGCATCGCGGCCCGCGTCCTGGACGACCAGGGCAAGCTGCGCCGCTTCGTGAACGTGTACGTGAACGACGACGACGTGCGCTTCGAGCAGGGCCTGGAGACGGCGACGCCCGACGGTACGGGCATCTCCATCATCCCGGCCGTCGCCGGCGGCTGAGCGAGCCCCTGGGCGCTCTTCGCCGCGCCTGACATCTGTGTGACACCTCGCTGGACCCGTTGCCCTCTCCGCTACGAAGCGGAGGGGGCAATTCAGCATGATTGAACACGGTAGAGTTGGGGCAGCCCCCTTGATCACCCGCGCCGCGAGCAGCTGAGCGCGCATCAATGTGTGGGCAATGTGTTCGATCCCTATGCGCCGTAAGTGCCCTTTGCCCGGCCCGACTTGCCCGGGGATCCTGGGAAATCCGCCCAATGGGGTGTTCGGCTGCGCTCAGAATTCTCGTCCGATTGACCTGTTGCAGAGGGCAGTTGGGCAGATACATTCAGCCGCGGTCGACGCGTTACGACGCAAGGTCTGACCCGGATCCCGCGAAGTGCGGGCTCTGTGCAAGGGCCAGTAATAGGGGAGTTAGTCATGGCTCAGGGCACCGTCAAGTGGTTCAACGCGGAGAAGGGGTACGGCTTCATCGCGGTCGACGGTGGTGCGGATGTTTTCGTCCACTACAGCGCGATTCAGATGGACGGCTACCGCACCCTTGAAGAAGGTCAGCGAGTCGAGTTCGAGATCTCGCAGGGCCAGAAGGGTCCGCAGGCGGACATGGTCAAGCTCGCCGTCTGATCTCGGCGCGATCGGCCACCGAACCACTCACGCCGAGAGGCCCGCACCCCACAGAGGGGCGCGGGCCTCTCGTGCGTCCGGGTCCGCCCGGCATGCGTCCCGTATCCACCGAAGGCGCTTGCGCCCTCCCGTCGCCCGACCACCACCCCTGACTGGGCCTTCTCCGAAGGCGCTTGCACTCACCGGGGTCGAGTGCTAATCATTGGCGTTAGCACTCTCCTAGTGAGAGTGACAGAAAGACCGGGTTGGTGAGGCCCGCGGGCCGGGTGGGGCAAGGAACCACCGGGCAAGCAGGCCGTCCGTCGCGGGCACCGCCAGGTCTGACGCTTTCCACCCCCTGTCCGGGAGGACCACTTCACATGGCCAAGATCATCGCGTTCGACGAGGAGGCACGGCGCGGTCTCGAGCGCGGGATGAACCAGCTCGCCGACGCCGTCAAGGTCACACTCGGCCCCAAGGGCCGCAACGTCGTCCTCGAGAAGAAGTGGGGCGCCCCCACGATCACCAACGATGGTGTTTCCATCGCCAAGGAGATCGAGCTCGAGGACCCGTACGAGAAGATCGGCGCCGAGCTGGTCAAGGAGGTCGCCAAGAAGACGGACGACGTCGCCGGTGACGGTACGACCACCGCGACCGTCCTCGCGCAGGCGCTGGTTCGTGAGGGCCTCCGCAACGTCGCCGCCGGTGCCAACCCGATGGCCCTGAAGCGTGGCATCGAGAAGGCCGTCGAGGCCGTCTCCGCCGCCCTGCTTGAGCAGGCCAAGGACGTGGAGACCAAGGAGCAGATCGCTTCGACCGCCTCCATCTCCGCCGCTGACACCCAGATCGGCGAGCTCATCGCCGAGGCGATGGACAAGGTCGGCAAGGAAGGCGTCATCACCGTCGAGGAGTCGCAGACCTTCGGGCTCGAGCTTGAGCTCACCGAGGGCATGCGCTTCGACAAGGGCTACATCTCGGCGTACTTCGCCACCGACATGGAGCGTATGGAGTCGTCGCTCGACGACCCGTACATCCTGATCGTCAACTCCAAGATCGGCAACGTGAAGGACCTCCTTCCGCTGCTTGAGAAGGTCATGCAGTCCGGCAAGGCGCTGCTGATCATCGCGGAGGACGTCGAGGGCGAGGCGCTGTCGACGCTGGTCGTCAACAAGATCCGCGGCACCTTCAAGTCCGTCGCCGTCAAGGCCCCGGGCTTCGGCGACCGCCGCAAGGCCATGCTCGGCGACATCGCCATCCTCACCGGTGGCACGGTCATCTCCGAGGAGGTCGGCCTCAAGCTGGAGAGCGCCGGTCTCGACCTGCTCGGCCGCGCCCGCAAGGTCGTCATCACCAAGGACGAGACCACGATCGTCGACGGTGCCGGTGACAGCGACCAGGTCCAGGGCCGCGTCAACCAGATCCGTGCCGAGATCGAGAACTCCGACTCGGACTACGACCGTGAGAAGCTCCAGGAGCGCCTGGCGAAGCTGGCCGGCGGCGTGGCCGTCATCAAGGCCGGTGCCGCGACCGAGGTCGAGCTCAAGGAGCGCAAGCACCGCATCGAGGACGCCGTTCGCAACGCGAAGGCGGCCGTCGAGGAGGGCATCGTCGCCGGTGGTGGCGTGGCCCTGCTCCAGGCCTCCGCGGTGTTCGAGAAGCTTGAGCTCGAAGGTGACGAGGCGACCGGCGCCAACGCCGTGAAGCTCGCGCTTGAGGCCCCGCTGAAGCAGATCGCCGTCAACGGTGGTCTCGAAGGCGGAGTCGTCGTCGAGAAGGTCCGCAACCTGACGGTCGGCCACGGCCTGAACGCCGCGACCGGCGAGTACGTCGACATGATCGCCGAGGGCATCATCGACCCGGCGAAGGTCACGCGCTCCGCGCTGCAGAACGCCGCGTCGATCGCCGCGCTGTTCCTCACCACCGAGGCCGTCATCGCCGACAAGCCGGAGAAGGCCGCCCCCGGCGGCGCCCCGGGCGGCATGCCCGGCGGTGACATGGACTTCTGATCCTCAGCTCTTCCAGCGAGGATCGGCTGCTCCAGCAGTAGTACGGCAAGCAGTACGGACCGAGGGCGGTACCCCTTCTCGGAGGGGTACCGCCCTCGGGCGTTCGCGGTTGCTTCCGGGGCCGTGGTCCGCGCCGCTCTCAGGAATCCGCGGCCAGGTGGCGCGGAGGACGCCGGTGGCGGCCCTCCGGCTCAGGTGCCAGGGCGATGCTGACGCGCGGCACGCGCCGGGCGACCAGCGACACCGACATCGCGCGGAACACCGTCATCACCAGGACGATCACCGCGACGACCACCGTCACCGCCGCTCCGCCCCACGCGATCGCCGGACGGGGGCCCCACGTCTGCGCCGCCCAGCTCGCGGCCAGCGTGCCGAGGAACCAGCCCGCACGGTAGACGAGTTGGAAGATCGCCATCACCCGGCCGCGGAACTCCGGCAGTGTCTGGAGCTGCGCCAGGCTCAGCAGGCCCGCCCGCAGGACGAGGGAGACCGCTCCGACCGGCAGCAGCACCAGAGCCAGGGTCAGCAGGGACGGCATGGCCGCGGTGGCGAGTTCGAGGATCCCGAGCAGGAGGCTGCCCACCAGCACCGTGCCCAGCACGATCTTGGTCCGCCAGGTCAGCACGGCCCCGATGAGGGAGCCGACGGAGATGACAGCGAGCAGGATGCCGTACGCCCCGGCCTGCCCCGTGAGTTCGCTGGAGGTCAGCAGGAGCAGCAGCGAGGGAAGACTCGTGCCGAAGAGGCCGACGGTGCCGATGACGAGCAGCAGCAGGGTGAGGCCGGGGCTGTGCCGCACGTACCCCCAGGCGCCGCGCACCCGGGGGCGCCCGCCCGTCCGCGGGGGACGGACGTGGAGTCGGGCCGGGCGGATGAGGAGGAGGGCCGCGAGCATCGTCAGGTAGGAGAGCCCGTTCAGCAGGACCACCCCGCCCAGGCCCACCGCCCCCATGAGGGGGCCCGCCAGGGAGGAGCCGACGACCAGCGACAGGTTGAGGATGACGTTGTTGAGCGTGACCGCCCGCCTCAGCAGGGCATCGCCGGCGACCTCCGAGACGAAGACCTGCTCCGTCGGCAGCCCGATCGCGTTGATACTGCCGACGCAGAGCGCGCTGACCACGAGGTGCCACACCGCGAGCGAGCCGCTGTGCGCCAGCAGGCCGAGCAGCAGGGCCAGCAGCGCGAGCAGGGAGTGGGTGCACAGCAGCACCCGGCGCGGCGGGAAGCGGTCGGCGGCCAGACCGCCCACCTGGCTGAACAGCAGCATCGTGAAGATCGGCGCCGCGGTGACCACGCCGAGGACGAGGGCGTTGTGGCTGAGTTGGTAGGTGAACCAGCCCAGTGCCACGAGCTGTGTGTTGGTGCCGGTCTGGGAGACGACCAACCCGGCGTAGTAGAGCCGTGGATTGCGGGACGAGAGGAGCCCCGGCGCGCGTACACCGGACGGTGCGCCCGTCGTCCCGTCCGTTGTCGCGCCCGGTGCCGCAGCGCCCGTCCCGGGCGCCGTCCCGCCCGTTGTCCCGTCCGTCATCCGGCGATCTGTGCGTACAGGCCGGACACGCTCTCCATGAAGGCGTCGGCCGACAGCCGTTCCTCGGCCAGTGCCCGCACCGTCCGCCGGTCGGTGTCGAGTGCCGCACGGATGTCCGTCATGACGAGGGACGGATCGCGGTCGCTGACGGCGCCGGTGAGGTTGTACTCCAGGAGGGCGCCGATGTTGTCCGCCGTGATGGGGCCGGCGTAGTGGTGGCCCGCGCAGAGGGTCGGAATGCCCGTCGCCAGGGCCTCCATCGCACCGCGCCCGAGTGAGATGACCACGTCCATCTCGCCGAGCAGATTGGGTATCGACTGGCACGGCACGTGGTTGATGAGGATGATCTCGCTGCCGAAGCGGTCACTCGTGTCCCAGAACCCCGGACCGTCGCCCGCCACGTACACGAGGAACTCCTCGCGGTCGATGTTCTCGATGATCCGGCCGAGGAGGGCCTCGCGCCCGGAGTCCATCCGGCAGTAGATCAGGACCCGCGGCCGCCGCCCGCTGCTCTTGTCGAGGACCGCGGGGAAGCGCTCCAGGTCGACGCCCTGGTGCACGAGGACCGCCCGGTCCGGGGGAAGGTACCTGCGCTGGAGCGACAGCGCGTTCTCCGTCATGCACAGGAAACGCTCGCAGCGCGCGACGAGGTAGTCGGACGAACGGCGACCCGCGTGGTGGACGATCCTGAACGCCGGTATGTGCGCGTCGAAGTGCATCAGCATCTCGTCGGGCACCTCGTCGACCAGGAGCAGATCGGTCTTGCCCGACGGATCGATCTCCTCCGTCACGGTGACGGAGTCCATGCCCTGGAAGGTCGACGTCAGGGCGAAGCTGGCGGGGGTGTCGACGACGAGCCGTACGGTGTGGCCCGCTCTGCTCATGGTCCTGATCAGGTCGAGTACGAAGCTTTGCTGGCCGTAGGTGTGGTAGCGCCCGCGCTGGCTGTACTTGCCGTCGTAGATCGCGTTGCTGCCGGTGGCGAGCAGGTAGGTGATGTGCACGCTTCCTCATCGGTTCGCTGAGTGGGGGCGCGGACCGTGCCCTGTTCCGGACACGCCCCGGAGCGGCGGCTCCGTACGGAAGCCGCCGCTGGTTCACGGGAGTGGGTGGCGGGTGTCCTGTCGGGGGACCGGGCGCCGGCCGCGGTGTGCGGCGCGTGGGCGGAGCGCGCGGTCAGGCGCCCTTCGGGTACTGCTCGAAGCCGAAGCGCCGGTCGAACTCGGCCTGGCGGTCCTTGTCGAAGAAGCGCACCATCTTGACCATCGGTCCCCAGCGCTCGTCCAGGCTCATGCCCTCGATGCTGAATCCGTGCTTGAGCTGGAAGATCATCGCGGTGCGGTTGCTCGGGTGGTGCTCGGACGTCACCCGCTCGTATCCGACCGCCTGCAGGTACTCCAGCAGCTTGACGTAACAGAGGGCGGCGACGCGCTGGGCGCGGAACTCGGGCAGCATGCCGCTCGTGCCCAGGTAGAAGGTGTCGGGGTCGGCCATCCGGCCCTTCAGCCACCCCATCAGCTTCCCGTCGCCGTCCTCCATGAGGATCCGCTCCTGGTGGAGCGTCCGGTATTCCGCGATCAGCTCCTCCGACTTGGGGCGGTACGGGTAGGCGTCCCGGTCGGGGAAGACGGACGCGTAGATCTCTCCGACCGCCTCCCGGAACGTCGCTTCGTCGACGCACCGGCCGACTCCGCTGCTCGCGCCCGGGAGCCGCACGGGAAAGAAGCGGCTGCGTATGTCGTCGATGGTGTCGAGGCTGCCGATGGTGCTGAGGTTGTCGGGAGAAGGCATGGAGTTCAGCTGAGTATTTCGCATCACAGGATGGGATGACCGACGCGGCGGAAAGGTTCACTCCCCGTGCCGCAGAGTCCAGTTCGGCCCTGAACGAGGAACCCCTTTCCCCCCGATCAGGTCACTCAGGTCACTCAGGTCACTCAGCCGGCGGTGCGGGCTCACCGGGTCCCTGGACCTGATCCGGTTCAAGGTCGGGGTGTACGAGGACCTCCTCGACCCGGCTGACGCCGCCGCCCATCAGTGTCACGTCCCATCGCCTTCGGGGGACGACGCGATGCCACTGTGACCGGTTGGCCAGTTGTCGATGGGCACGATGGGCCGAGTACCCGGAGGAGACCGGGCTCCGCGACCGTCAGTCCGCGTATTCCTTGAGTTTCCCGGTCTCCAGGGTGATCGAGACGGGAGCGGGCAGCGTGAGCGTAGTGCCGTACGCGTGGGATGTCCGGGTCCGGTACTCGCCCCGGTCCGGATCGCTGTAGACGACGAGCTTCTCCGCGTCCCGGTCGACGAGGAGGTAGACCGGGATGCCGGAGGCCGCGTAACCGTCACGCTTCTCCACGCGGTCGCGGAGGTCCGTGTCGGCGTCGTGCGAGGTGACTTCCACGGCCATGAGCGTGCCATCGGTGTCTGCCCACTCGCCGCTCTGGCCCACGTAGTGGTCGAGCGGGGCCAGGGCGCCGTCCGCGCGGGCGCGGCCCCTGCGGTAGGAATCCACTTTGAGGCCCTGCTCCGGATACAGGGCCAGTTCAGGGCGCTGCTGCATGCACTGCCTCAGCAGCCACATGACAATGGCGCCATGCAGTTGGTCCGGCACGGGCTTGACCTCAAGCTTTCCGTTGATGAATTCCAGTGCCACGGTCTCGGGCGCATGGCGGGCAAGCTCTTCGAAGTCCTCGACGGACATCTGGGCGTGATCAGCGGTGCTGGGGGTCATGGCGTCGCCTCCTCCCCTCCATCGTGCCCCGCTTCCGGCACGAATGAGCTGAACGGTCATGTGCGGGTCCTCTCGGGGGGCCGGGTCAGGGCCGCCCGCGCCTCGGCGGCGCGGGAACGGACGTGGTCGGGGGGCAGTGCGGCCGGACGGCGCACGGCCACCCCTCGGCACTCCGCGCACTCGCCGCCCGGCAGCGCCTCGGGCCGACCCGGTGCCCCGCACTTGCCGCACTCCAGGACACGCAGGGCCGGGCGTGGGACGCGCGGGGGCTGCGGTGCGCGCTCGGGCGGGAGCTTGTCGGTGAGCCGCCTGCGGACGAGTGAGGACGCGCGGTGTACGGGGGTCGGCAGCCCGGACGTCAGCGCGTGCAGCATCTCGGGTTCGGTGGCGCCGCGCTCGAACCACGTGGCGGCAAGGGGCTCCAGCGCGGCACAGTCCGCCGCCGAAAGGGTCAGCGAGGGCGCGGTGCGGCCGAGGGCGGCCAGCAGGATGAACGCCCGCGACCGGGAAGGCCGTTGGGGCGGAGGAGAGTCATCGGGTGCGTCCCCGGTGGTGAACGCTGCCCACCAGGCGTCGTCGCGGGCGGTCCGGGAGAACCACGTACGCGTCACCCAGCGGGCGCTGTCCGCCCCGATCAGGTGCTCGCTGCCCCGGCGCAGATGTCCGGCGCGCTGGAGAGCGTTGAGCGCGGTGCGCAGGGCGCACTGCCCGTAGGGGAGGACTCGGGCGAGCGTCTTGACCGAGATGTCGGACCCGTCCGGCAGCCGGTCGATGTACGCGGCGATGGACGCTTCGCGGGGCGGCAGGTGCGCGAAATCCGATGCGGTGTACGGACGTTGGTCAGTCGCGGAGCGCTTCCCGTACCCGGGGTTGGCCATCGGGTGAGGGGGCACGTGGGACGGGCGGTGGGCAGGATTAAGGTGGCTGTCAGCCATGGATCGAACCTCGATGCTTGTCGATCTGGTTGGTCAGGCCCCGGAGCCGGTGTTGGCGCACCGACCGGGGCCGTTTACGTTCTGTGAGCACGCTAGAGCCTGGCGACCGTCCGTCGCAAGTCGGTCACGAAAAGTCAACATGCCGCGCGGGGAGGGGGGTTGGGTGGGATATCAGACCCTCCACCCCATCACTGTGAAGAGGGCTCGGAGCGCGGGGCTTGAGCCCCGGGGCCGCGCGGGGGCGGTCGGTCGGCCGACGAGGAGATGCCTGCCCCTTCAGAGGATCGGCGGGCGCCCCAGCCTGGTCATGCGCCACACCGTGCGCCACTTCATCGGGTCGCGCGGGCCGCACGGCCTCCGCGCGCCTTCGGCGAAACCGCCCCACCACGCGGTGAGACCGGCGAGGGAGCGGATGCGCGCCAGGGTGAGGACGATCCACACGCCGAGATAGACCGGGACCAGCGCGGCCGGGAGCCTGCGCCGGGCGAGCCAGACCCGGTTCCGGGCGGTGAAGCGGTAGTAGACGGCATGGCGCGCCGGAGAGGTCGCCGGGTGCTGGAGCACGAGCTCCGGCTCGTACAGGATCTTCCACCCCGCGTCGAGTGCCCGCCAGGCGAGGTCGGACTCCTCGTGCCCGAAGAAGAACTCCCCCGGCCACAGGCCGATCTCCCTGAGCATGGGCATCGCGAGAGCGTGTCCGCCACCGAGGAACGCGGTCACCGGTCCGCGTCGCATCGGATCGTCCGCACGGAGCCGGGGCACCCAGCGCCGCTCCGTGTGGCCGTGTTCGTCGGCGACCCGGAACCCGGTGATCCCCAGCCCCGGGTCCGCCGCGAACAGCTGCTGGACCGTGCGGAACACGTCGTCGCTGATGAGCAGGCCGTCGTCGTCCAGTTCGAGGACGACATCGGCCTCGCCCGACTCGCGCAGCATCTCAAGACCGACGTTGCGGCCGCCCGGACAGCCCAGGTTCTCATCGAGCGGGACCTTGGTCACGTTCGCCGCCACGTCCACATCGGTGAGAGGCGTCGCGTTGCCGATGAGGATCACCCGCGCAGCCGGCACATCCTGCTTCTCCACCGAAGCGAGCAGAGCCTCCAGCTCACGCGGGCGCGTGCCCATCGTCACGATGACCACTCCGAGACGCGGCAACGACATGGCGGCACACTCCAGACACTCCAGGGGTCGGCGAAGCCCCTGATGCTAGGCCCTGTCCGGGTGCCGCAGCAGATCAGCCGGTCCGTCGGACGACCGTGAAGCCGTCCCAGCCCTTGGAGCCCACGGTCTGGAGGGCGGTCGCGTCCAGGCGGGGATCCGCCGCGATGTCCGCGAGCACCGTCCGTACGCCCTGGACCCGGGCATCGTCACTGTCGGGGTCGGTGACGGCCCCGTTGCGCACGACGTTGTCGATGACGATCACGCTCCCGGGGCGGGTCAGGGCGAGGGACGCCCTCAGGTACTCGGGATTGCTGGGCTTGTCCGCGTCGATGAACACGAAGTCGTACGGCTCCACGCCGTCCTTCACGAGTCGCCGTGCCGAGTCCCCCGCAGGGCCGACGAGGACGTCGACCCGGTCGGCCACGCCCGCGTCTTCGAGGTTCGCCCGCGCCACTTCGGCGTTCTGCTCCTCCAGTTCGAGCGAGGTGACGCGGCCCTTGTCGCCGACCGCGCGCGCGAGCCACACAGTGCTGTAACCGGCCAGGGTGCCGAATTCCAGTACCCGGGTCGCACCCGTCATCTGGCACAGCATCGCGAGGAGCTTCCCCTGATTCGGGGCCACCTCGGCCTGCGGCATCGTGGTCCGCCGACCGGATTCGCGTGCGTTGACCAGCGCCTTGTCCTCGGGGACAAGGGTGTCCACGAAGTAGGCGTCGACCTCACGCCAGGCTTCCTCGGATTCATACATCGGCTTCTCCTGTTGCTTGTCGTGTGATCAGAGTCCGAAGGCGGCAGGATCCGTGGCGAGAGACTGGAAGTACTCGCGCGGGTTCTCGACGAGCTTCCGTGCGGTGAGGTCCAGCAGGCCCGCCACGGCGGTCACTTCGGCTGCCACGGTCCCGTCCGTCTTGCGGATGGCCTGCTCGATCCGGAACGTCTTCCGCTCGCCGAACACGAAGGCGCAGGTCGCCTCCACTTCGTCGCCCGCGCGGAGTTCGCGCCGGTAGCGGATGGTCGTCTCCAGCGTCACGGGCCCGACACCCTTGTCGAGCAGGTCGCTCTGCTGGATGCCCCCGTGCCGCAGCAGCGACCATCGGGCGTGCTCCGCGTACTGGAGGTAGACGCTCTGGTTGAGGTGGCCCTGCGAGTCGGTCTCGTATCCGCGCACGACGATGTCCACCGAGAACGGCTCTGCGTCCATGACGTTCTCCTTCAGGCGTTCTGGAGGTCCGCTACGAACTCGGCCCAGGCGGGCGCCCGGAACACGAGCGCCGGGCCGGCGGGGTTCTTGGAGTCGCGGACGGGGACGATGCCGGGGAAGTGGTCGGCCACTTCGACGCAGTTGCTGCCGTTGCCGCCGCTGTAGGTCGACTTGCGCCAGGTGGCGGCGCCGGGGAAGTCGCGCGCGATCTCTACGCAGTTCCCGCCGCTGCCATCGCTATAACTGGACTTCTTCCAGATGGCTGCGGACAGATCGCAATCAGGGCTCTTCTTCATGCTCGTAATCCTCCGCCACCGATTCGATCAGGGCCAGGGATTCTTGTGGTGACAATGCGCTGGCGGCCACGAAATCGTAGGCAAGCTCGTGTCGTGCAACGGCGGCTGGGTCATCCAACAGTTGACCTGCGCCTGAGCCTTCCAGATACGTCAGCGGCGGCGCGTCCTCGAACGCCATCAGTTTGACCGCCCCGCCCATGGCTGCGTGCCCACCCGCCGAGAACGGCAGCACCTGCACGATGACCCGGTGCTTTCGCACCAGCGCTGCCACATGCCGCAGCGCACTCGCCGCCACCGTGGCCCCACCCACCTTCCGGCGGAGCACCGCTTCGTCAAGGACGACCCACAACAGTGGCGTTGTTGGATCGGTCAGCAGGTGCGCCCGTTCCAGTCGCGCCGCCACCAGTGCGTCGATCACGTCCTCGGTGGCCGTCGGCTGGTACGCCCAGAACACCGCCCGCGCGTACGCCTCCGTCTGCAACAGCCCCGGAATCAGCTGCGGCGCGTACTCCTTGATCGTCGTCGCATCGGCTTCCGCGTCCGCTGCCGCAGCGAAGTGATCCGGGTACTTGGACTTGGCAGCAGCCGTGCAGTTCCGGACGAAGAAGTCCGTCCCCAGAATCTCGTCCATCTGCCGGGCGTACTCCAGGTGCATCCGCCGGGTGCCCGCCTCCAGCTGGCCGATGAACGAGCCGCTGACGAAGAGCGGAGCGCCCAGCTCTTCCTGGCTGAGGCCCGCCTTCTCGCGGGCGTAGCGGAGTTCGGCGCCGAGGAGTGCGCGCGGCGATGAGGACGGGTCGAGGTTCTTGGGGCCTGGCATGACAACTCCCGTTCCACGGGTTGGCTTGTTGGGCCTTGAGTACTGGTCAGGCTAGCCCGGGTTGGACACGCTGAGTGAGGAAAGCGAAACACTCAGTGTGAGAGGCAGTGGTCATGGCGCTGACGCAGCAGGAGCGGATCAGGGCGGCCGAGCAGGCCGTGGAGGATCTGCGGGTGGGATTCAAGGAGGTGGGGGTCAGCCTGCCGTCGCTGCGGGTGGACCCCGTGTCGTGTGCGAACGCCGATCCCCTGCCCCTGGTGGAGTTGGGGCGGTGCAACCTGGACACGGCGCTGCGGCTGGCCGCCGTGCTCCAGCAGGTGCGGCCGTGAGCGCCGCCGTCGAGTACGGCGTCGATTCCCGGAGCGGCCGGATCGGGCAGGTCATGGCACGCGAGGACGGGTTCGTACAGCTGCGTCCGCTCGGCGGTGGGCGCGAGTGGGACTGTCCGCCGGAGGTGCTGGATCCGGCCCTGCCGGGGGAGGTGCTGCGGGCGCGGGTCGCGGAACTGAACCGGGCGGGGCGGTTGCCTTGATACGGAGGGAGCCCCGCAGCGGTGTCCGCTGCGGGGCTCGGCTCGGGGTCCGGCTGTCACGCCAGGCGGTCGATGATCCAGGAGCCGAGTTCTTCGGTGATGGCGGTGTGCGGCTCGTTCCGGGACGCGAGCTTGAACTCGTCCAGCCCGCTGTCGTACGGGTCCAGGTCGTTCACGGGCGTGTACAGCTCGTTGTCCGTGGCGATGGGGCGGATGTCCACGGCGCTGACCGCCGGCACGAAGCAGTGCTCGCGGATGAGGGCTTCCGAGGCCATGCCCGCATAGCGGGGCAGCGCGTTGAGGGCGTCGGCGAGGATGCCGAAGCCCTCCAGGGTGCCGCCGGGGGCGCCGTCGATGTCGGGGAGACCCGAGGTGCGGATCTGCGGCTTCTTCAGGGTCACGACCCGCAGCTGGGCGACGAGTTGGTCGTCGCCATCGGACTGTGCGTAGAGCTCGGTGCCGGTGATGGCCAGCCCCTTGCCCCGGAACGTCTTCGCGCCGGGTTCGATGCCGTTGCCCGTGCCGGTGCCCACCCCGTTGGCGACGGCGATCTTCCGGGGCCGCTGGGGCCAGTCGCCGACCGCGCGCAACGCGTCCAGGAATTCGGCCCTCTGGTGGCTCGGCGTGGGGGTGTCCTCCCACTCCTGGATGTGCTGGCTCAGCAGCTGTTGGGCGGCCGGGCTGTTCATCTGGTCCGAGAAACGGCTGTCCAGCTTCCGGATGTAGTGCGCGAACGCCTGTAGCGCGATGGGGATCCAGGCGCCCCGGTGCGGGCTGTCGTACGAGAAGTAGACGGCGGTCTGGTGGTCGACCATGTCGTGTTCCAGCTTGGCGAGGGCGTAGCGGGTGACCAGCCCGCCCATGCTGAGGCCGCCGACAGCCAGCGGGGTGTCGCCCTGTCGTTCCGAGATCGCCCGCAGGATCGCCTCGGACGCGGTCCCGGCGTTGTCCAGGATGGAGGCGCTGCGCTCGTTGAAGCCGAGCAGCACGACGTCGTGGCCCCGGTGGCGCAGCTCGGTGAGGAACGCGTACGCGCCGCTGTCGAGGTGCTCCCAGAGCAGGTCGCGGTTGCTGGGGCCGGAGTTGAAGCCGTCCGCCAGGATGACCGGGCGGGTCAGGGCCCGGTGGCCGCTGCCGTAGTACACCCAGGCGGTGCCGCCGTGCAGCGTCCACGTGTCGTCGGGGGAGGGCGCGGGCTGGGCGGCGGCTCCGGGTTCCTGGGTCAGCAGGATCGGGGCTGCGCCGGTCAGCGCCTCGGCGAGCTGCTGCTCGGTAGGGGCGTTCTGGTCGGCCATGGAGAGGTTTCCTCACGGGAGTTGATGACGTTCGGTGTCATCTTCGGTACATGGGGTAGCCGGTATGGCGCGAAAGTCGCATTCCGAACTGGCGTCGGAGGGTTTCCGGACAGATGCGGGGCGGACGCGTCTGTCCGGAATGTGCGCGGCGGTGCGTGCGGCGCTGCTGGGGGAGCCCCCGCCTGGCCGGTCCGCGTGCGGTGCGAATCGGACAGTCGCGTGGTCGCGGGGCCGGCCAAGTATGTCGCGATCGGGACCATGATCGCGGGCTGCCCGCCTCCGCCTTCCTTGTTCATGGCCCCTCGCCGTCCAGGGCGGCGCTCTTGCCCATCCGGTCGGCGTCGGCCTTGACGACGGAGCCCCCACGGCTCCTTGCCGTGGCCGTGGACCCACACCCTGTCCTGGAGGGCGTAGCGGCAGGAGGTGTCGTTCTCCTCGAAGGTGGCGAGGCCCGCGTCCTTGTTGCATCGATGCCCGTCGAATCAAGCTTGCGTCGTGCATCGAAAGGCGTCAATATAGACAGATGTCGAAACAAGAGCGCGCGGTCCACGGTCAGGACGGCGTCGACGGATGCTGCCCCACGCTGCTGACCGCACCGCTGGACGAGGACCAGGCCGCCGATCTGGCGAAGGTGTTCAAGGCGCTGGGGGACCCGGTGCGGCTGCGGCTGCTGTCGATGATCGCCTCGCGTGCGGGCGGGGAGGTCTGCGTCTGTGACCTCACACCGGCCTTCGAGCTGTCGCAGCCGACGATCTCCCACCACCTGAAACTGCTGCGCGAGGCCGGGCTGATCGACTCCGAACGCCGGGGGACGTGGGTGTACTACCGGTTGCTGCCGCAGATGACCGACCGCCTGGCCGCCGTCCTCGCCCGCCCGGCCGGAGCGCCGGTTCCTGACGCGGCTGAGACGGCTGGCACGGCTGACGTGGCTGAGACGGCCGGGGCCGCCCAGTGAGCGCCGACACCACCACCACCACGGCCACGCCCGCGGGTCCGGTGGCCGCGCGGCTCTCGTTCCTCGACCGCTTCCTCGCGGTGTGGATCCTGATCGCGATGGCCGCCGGACTCGGTCTCGGCCGCGCGGTCCCCGGCCTCGGCGCGGCGCTGGCGAAGATCACGGTCACCGGCGTCTCGCTGCCGATCGCCCTCGGCCTGCTCGTGATGATGTACCCGGTGCTGGCCAAGGTCCGCTACGACCGCCTCGACACCGTCACCCGCGACCGCCGTCTGCTGATCCCGTCGCTGTTCCTGAACTGGATCGCAGGACCGGCCCTGATGTTCGCGCTGGCCTGGATCTTCCTGCCCGGTCTGCCCGAGTACCGGACCGGCCTGATCATCGTCGGGCTGGCCCGCTGTATCGCCATGGTCGTCATCTGGAACGACCTCGCCTGCGGCGACCGGGAGGCCGCGGCGGTCCTGGTCGCGCTGAACTCGGTGTTCCAGGTGGCCGCGTTCAGCCTGCTCGGCTGGTTCTACCTCTCCGTCCTGCCCGGCTGGCTCGGCCTGGAACAGACCGGGCTGAACGTCTCGGTCTGGCAGATCGCCCGCTCGGTCCTGATCTTCCTCGGTATCCCGCTGCTGGCCGGGTTCCTCACCCGCCGCATCGGCGAGAGGGCCAAGGGGCGGGTCTGGTACGAGTCCAGGCTGATCCCGCGCATCGGGCCGTTCGCCCTGTACGGGCTCCTGTTCACGATCGTCGTGCTCTTCGCGCTCCAGGGTGACGCCATCACCTCCCGGCCGATCGACGTCGTACGCATCGCGCTGCCCCTGCTCGTGTACTTCGCCGTGATGTGGGCCGGCTCCATGGCGCTGGGCCGCGCGGTCGGCCTTGGCTACCCGAAGGCGACGACGCTCGCCTTCACCGCGACGGGCAACAACTTCGAACTGGCCATCGCGGTCGCCATCGCGACGTTCGGGGCGACCTCCGGTCAGGCGCTGGCCGGGGTCGTCGGCCCGCTGATCGAAGTGCCGGCCCTGATCGGACTGGTCTACGTGGCCCTCGCTGTCCGCCGCTTCTTCCCCGGACCCGCGATGCCGGAGGCCGGGGCGGCCGCCTCACCGGAGGGTCCGCCGCCCCCGGACCGGACGGACCGCGGACCTCAGGCCGCTGAGTGAGCGACGAACACGACCTCTTCGTGGTCGTCGTCCAGTGCGATGTTCAGTGAGGCATCCAGCGCGCGGGCGAGCCGCCGGAGCAGGGGCAGCGTCGGTACGGCGTCGGCACCTTCGACGCGGGAGATCTTCGACTGGGTGAGCCCGGAGCGTTCGGCGACTTCCACCTGGGAGAGGCCGAGTTCCAGTCGGCGGTCGTAGGCGGCCTTGGCAAAGGCCATCGCCAGCCGGATCTCCGCCCGGTCGGCTGCCTCCTCCAGCGACTCGACGTATCCCTCGGTGAGTTTCCGCTCCTGGGTGAGCTTCCAGCGGGCGTGATTCATGAAGTGCCTCCTGCCTCGGTGCTCTCGGTGCGGCTGTACGACAGGTGGGCCGGGCCGTGTTCGCTCTCGCACGTCGTGCGAGCGGCTATGGCCCGGACCACTTGTGCTTCCTCGTGCATACGGGTCTTGTGGAGAACGGTGAGGAGCACGATGCGGTGATCGGGGGCGAACCAGTAAGTGATCCTCGTGGCTTGCCCGTCGAGTGTGGGGCGCAGTTCGTACACGCCGTTGCGAAGCGGCCGGGCGAAGGGCATCGGTGTCCGGGTGCCCATGGCTGCCAGCAGTTCGGCGTACTCCTCCACTTTCCGGTGGTGCTTGATGGGCAGTGCCTCCAGCCACCTGCGTACCTCCGGTTCCATTTCGAGCACGTGCGGTGCATTCATGCGGCCGACCGTATTATGTCGTCCACGACATAATAGCCGCGTCATGTGGGCTCCACACGTTCTGAGGGAGTGTCCGCCGTGGTTGACGCCGACGGCTGCTTCGAGCCGGTCGGCAGGTGGCGCGCCTCTGCCGGATTCCCCTTGAGCCCCCCGGCCCCCGCCCGGCTCAGGCCGTGCTCGGCTCCGTTTCCGGAGCCTCCGGGGTCTCCGGGGCTTCCGGGCCGGCCGGGGTCGTTCCCGGTGATGACGGGGGCGCCGCCGGGGCTGTCCGGCTCGTCGCCGCTTCCTGCGCGTCGGCGTTGAACTCCGCCAGCAGCGCCCTGCTGAAGCCGAAGAAGTACGTCGCCGCGAAGCCCACCACGTACCCGGCCAGCAGGCCGCCCGCGTAGATCGCGATCGACGTGGTCAGTGTGTGGTCACCCTTGAGCAGCGGGAACAGGGCCCAGCCCGAGGGGCCGATCGCCGTGGAGCCGACCGTGGTGCCCAGCTGGTTGAAGAGACCGACGAAGCCGCCGCCGAACGCGCCGCCGACGCACGCGGTGATGAACGGGCGGCCCAGCGGGAGCGAGACGCCGTAGATCAGCGGTTCTCCCACGCCCAGGAAGCCTGCCGGGAGCGCCGACTTGATCGTCCTGCGGATCGAAGGGTTCTTCGGGAGACGCAGATAGACCGCGATGGCCGCACCGACCTGGCCCGCGCCCGCCATCGCCAGGATGGGCAGCAGCACGGTGTAGCCCTGCTGCTGGATCAGCGTGGTGTGGATCGGGATCAGCGCCTGGTGCAGGCCCAGCATCACCAGCGGGAGGAACAGCCCGCCGAGTACGAAACCCGCGCCCGCGCCGCCGTGCGCCAGCAGCCAGGTGGCGAAGGTGCCGATGGCGGTGGACACCTCACCGGCCACGTACATCAGGCCGAAGAGCGTGACCAGACCGGCGACCAGCACGGTGATGGTGGGCGTGAGGAGTACGTCCAGGGACTGCGGCATCCAGCGCCTGCACCACTTCTCGACGTACACCGCAAGCACCGCCGCGCCCAGGGCGCCGAGGACCCCGCCCTGGCCGGGGGAGAGCTTCTCGCCGAAGGCGCTCACGCCGGTCACGCCCGCGTAGACGATGATCGCCGCGACCGCGCCGCCCAGGATGGGTGTCCCGCCGAACTCCTTCGCCGTGTTGTAGCCGACGAAGACCGCGATCAGCGCCATGAAGCCGGACGCGACGGCGGCGAGCGCCGGGGTGATGCCCGGCAGCCAGCCCGCGTTGATCAGCAGGCCGTTGATGCCGGCGATGATGCCGCAGCCGATGAGGGCGGGGATCAGCGGCACGAAGATGTTCGCGATCTTCCGCAGGAAGAGCTTGAACGGTGTCGCGTTCTTCGACTTCCGCGCCGCCTTGATGGCCGCACCCTGCGCGGCCAGCTCCCCGGCGGTGGCCGCTCCGGCGGAGGGGGCCGCTCCGGCGGACGGTGTGGCCGGGGCCGGGGCCGGGCTGTCCGGAATGGCGGGCTCCGCCTCCGGCGCCACCGCGGCCGCCCGGCCCTCCGCCACCAGCGCTTCGAACTCCGGCGTGACACGGGCGACCGTGCCGGGGCCGAGCACGATCTGGTACGTGTCGTCGTCGACCACACCCAGGACGGCGGGCAGTGCCTTCAGCGCCTCATCCTGCACGAGCGAGCGGTCGGCGAGGCCGAGCCGCAGGCGGGTCATGCAGTGGACGGCGGATGTGACGTTCCGCGCGCCGCCCACCAGCGGCAGGATCGCGGCGGCGGTGGCGCGGTTCTTGTTCACGGGGGTGTCCGGATGCACAGGGGTGCCCGGAGTGTCCGGCGTGCTGGGAGTGTCCATGGTGCGTGGCGCCTCTGGTGCAGGTCGCTCTCGGGTCGAGCGGGGGTTCCAGAGTCAACTGGTCCGGGCCGTCGACTGGAGCGCGGCGCGCAGATGTCCCCCGGTCGCTTCCAGAAGGTGCGTGGCGGTGGGGGCGTCCACGGCGCCCAGGACGATGAGGATGGCGGTCTTCACTTCGCCCTCGGCCGCCGTCAGCGCCTTCTCGATCTCGGCGTCGTCCGCGCCTGTCGCGAGCGCGACGATGCGGCGCGAACGGGCGCGGAGCTTCTCGTTCGACGCCCGGACGTCGACCATCAGGTTCCCGTACGTCTTGCCGAGCCGGATCATCGTGATCGTCGAGAGCATGTTGAGGACGAGCTTCTGCGCGGTGCCCGCCTTGAGCCGGGTCGATCCGGTGAGCAGCTCGGGTCCGACGACGACCTCGATGCCGTGCTCGGCGGCGTCGCCCAGCGCGCTCCGGGCGTTGCAGGAGATGCCGATGGTGAGCGCGCCGAGTGCACGGGCGTGCTCGACCGCGCCGATCGCGTACGGGGTACGGCCCGACGCGGAGATGCCCACCACGGTGTCGTCGGCGGTGAGCTTGAGCGCGTCCAGATCGGCCGCCGCGAGCTCCTTGGAGTCCTCGGCGCCCTCGACCGCCTTGACCATGGCGGAGGGCCCGCCCGCGATCAGGCCCAGCACCTCGGACGGGTCGGTGTTGAAGGTCGGCGGGCACTCGCTGGCGTCCAGTACGCCCATCCGGCCGGCGGTCCCGGCGCCCGCGTAGACGAGCCGGCCGCCGCGGGCCATCCGCTCGGCGGTGGCGTCGATGGCGGCGGCGATCCGCGGGAGCTGGGCCGCGACGGCGGCCGGAACGGTGGCGTCCTCACCGTTCATCAGCCGGGCGATCTCCTCGGTGGGCAGCTGGTCGATCTCGGCGAGCTCGGGCCGGAACGCCTCGGTGGTGAGGGTGGCCAGCTGGGCGCGCAGCGCCCCGTAGTTGTTGGAGGCGGTGGAGGTCATGGTGCGGCTCTTTCCGGTTCAGCGCTTCTGCGGTCGTGCGGTGCGATGGCGGGGGCTCTGCGGTGGGAGTTGCTCTGTGCTTGCCGGTTCAGCGGCTGCTGTTGGTGCGCGGGGTGTGGCGGTGGGCGAGGGCCTCGTACGAGGCGGAGAGCGCCGGGGCCGCCCGGTCGTAGGTCCGCTGCATGACCCCGATGAACAGGCAGTCCACGACCAGGAGCTGGCTGGTACGGGAGGACATCGCGGCGGGCCGCAGTTCGCTCTCGCGGGCGGTGGACGTGGTGAGGATGTGGTCGGCGTACTGCGAGACGCGGCCGTCCGGGCGGCCGGTGATCGCGATCGTGGTCGCCCCGTGCTCGAAGGCGGTGTGCAGCGGCTCTATGACGTCACCGGTGGCGCCGGAGTGGGTGATCGCGATGGCCACGTCACCGGAGCGGAGCTGCACGGCGTTGGTGACGGCGAGGTGCGGGTCGGTGTGCGCGTGCGCTATCAGGCCGATGCGCAGCAGCTTCTGGGCGAGGTCCTGGCCGACGAGCGAGGAGGCGCCGACGCCGTAGATGTCGATGCGGCGGGCGGTCGAGAGCGCGGAGACCGCGGCGCCGAGCTGGACGGTGTCCAGGGCGGCCGCGGTGTCGGCGAGGGTCTGCTGCTCGTCGTAGGCGAGCTTGGCGACGACGTCCGCGATCGGATCGTCGACGGCGATGTCCGCCGTGACGGCGGGGGCCCGGCCGGACTGCTGCTGGGCGGCGAGCCCGGCGAGAGCGAGGCGGAGATCCCGGTAACCGGGGTAGCCGAGTATGCGGGCCGTACGGACCACGGTGGCCTCGCTGGTGCCGGTGAGTTCGGCGAGACCGGTGACCGTGAGGGCCGCGCAGCCTGCCGGATCACCCGCGACGGCCTCGGCGACCAGCTGCATCGAGCGCGTCATGGAGGGCGCCAGGGTGCGGACCTTGGCGGCCAGGGCGGCGGGGGCGGGAGGGGCGGAAGCGTCGGTGAAAATTTCCTTCACGTTGTTGGTCACACGTGAAAGATATTTTCGGTCCCGTGGAGCGTCAACCCCCTCTGCCCTGCCCGGCCGCCACCGTCCGGCCCGCTCCGGCGCCGACCGGGGACAATGGAGCCATGGATCCCGTGACTCCCCTGGAACAGTCCCTGCACGAAGCGCGGGCGCTGGTGCTCGCCGATCTCGCGGCCCGTGACGTGGCCGAGGCCGATGTGGTCTCGCTGGTGGAGGACGCGGTGACGCATCGCCGCTGGTGGGTGGAGCAGTGGCCGCAGGGCGCCGAGTTCGTCGCCGGGCTGGTGGCGCAGGACGTCCAGGACGCGCTGCTCGAACGGTACGGCCGCTGGCCGCTCTGCCCCGTCTGCCAGGACCCGCACGCCCTGGAGGTCGAACCGGAACTGGGCCCCGACCCGCACTGGGTCTGTGCCAAGGAGGCCGTGATCGTGGCCCCGGTGGGCGCGCTCTCGTGACGCTGTACATCGACCCGCCGACCTGGCCCGGCCACGGCCGTATGTGGTCGCACCTGGTCAGCGACGTCTCGTACGAGGAACTGCACACGTTCGCCGCGGCGATCGGCTGCCCGGCCCGCGCCTTCGAGCGGGACCACTACGACCTGCCGTCGCACCGGTACGCGGACGCGGTGGCGGCGGGAGCGGTCGAGATCGGCTCGAAGGAACTCGTCCGCAGACTGACGGGCGCGGGACTGCGCCGCCCGAAGGGGCGGCCGGCGTAGAGCGGGCGGCGCAGGACGCCCGCGGCGCTGAGCCGGTCGGGGAGCTGCCGGAGCGCTGAGCCGGTCAGAGCGGGAAGGCGCCCGTGTCCAGGATTCCGCCGAAGGGGTCCGGCAGTTTCAGCTGCTCGCCGAACGGGACGCGCTCGCTGTGCTTGTACGCACCGTTCAGTGGGGCGCTGAACAGCGTGCTCGTCGGGCCGTGCTCATCAAAACGGTCGATCAGGAGATAGGCCGGCACGGGAGCGTGTGCGTAGGCCCAGAGCTTCTTGGTCCGGTCGTCCTTGGCATTGCTCCGCGGCGTGATCTCGGCGACCAGCAGCGCTTCGGAGGCGTCCACGGGATCGCTGGTGTCGGGGTCGGCCGCGGCGATGAGCGCCGTCGGCATGACGACGAGATCGGGTACGTACAGCTTGCCCAAGGGGGCGATGTGGATGCCGAGGGTCTGGTAGATGCCCAGTTCAGCGGCCAGTGTCCGGTACAGGACGCGCTGCACGGATTCCGCGATGCCGTTGCGATGCGCGTGTGGCGGCGGTACCACGAGGATCTGCCCTCCGTCGATCTCGGCGTGCCACCCCTCGGGCACGTCCAGCTCCCGCCAGGCCCGCAGCAGGTCGTCCCACGGACGACGGTGTGGCATCCGGTCGTTCTCGGCCATCGCGGCGGTCATCGCGACTCCCTTCTCCGGTGGCCCGGCGGGGGCGAGCGTAGATCGACAGCGGCAGGACATCGCACCGCTTCGCTCAGCGCCCCACGGACGAGTGAACGAAGCAGCAACCCTGACCCCGCCGGGTCAGGCGTTCTCCGTCACGACCGCCTCCGGGACGAGGTCCGAGGAGCGGGCCACCACCCGCGACTGCGACTTCTGGAGCCGCAGTGAGGCCGTGACCGCGAGGATCGCCACCACCGTCATGGCCGCGCCCGCCCACGCCGTTGCCGCGAAGCCGAAGCCCCCGCTGATGACCGCGCCGCCCAGCCAGGGGCCGCCCGCGTTGCCCAGGTTGAAGGACGCCGTGGTGGTCGCGCCCGCCAGGGTGGGGGCCGCGCCCGCCACGTTGAACATCCGGGCGTTCAGCGCCGGGGCCGTGTAGAAGGCCGACGTCCCCAGCAGGAACGAGAGGACGACCACCGCGACCGGGTGGTGGGCCAGCAGGGCCAGGGCCACCAGGAAGGCGGTCGATGCCGTGATGCCGGTCAGCAGGACACCGAAGAGGTGCGCGTCCGCGATCCGGCCGCCCACCGTCGTACCGATCAGCGCGCCCACCCCGAACAGCGCCAGCACCGCCGGGACCCAGCTGTCGGCGAGGCCCGCCACGTCCGTGAGCAGCGGTGCCAGATAGCTGAACGCGCAGAAGACACCGCCCGCGGCGAGCGCCGTGATGACGATGGACAGCCAGACCTGGCGGTCGCGGTAGATGTTCAGCTCGGTACGGAGCCGGGGCCGCTCGGCGGGCAGCGGGATCCGGGGAATCAGCGTGGCCACCCCGACGAGGGCGATGGCGGAGGCCGCGCCGACGGCCCAGAACGCCGAGCGCCAGCCCAGGTGCTCGCCCAGGAACGCGCCCAGGGGGACCCCGAGGACGTTGGCGATGGACAGGCCGCCGATCATCACGGCCATGGCGCGGGCCCGGGTGTTCACCGGCACCATCGCGATGGCCACCGCGGCGCCGACGGCCCAGAAGCCCGCGCAGGCGAAGGCGCTGATGACGCGCGAGGCGAAGAGGAGCGCGTAGTTCGGGGCGAGCGCGCCCGCCACCTGGCCCAGGCCGAAGACGGTGATGAGGGAGATCAGGGTGGTGCGGCGGGGCAGTCGCAGGGTGGCGACGGCGAGCAGCGGGGCGCCCACCACCATGCCGATCGCGAAGGCCGAGATCAGCAGACCTGCCCGCGGGATGGACACGTTCATGTCGTCGGCTATGTCGGGCAGCAGCCCCGACAACATGAACTCACTGGTGCCCAGCGCGAAAACCGCGAGCCCCAGGATGTGGACTGCAAGCGGCATGCGGGCACGTTCGGCGGTAGCGGGCATGACAGGTGCCAACGACGGTGCAGCAGGTGACATTCCCGCGCGGGGGTGGTTCGGACAAACCGGTCGGCGGTGGTGCGAGCGGGTGCGTGGTGGGCGGAAACGGGCTCCGGTTGTGGCCGGATGATGTGGCCGAGGGGTGCAGGTCCGGTGTGGCCCGGTGGTGCGGGCGGGTGGTCCATGGTCACGCTGTGCATGTCGCGGGGGAGTTCGGGGAGGAGAGCAGACATGACGGTGAGCACAGATGCCCAGGAGGCGGACGGCGGGCCGGTGAACGGCGCGTACGTCATGGACACCCGACGTGGCCAGGTCGGAGAGGTCATCGGGCACGACGCCGGGTTCGTTCGATTGCGGCCGCCGGCGGGCGGCGCCGAGTGGGAGTGCCCCGATGACGCACTCCGGGCGGTCACCGCGCGTGAGCAGCTGATCGCCCGCAATGCGCTGGCCAACGCCCGCAGCCGGGGCGACATCTGCCGATGAGCGGGTCGGCAGGCTGACAGGGGGGCACGCGTGGCCGCCTGGGACCGCCTGGGACCACGCGGCCCGGCGTGGCCGACGCGCGCTGCCGTGCTGCCGCGCCGCCGTCCGTCAGAGCGTCAGCAGTTCCAGCTCCGTGGCCAGGTTCTGGCGCGCTCTCGGCTCCCACTGCTCCTGCCCGTGTTCCGTGTGGAACAGCCTCGGCAGCCCGAGCAGTTCACGCAGGACCGCCGATCGCCCCTCGCGGAACGCCTGGTCCGGTACGAAGGCGTACTCCTCCCGCACGGCGGCCGCGTACCGCCCGTACGCGGCGGGCGTCTCGGCCAGGATGGCCAGGTCCGCGTCGCACAGCACCTCCCCGTTGGTGTCACCGGGCTCCGGATCGTGGCCGACCGTCAGCCGGACCAGCCGGGCCACCTCCGCCGTACGGGCTTCCGGCACCCCCGCCTCGGTGAGGGCCCGCTCGGCCAGCTGGGCGCTGCGCTCCTCGTTCTCCGAGCGGTCCGGCCGGTACACCGCGTCGTGGAACCAGGCGGCGAGCCGCACGGCCGCCGGGTCGGCCGCGTGCCCGGCGAGGGTGTCGACGTGATCGAGCACGGCGGTGAGGTGGGCGGTCGTGTGGTACTTGCGGTGGGGCTCGGCCCAGCGGGCGAGCAGGTTCTCGGCGTACGGGCCGGGGTCGGGCGCGGCGGGTGCGCCGGGCGCGGTGGCGCCTTCGCGGGCGGCGGTGAGGGCCTGGTGCCAGCGGGTGGCGAGGTCGGGGGGCGCGTCCTGGGGCATGGGGCCATTGTGCCGCTGACGGTCACCGCCCGGCGGAGCCGGATCCGGGCTGCGCGGGCGCGGGGCCGGGCCGTAGGGTGTCCACTGGACTAGACCTGTAGCCCGAAGGTCGTAGCCCTGGCAGACCGCAGGCCCCGGAGACCGTAACCCTGGAAGACCGTGGCCCTCGAAGATGGGGAATTGATGAGCAACCGTGCAGTTCTGGAGGTGATCGCGCTCTCCGCCCAGGACGCGGTCGCCGCCCAGGCCGGTGGTGCCGACCGCCTTGAACTGGTCACCGACATGGCGGCCGACGGGCTGACACCGTCCCGTGAGACGTTCGCGGAGATCCGTGCCGCCGTCGACATCCCGCTGCGGGTGATGCTGCGGCTCACCGACGGGTTCGCCGCCGGTGACATCGACGCGCTCGTGGCGGCGGCACGGAACCTGCGGGCCGAGGGCGCGGACCAGTTCGTGCTCGGTTTCCTGGACGCCGACGGCAGCCCCGACCTGGTGGCGGTCGAGCGGATCGTCGCCGAGATCGAGGGCTGCCCGTGGACGTTCCACCGGGCGATCGACCGCGCGGCCGACCGTGACGCGCTCCGCAAGGAGCTCGCCGACCTGCCGGGCCTCGACACCTACCTCACGGCGGGCTCCGCCACCGGGGTCTCCGACGGCCTGCCGACCCTGCTCGCGGAGGCGGCGCGCAGCGGTGAGCCGGGGTACGAGGCGCAGATCCTGGTCGGCGGCGGACTGCGGCTCGAACACCTTCCCCGGCTGCTGGGCGCGGGTGTCGACGCCGTCCACATCGGCGGCGCGGCCCGGCCCGGTGGCTGGGCGCTGCCGGTCGACGCGGATGCGGTGCGGGAGTGGCGGACGGCGCTGGACGGCTGAGCCGTTCGGGGCTCCGCCCCGGACCCCGCTCCCCCATTGCCGGAGGGGCTTGATCCGGCTCAGCCGAGCTGCTCCGCGATCCGGCTCAGCCGAGCTGCTCCGGCAGTGGCAGCGTGTGCGTCACGATCAGGCCGGACACCGCCCGGGTGAGCGCAACGTACAGGCGGCGCAGGCCGGTTCGTACGTCGGGCTCGCCCGCCACCACCGCCGCCGGTTCGTCCAGGACCACGTAGTCGTACTCCAGGCCCTTGGCGAGCGAGGCGGGCACCAGCGTCAGCCGGGAATCGGCGCTGGTCTCCTGGCCCGGGTCCAGGTGCGGCAGGCCCGCGGCCGTCAGCGCCGCCGACAGGGCGGGAATGCGGGCGTCGGCCGCGATCAGGCCCGTCGAGCCCTCGTGGCGCAGGGAGTCCCGGCAGGCGGCGACGGCCGCCGCGTCCAGATCGTCAGCCGTCCGTACCTCCAGCGAGCCGGGGTTCTCCCGTACGGACGAGACGGGCGCCAGCCCCGGTGACATGTGCGGCAGCAGCCGGGACGCGTACGCGATGACCTCGCGCGGTACGCGGAAACCGGCCGTCAGCTCCTCCACGTGCGCGTCGCCCTTGCCCAGGTGGTGCAGCGCCTCGTCCCAGCCGGACGTCGCCCAGGGCGTGGTGCCCTGCGCCAGGTCGCCGAGGATCGTCGCCGAACCGGTCGTGCAGCGGCGGCCCACCGCGCGGTACTGCATGGGGGAGAGGTCCTGCGCCTCGTCGAGGACGACGTGGCCGAGCGAGTGCGTACGGGCGACGAGATCGCCCGCCTCGTCGATCAGTACCGCGTCCGCGAGGGACCACTTGGCGGACTTCACCGACCTGGCGGGCTTCGCCCACAGGATCGTCCGCTGCTCGTCGTCGGTCAGAATGCCCTCCGCGTGCGCGGCGAGGAACTCCGCGTCGCAGAGCAGCCGCAGCACCAGCCTGTCCGGATCGACCTGCGGCCAGGCCGCCTTGACGACCGCCTTCACGGCGGGGTTACGGGCCACCGCGTCCTGCACCCGGTCGTCGGGCGCCTCGCCCGCCTGCTCCATCCGGACCAGCACGGCGTGCGCGATGCGCTGCGGGAGCGCGTCACGGGCGGCGCCGTAGCGGATGTCGCGGGCCAGCAACTCGCCGACGATCTCTTCGAGTTCGTACGCCGGGATCCGCCAGCGCCGCGAGCCCCGTACGACCATCGCGGGCTCGGTCGGCAGGGTCACGTGCGAGCGCAGGGCCCGGCGCAGCACCTCCGCCATCCGGGCGTCGCCCTTGATGACGGCGGCCTCGGCCGTGTCGGTGCCCCTGATCTCGACGCCCGCGACCAGGTCGTCCACCGTGGCCTGCTTGACCTCCAACTCGCCCAGTGCGGGCAGGACTTGCTCGATGTAGTGCAGGAAGGACCGGTTCGGCCCGATGACCAGGGTGCCGGTGCGGGCCAGCCGGTCGCGGTGCGCGTACAGGAGGTACGCGACCCGGTGCAGCCCGACGGCGGTCTTCCCGGTGCCTGGGCCGCCCTGGACACACACGGTGCCGCCGAGGTCGGACCGTACGATCTCGTCCTGCTCGGGCTGGATGGTCGCCACGATGTCCCGCATCGGTCCGACACGGGGCCGCTCGATCTCGGCCTGGAGCAGCTTGCTGGTGGTGTGCTGGTCGGACGCGACCGGGGCGGTCAGGTGCTCGTCCTCGTACGCGGTGAGCTCGCCGCCCGTGTAGCCGAAACGCCGGCGCAGCCCGATGTCCATCGGGTCCTTGGTGGACGCCCGGTAGAAGGGCTGCGAGACGGGGGCGCGCCAGTCGATGACCATCGGGTCGCCGTCGGCGTCGTGCACATGGCGGCGCCCGATGTAGAACCGCTCGCCCTCGCCGCCCTCGGCGAGGTCCGCGCCGGGGGCGTGCTGGTAGTCGAGCCGGCCGAAGAAGAGAGGGGTGTGCGAGAGGTCGGCGAGCGCCTTGATGCGGTCCTCGATCTGCGCTTCCAGGACGGCGGCGTTGACCCAGTTCGCGGTGACGTCGCGGATGTCGAGCCCCTGCACGTCCTCGCGCATGGCGCGCAGCGCCGCCCGGGAGCCGCTGAGGTGGGCGCGTTCGCGCGCGAGCGGGTCGGCGGGGTCGGCCGGGCCGCCGGGGGCGTCGGTCGGGGGAGGCGGAGTGACCGGGGTGTCGGGAATGTCCTGCGGGACGTGCGTGGGCACGGTGGGGCCTCCGGGCGGGTACGGCTGATCACGGCGTGGCGGCCGCCGGTTTCCGTCCGGGCGGCGGCGCTCCCTGGGGGAGGCGGGGGAAGCGGCGATTGTAGTCGGGGGATGGGTGTGGGGGCCAATGGTTTTTTCCGTGCGGGTTTACCGGTTCAGCCCTGCCGCGGTATGCGGAGCTGCGGGGGAACTGGGGGTCGGAGCCGCCCTGGTACGGTGCGCCGATGTCAGCGATCAGGCAGTTCCAGGTCACCTTCGACTGCGCAGAACCTGAGCGTGTCGCTCGATTCTGGTGCGAGGTGCTGGGGTACGTCATACCGCCCCCACCGGACGGGTTCGCCACTTGGGAGGACTTCAACCACGCGCAGCCCGATGAGCTGCACGGTTCATGGTCCGCATGCGTCGACCCTTCGGGTGTGGGCCCGCGCATGTACTTCCAGCGCGTTCCTGAAGGGAAGGCCGCCAAGAATCGGGTGCACCTTGACGTACGGGCCGGCACCGGCCTCGTGGGGGAAGAGCGCCTGGCCACGCTTGAGGCCGAATGCGCACGACTGATCGCGCTCGGGGCAGTACATGTGCAGACGCAGGTCGCTGATGAAGAGAACGAGTCCTGCATCACGATGCAGGACATCGAGGGCAACGAGTTCTGTCTCGACTGAACGTCCCACGTGTCGGCGCGGTGGAGCTGTCGCCCTTGAGGCGGCAGTTCGCGGAGGATCTTCCAGCTATTCGTGCGGGTATTCATGCGGTCGAGGGGGCGCTCGACCCCGGGCCGGATCGTGTCCCCCGGACCGCAGCTTGCCGAGAGGCCCTTCTTCATCGTCGGGGGGCGGGGGGCGGGGGGCGGGGGACGGGGGTGGGGGCCAATGGTTTCTGCGGGCAGGGCCGACGCCGCCGATTTCCCGTTCTGGAAAGTCCAGCCACTTGCCCGGTGCTTCCCGGCCCCGTCAGGATCAGCGGCGAACCCACCGGCCACGGAAAGGGAACGCCTGTGAAGCCGACCGTGTTGGCGACGACGTGTGACAAGAAGGACTGCCCCACCATCTACCGAACCAATCGAGGCACGATTCTCGTGCAGGGCGAGACGCCGGCCGATCATGGTCTGGAGATTCCCGCGCACGAGACTCTGGTGGAAATCCCCATGGAACTGATCCTGAAGGCGTTCGGTGATCAGCTTGGCTAGGTCTCTCGGGGACTTGTTCGACGACTTCGCCTGTGAGGCGTTCCGGCTGGAGACCCTGTGCGACTACAGCGGCTCGGGCAACACGGATGCCTATCGTGCCTTCGTGGACGGGCAGCCTCAGCCGGAGAACTACAACGCCGAATGGCTGGCGGAAGTACGGTCGTACGTCGCTTCTGGGCGCCGCCTCTACCGGGTCCACGTGCTGAGTCGGCCGCTGACTCCGTATCTGCGGTTCGAGCTGGGGTGGGGGTATGTCACGAATGCCAAGGCCGGTGAGGAGTTCTTCATCCTCGACGTGACCGACCGGGCCAATCCGCTGCCGGATGGTGTGGGGGACTTCTGGCTCTTCGATTCGTCCGTTCCCGCACCGATGCGCTACGCGGAGGGTGGGACGTTCGCGGGGGCCGAGGTACTTCTGCAGGACAGGGCTGCCGAGTTCGTCACCTGTCGTGACACCGCTCTCGCGCATTCCGTGCCGTTCGCGGACTGGTGGGCGAAGCACGGCGAGTGAACCGTTCGGAATTGGGTGCCGCGCTGCGAGCACTGCGGAACGCTTCCGGCAGGGAAGCCAAAGCAGTCGCCCGTGGCGCGGTCATGTCCGCGAGCAAGCTCAGCAAGATCGAAACGGGCAAGCTCGGACCGAGTGCGGACGACGTGGATCGCATCCTCACCGCCCTTGGTGTACCGGAGGATGTGAAGTCGGAGTACATGGACGCCGCTCGGGCTGCGGCGACCGAAGCCACCGCGTGGCGGCTGATTCAGCGAGCCGGTCTGCACAAGGCTCAACGGCAACTCAGGCCCGATGAGGTCGCAGACGGAACAACCGTTGTGGGTTCACCCTCGTCGTCGTCCACGCTGCCGTCACTGGTGCTGCGCATGTGGCAGCAACTCGACGTCCGACCGGGTCACGAGCGTTGAGTACGACCCGGTGGTCGGCGGCGCCGCGGCCTCCGCCATCAAGGCAGCCGGGTACGCTCCCCGGCTGATCATCGGGGACGGTCTGCGGGGAGATCCGGACGGGGTCGCGTACGACCGCCTGATCGCCACCTGCTCGGTCCGGTACATCCCCGTGCCGTGGCTGCACCAGGTGAAGCCGGGCCGCCCGCACGATCGCCCACCCCGCCCGACGCTGGCCCTGCTGCCCGGTGAGGAGCGCCCGAGCGGGATCGATCCCGAGATCATCGACACCTGGGCCGGAAGCTGGGTTGCCCAACTCGCCGCGCCTTCGGCCGAGCGGATGGGAGTGGCGGCCGAACAGATCCTCTGGGACGTGTCCACCGGTTCGCAGTCGCGGACCACACCTCGGCCCGACGGGGGCTGGACAGTCGTACAGCGTGGACCGGCCCGTCTGTGGAATCAGGTCGAAACGGCGGTACGGAGCTGGCAGGCGGTCGGGCGAACCGCACCAGGAGGGCTTCGGCATCACGGTCTCGGCGGCCCGCCAGCGCGTGTGGATCGGCACCGAGGGCGGGCCGGGCTGGGACCTGCCGATCTGAGCTGCCCCACCCTGCATCGCAGGATGGGGCAACCCTGATTTCGGTAGGTGAGGGCCGGGTGTCAGACGGCGCCGAACTCTCCGGTTTTGACGCCTGCCACGAAGGAGGCGAACGAGCTGGTGCGGAAGTCCAGCACCGGGCCGCCCGGGTTCTTGGAGTCACGGACGGGGACGACGCCGCGCGAGGCGGCGAGGTTTGCGGCGACCTCGATGCACTGGCCGCCGTTCTCACTGTACGAGGACTTGAACCAGCGGGGAGATTCGGTCGTCACGGGGTGCCCTTTCGTAACTGGCTGATCATGGCCACGGACGCAGCCTGAGACAGCGCTTCGGCCTGTAGTTGATGGTAGGCGGTCAACATGGGCAGCACCGAGGTGCTTTCCCTTTCGAGATGGCCCCGTTGGGCGGACTCGGCGTACGACACGAGCGAGCGATCGGGCATCGTGAGCACGGTCACAGGCAGGCTCAGCGGGCGGCGCACTCCCATGTCGAACGGCGCGACGTGGAGCACGGTGTTCGGCAGTTCGGCGAACTCGACCAAGCGCGCGAACTGAGCATCCATGACGGCACTGTCACCGATGGGCCGTCGGAGGCAACTCTCATCAAGCACTACGAAGACCAGCGGAGCGGGCGTCCGGATCAACGATGCCTGACGCTGTGCAACGAGCGCTATCCGCTCGTCTGCCTGGTCGGGCGAGGTGACGCCACGCTTGACGGTGCTGTCTCCCAGCACCGACGCGTACTCCGGGGTCTGAAGCAGGCCAGGGATGACGCCCACTTCGTACAGCCGGATTTCCGCTGCCCGGCCCTCATGCCCGACGTACTCCGGGAACCCCTCAAGCAGCGCCGTGTGCCGTACGGCTCGACCCTGGCGTTCGAACTTGTCACCGGTCCCGAACACCTGGTCAGCACTTTTCATGAATCGGGTAGTTGGAGGGCGTCGACCAGTTTCGACGGCGGAAATGTGCGTCCCGGAGCACCCCAGGCGCTCACCCAGCTCGTCCTGTGTCCATCCATGCTCGTCCCGCAACCTGCGCAGCAACTGTCCGAACGCTGCGCCTGGTGACTTTTCGGGGTCCAACTCTTTTCGGTTCAACAGCTACCACCTAACTACCCGAGCAATTAACGCAAGTTGAAGGCAGCTCAACCGTAGGCCACGCTGAGTCCTCTCGGTAGCAGAACGACTACAGAGAGGAGCGGCTATGTCCGTACAGAACGGCCCGAACAGGCAGGAACCCTCGTACGTCCCGGCTCTCGGAACGCTCATGGTCGACACGGGGCACGGCAATCAGGTCGGAGAATTCCGCGGGCTCGCCGGCCCGTACTGGTCGCTGCGGCCCGTCAGTGGCGGCGCCGAATGGGAAGCCGTTCCCGAGCAGGTGCGGACCCCGACCCGCGTCGAGCTGCTTACCGCTGAGATCGCACGGATCAATGTGCGGAGCCGCAGGAGGCTGGGATCGTGACCATCAGTGATAGGCCGTCAGGTAACGAGAGCGACCCCGAACCATGCCTGAAGTGTGAGGAGTTCGACCTCGCCGAAGCCGTCGCCAGGGCCGAGCACGACGCGAGCAGGGAAACCGACTGCCGCGTGCTGCGCAGGCGGCACTGGCAGGCCGAGCACGGGGGGCAGCAGCCGTGACGCACTCGCTGGTCAGGTTGGCCCTCGCCGCAGGGTCCGTGCAGGTCTGCTTGCGGCGGTACTTCCCCCGCATCATGCGTCTGCTCGCCCCGCAACGGCCGGAGCTGCCCGCCTTGTTCGCCGAATTGCAGCGCATCGAGTCGGACCTGGCATACCGCACGCGGTTCTTCGCGGGGCTGAACGCGGCGATGGCCGAGCGGAACGCACAACGCATGGCCGAGCTGGAAGCGCTGAGAACGGCGGTCGATCACCTCCGGAACCTGGCCTGTTCCGGTGGAGTCGGCCGGCCGGGGCGGGGTGGCGCGCGTTCTGATGGCGTCAGTGCAGGAAGGCGTGCAGGTGGCAGGGGCTGAACGGTGCCTTCCGGATGTCGGCGCGAAGGGCACGTAAGGCTGCCGTGTTGGGCAAGGGATCTGCCCCGCAGCCTGGTGACACGGCGTCATGGTGGTGGTGAGTGTCCGGCGCGTGAGCATCCGGACCTCTCTGGAGCCTGCGTCCACCACGGTGGACCCCGGCAGTACGGCCACCGTGCGGCTACGGCTGCGCAACACGGGCGACGTCGTCGACGAGTACCGGTGCGTACCGCCCCGCTGCGCACCCCCGACGCCGTCGCGGGACCGAATCCGTACGGGGCCGGCGCCAAGAAGAAGCCCGCGGACCCCGCGAACCAGAAGCACGTGGCCATCAGGAACTCGGTGACCAAGCTCTGTGCCGAACTCTCCGGCAGGGACAACGGCGCGATCGACGGCCCGGTCCAGGAGAGCGACTGCAACTTCACGGACGCGGACAACCAGGTCTGGGACCTGGAGGTCCAGCACCCGCACGGCGGCCCCCACAACAACAGTCTCTTCCAGATCCGCAACATCAAGGACCGCTTCTGCATGGACCCGCCGTACGGCGGAGCCCAGCCGGTCGGGGCCCTGGTGTCCGAGTTCACCTGCGCCGGCACCCACCCCGACAACCAGCTGTGGTGGCTCGAAAAGCAGCGGGACGGCCACTACTGGTTCCACAACATCGCGAGCCATGACCTCTGCCTGAACGTCGACGGGAACAGCCCGCCCGGCCGGCCGGTCACCACCAAGAGCCGGCTCACGCTTCAGGAGTGCAGCAACACGGACGACCGCGAGTGGGACATCATCAAGGTCCCCAAGGGGATTTAGCGGTCTGACCGCCTCCCCCCCCCGGAGACCCCCTGTGCAACGCCCCGTTCGGCCAAGTGCCGTGCGGGGCGTTGTCGTTGGCGCCGACGTGGGCGTTCGGGCCGTGCGGAATTCGCGTCCGGAACGCGGTCCGGCCCCGCCGGCGGCCCTGATTCCGGCCGCCGTCCCGTAGGGGATCCCATGGGACTTGAGTCGTACGGGCCCACCCGGCGTGTTCCGACCACAGCCCGATGCCTCACGGCCGCCGGAAAACCATCATGGATACATGACCACAGCAACCGCCACCGCGCCCCGCACCTCCGCGCCGCGTACCCCCGCGGCCCGTCCCGTCCGCAGCGCTGTCCGCGCGGTCGGGGCCTTCGCCTCCGCCGCCTTCAGCGTCATGATCCTCGGCGAGCACGGCCGCCGCTGACCGCGGAGCGCGGAGCGCTCAGGAAGCCGTCCCGTCGTCGGTGTCCGCGTCCTTCTCCACGTCCGTCTCCACGTCCTTCTCCGCCAGCAGTTCGTCCGCGTCCACGATCCGGTACGCGTACCCCTGCTCGGCCAGGAACCGCTGCCGGTGCGCGGCGAAGTCCTGGTCGATCGTGTCCCGCGCCACCACCGAGTAGAACCGCGCCTCGTGCCCGTCCGCCTTCGGACGCAGCACCCGGCCCAGCCGCTGCGCCTCCTCCTGGCGTGAGCCGAACGTCCCCGAGACCTGGATCGCGACCGTCGCCTCCGGAAGGTCGATCGAGAAGTTCGCGACCTTCGACACGACGAGCACGCTGATCTCGCCCTCGCGGAACGCCCCGAAGAGTTTCTCGCGCTGCGCGTTCGTCGTCTCGCCCTTGATGACCGGGGCGTCCAGATGCTCGCCCAGCTCGTCGAGCTGGTCGATGTACTGGCCGATGACGAGGGTCTGCTCGCCCTGGTGCTTGCGGACCAGCGCTTCCGTGACCTTCCGCTTGGTCGCGGTCGTCGCGCAGTAGCGGTACTTCTCCTCCGCCTCCGCCGTCGCGTACGCGAGCCGCTCGGTCTCCGTCAGATTGACCCGGACCTCCACGCAGTCGGCGGGCGCGATGTAGCCCTGCGCCTCGATCTCCTTCCACGGCGCGTCGAACCGCTTGGGTCCGATCAGCGAGAAGACGTCCGACTCGCGGCCGTCCTCCCGTACGAGCGTCGCGGTGAGTCCGAGCCTACGGCGGGCCTGGAGGTCGGCGGTGAACTTGAAGACCGGCGCGGGCAGCAGGTGCACCTCGTCGTAGATGACCAGGCCCCAGTCGCGCGAGTCGAACAGCTCCAGGTGCGGGTAGATGCCCTTCCTGCGGGTCGTCAGCACCTGGTACGTGGCGATGGTGACCGGGCGGATCTCCTTCTTCGTACCGCTGTACTCGCCGATCTCCTCCTCCGTGAGGGAGGTGCGTTTGATCAGCTCGTGCTTCCACTGGCGGGCGGAGACGGTATTGGTGACCAGGATCAGCGTCGTCGCCTTCGCCTCGGCCATCGCCCCGGCCCCGACCAGGGTCTTTCCCGCGCCGCAGGGCAGGACGACCACGCCGGAGCCGCCGTGCCAGAAGTTCTCGACGGCCTGCTTCTGGTACGGCCGCAGGGACCAGCTCTCCTGGTCCAGGTCGATCTGGTGCGCCTCGCCGTCGACGTACCCCGCGAGGTCCTCGGCGGGCCAGCCCAGCTTGAGCAGCGTCTGCTTGATCTGGCCCCGCTCGGAGGGGTGCACGGCGACCGTGTCGGGGTCGAGGCGGGCGCCGACCAGCGGGGCGACCTTCTTCGAGCGGAGGATCTCCTCCAGCACGGGCCGGTCGGTCGAGGTGAGCACCAGGCCGTGCACGGGGTGCTTGGAGAGCGTGAGCCGGCCGTACCGGGCCATGGTCTCGGCGACATCCACCAGGAGCGCGTGCGGCACGGGGTAGCGGGAGAACTCGACCAGCGCGTCGACGACCTGCTCGGCGTCGTGCCCGGCGGCGCGCGCGTTCCACAGGCCGAGCGGGGTCAGCCGGTAGGTATGGATGTGCTCCGGGGCGCGCTCCAGCTCCGCGAACGGTGCGATGGCGCGACGGCAGGCGTCCGCCTGCTCGTGGTCCACCTCCAGGAGCAGTGTCTTGTCGCTCTGGACGATGAGAGGTCCGTTCACGCCATGAGTCCCTTCGCGCCGTGAGGCCTTTCGATACGGCCAAACCACCAGTGTCGCGCATCCCGGCCGGGGTACACGCTGCGTCATGGACTCCGAACCGCGACTACAGCGCCGTACGTGGGCCTCAGCAGTGATGCGCGCCCTTGTGTTATTGGTCGGTTTCGTGTGCATGGTGGGCTTCGCCGTCGCCCTGGCCAAGGTGACGCTTGTGCCGTCCGCGGCCTCGGTGGACCTCACGCACACGAACCTCACACCCGGTGATTCGATCCGGACGTACGTGGACCAACCGGCCTTCCGTGACACGGTCAAGCAGATCGGCGGCAATGTGCTGCTCGGGCTGCCGTTCGGGGTGCTGCTGCCCGTACTGATCCCCAAGGCGCGCGGGCTGCTGCGGGTGGTGCTGGTGACCGCCGTGGTGATGCTCCTCGTCGAGACGGCGCAGGGGCTGCTGATCACCGGGCGCGCCTTCGACATCGACGACGTGATCCTCAACACGACGGGCGCGCTGATCGGATATCTGCTGCTCGGGCGGCGGCTGGGACGGGCGCTGCACCCGCGCCGCACGCACTGGTGGCAGCGGAGGCCCCGGACGGAGCGGACCGGGCCGGCCGCACCCGATGCGTCGGCGGACCGGCCGGGCTCCGGGCGGGCGGCGGGCACTTCCCCTTCCCGCAGGCCGGCGCTGCCGAACGCCCTGCGGGCCAGGATGACCCCCGCCAAGAAGGCTCCGGCGAAGAAGAGCTCCGCCAAGAAGACCCCGGCGAAGAAGGCCCCCGCCAAGAAGGCCCCCGCGCGGAAGTCCGCTCCGGTCGCCAGGGCGTCCCGTTGGTGGTCCGCCGTCAGGACGGGTCGTCGGTCAGCTCCGCAACGCCCGTGATGCGGTGCAGCGGATACGTGCGGACGTCGTCCGCGGTGTGGTCGTACGCCGTGACGAAGCCGCCCTCGACCCGGACCGGCGCGATCACGCGCTTGCTGGCCGCGCCGTCCGCGTTGACGTAGCCGATCCAGAGCGCCGCGCCCGTCATCGCCGCCGCCTGCACCGTGGCGAGCGTCTCGGCGGACGGTGTGCGCGGCAGGTCCCCGTACTCCTGGACCGGTGCGTGGACCACCGTGGCGGCCGTGTCGCCCGCCCTGATCGCCCGCAGCGCCGCCCCGAGCAGGACGTCGTCGGGCACCGGCGGCCCTTCCGGGACCGGGGCGGGCGCGGTGCGCGGCGGTGTGCGGTAGGCGTCGGCGCGGGTGATCAGGACAGCGCCGTCGGCGGACTCGGCGGCCGGGGCGAAGCCCATCGAGCGCAGCCCTTCGAGCAGCCCGGCCGGGGCGGCCATGGAGGCGAGCACCGTGGGTGCGAGGCGGCGCAGCCGCAGCGACTGGGACCGGGTGTCGGCCAGGATCTCGCTGAGGACCGCGTCGTCGTCGCAGCGTACGTACGAGGAGGCCGCGCCGACCCGGAGGTGGCCGTGCTTCCGTGCGACGTCGTCGATCAGGTACGTGAGTGGCTGCGGCACCGGCGTACGGCTGTGGGCCGCGAGGAAGGCGTGCAGGTCGGCCGCGGTCTGCCCGGCGTCGAGCGCCCGGCGCACCGAGCCCGCCGTGAAGCGGTAGACGGTGGCGCCGCCCTTGGACTCGACGTCGGCGGCGACCCCCAGCAGCGCGGCGAGCGGCCGCTCCAGCGGGCCGGGGGCGACGGCCGTGAGGTCGGCCTGGAGCAGGACGTGGTCGAGCGGTTCGGGGATCAGCGGGGTGATCGCTTCGGCGGCGCGGGAGCGCGCCTCGGCCAGTTCGGCGGAGGTCGGGGCGGGGCGCGGGCCGGTGCCGGGCGTGGTGTCGAGGAGTGCCCTGCCGTGCGTCGAGAGGGCGCCGCGGCCGGTGATGCCCAGCAGTTCCGTCTCGTTCAGCGTCCACTGGGCGATGCGCGAGCGCAGATCGCCGACCGGGGACGCGCCGTGGGTGTGGCGCGCCGTCGGGATGTCCGCGGCCGTGGCCGGGCCCGTACTGCGGCCGGACGCGGTGCCGCGCACCGGGCGTTCCCAGCGCAGCCGGGTCAGCAGCGACTCAGGGTCGGGGGCGGTGCCCTCCGGCAGGGTCGCCATCAGGCCCAGGATCCTGCGGCGCACCTCGGGAGCGGCGGCGCGGTCCAGTTCGGGGCCCAGGGTGGACAGGGCGCGGCCCTTGGGGTCGAGGCCGCCGATGAGCCCCGGGGTGCGGGTGGCGGTGAGCCAGGCCGTGACCAGGTCCGCCCAGCGCTCCTGGGCCGGCGAGTCGAGCCAGAGGTCGTACGCGGGGGTGGCGGCGAACCGTTCGTCGGCCTCGCCGTCGGCCGCCAGGAGCCCTGCCGCGTAGGCGAGTTCGACCCAGAAGGCGGCCAGCGGCTCGCTCATGTCCAGCGCGGCGGCGGTCCGCTTGAGGTCGCGGACGCTGAGGCCGCCGGAGCGCAGGACGGCGGGGCCGCCCTCGTCCCAGTCCTTGAGCAGGTCCTCGATGGTGGAGAGCGCGGTGAACGCCTGGCCGGCCGCCGCCGCGTCCACAGCCTGTGGACCGTATTCGCGTGCGGGCACCACGGCGGGCGGCCGCGGCTCCGCGCTCTGGTGGGCGCGCCCGGCGCGCAGATGCAGCGCGGCCTCCCGGGGGAGTACCACCGTGCGCGCGCTGGCGGGCAGCAGCAGCCCGTGGTCGCGCAGCCACTGCACGGGCCGGGTCGGCGCGGCGGCCACCTCGCCGTACGGCGGGCCCCAGACGAGCCTGCTCAGTACGTTCAGCGACTCGGTCGGGGCCTCGTCGAGCAGCGCCGACATCCGGGTCCGGTCGGTGAACAGCGAGGTCAGCGCGGTCACCGCGGAGACCGAGTCATGCGTGCCCGCGAGGCCGACCGCGGTGACGATCTCCTGCACGCGGCCCGGGGACATCCCGACCGTCGCCTCCGCCACCGTCGGCCCGAGGCCGGTCGGCGAGGGGTGCGTGGGGGAGGGGGCGAGGAGTTCGCGGGCCGTGCGGACGAGCCGCAGCCGGTCGTCCGGGCCCCACAGCAGAGCCTGTTCGCGGAGCCGCTCGACCGCGCCGGGCAGCGCGTCCGCGACCTCCGGATCGCACTCGTCACCGGCCATCAGGGCGAGGAGCGTCTCGTACGGAGCGGGGTCCGGCGCGACCGCGAGCGCCTCCGCCGTCTGGAGCGTGAAGCGGTCGAGGTGTTCCAGCGCCCGTACGACCGAGGCGCGGGTGCCCGCCCGGGTCGCGAGCTGGCTGAGATCGCTGGGCACCGGCGTCAGCAGATCGGGCCGTGCCCGCAGCAGCCCGGTCAGGGATGCGTCGTCGCGGGTGCGCAGGGCCTCCGCGAGGGTGCGCGGTGGCGTGCTGCGTGTTCGTTCCGGCACGTGCGCCTCCCATAGTGCGGACGGGTCCCCATCCGGCCCACGTTACTGAGATTTGCCGGGAGATGGCGCATCGCCCCACGTTGGGCCCGATGACTTCGCCCCGGTGCGGGCGGGCAGGACACCGGGAGAGCACCGGGAGAGCACTGGGAGGGGTGCGGAAAGGGGTGCGGGGGAAGGGTGCGGGAAACCCCCGGGAAACCCCCGGGAAAGCGGCTGCGGAAGGTCAGGAAAGGAAAGGTCAGGGAAGGTCAGGAAAGGGCATGGTAAGGCGGTTCGGGAACGGGCCGGGGCGAGGGCCCGGGGCAAAAGGCCGGGAAAAGGGCAGCGGAAGGAGCCGGGGAGTACGGACGGTGCGCGGTGGGAGCGCTACGGTCGGTGCAGAGCGGCGTGAAGGGGTGCGAGTCCGTGGGGATCGAGAGCGATCAGCTCGTCTACGACTATCTGAGCCGGGTCGGTGACCTGGCTCAGCGGCAACTGACCTCGGCCGACCGGATGCGGCTCGTCTCCTCGCTGCGCGGCGAGATCGACCGGCAGCGCGCCGGGGCCGACGCGGGCGGCGAGGCCGACGTGCGCCGCATCCTCGGCCGGCTCGGTACGCCGGCCGAGCAGGTGGCGGCGGCGACGGGCGGCGGCCCCCCACCGGGCCCGCCGCAACTGGGCCCCGATCCCGTACAGGACCGGGCGCGTCGCATGCCCCGCCCGCGGCGGAACGGGCAGCCGGGCGGCGAGGGCGACGGCGGCGGGCCGGCGCCGGGCCGGACCGGGCTGGGCAAGGTGGGTCTGGGCAAGTCGGCACTCGGTAAAACGGCGCTCGGTAAAACGGCACCGGGCAAGTCCGGACCTGGGGGCGGCAGATGGGGGCTGGGCAAGGGCGAGAAGCCCGAGCCGCAGCCCCCGCGTTCGACGGCCGCCTCACCGCCCCACCTCGCGGGCGAGGACGAACTGGGCCCGTCCGGAGGCGAACCGGACTGGTGGCGCGTCCAGCCGGGACCCTTCGGGGCCGGTGACGCGGTGCCCGGCTTCACCGGCGGGGTGGAGATCCCCGAGATACTCAAACCGCCGCCCGGCGCGGAGTCCGGCGACGACCCGGACGATGCCGACGCCGTCGGCGAAGCCGAAGAGGACGGCGCGGACGGTGAGTTCGTGGAGGCGCAGCCGCGCCGAGGGCGGGCGCTGCTCGGCCGCCGCCCGGCCGGGGGCGGCGGAGTGCGGGCGGCCGGGGGCGGCGGCGCCGTACGGGCCGTCGCCGGGGGCTTCTCCAGCCCGTTCCTGCTGCTCGCGGCGGCACTGCTGGTCGTCGGCGCTGTCCTCGGCTCGCTGATCCCGCTCGGGGCCGGCTGGCTCCTCGCGTACGTCTCGCGCAGGCTCAGCCGCGCCGAGGCGAAGTGGGCGGTGCTCGGCCTGCCGGGGCTGGTCCTGACGGGCGGGATCGTCTGGCTGTGGGGACGGGCCGACGGGCGCTGGGGCACGCCGATCCCGGCGCACGGGATGGGTGACGCGATCTCCGGGGTGTGGCCGGTCGTCCTGCGGGTGGCGGCCGGTGCCACCGCGCTGTACCTGGTGTGGCGAGCGCGGAGACGGCTGCCGTAACGCCGCTCGTAACGCCGCTCGTACGGTCCTGGCAGCACGGCTGCCTCCCGCCGCCCCGGCTGCGTCCGTCGCGTCCACTGTGTCTCAGTTTGCGGCTGTAGCAGGCGTGTTGCTTTCCTGTGACGATCTCAGGTCGGTGTATCGGGCAGGCTGTTCGCAGACAGGGGTTCGGCGAGTTTCGACCAGCCGGATCATGAGCGGATGTTCGAAGGAGAGTTCCATGGGCATGTCTCGCAGGTTCGTCGTGACGGTTGCCGCCACCGCGCTGGCAGGTGCCGCCGGTGTGGGAGTCGCGCAGGCATCCACCACAGCGCACACGGCTGCCACGACCGGAGTCAAGGTCTCTTCCTGCCGCCCGGCGAACCACACGGCGAAGATCACTCCGGATGCCTCCAGCGCCGGCCACCGCCACTACCGGGTCACGCTGACCGCGGCGCCCGGCACGGAGTCCTGCAAGCTGGCCGGCTCGCCCACCGGGGTGCACTTCTACAACCACGGTTCCCTGGACGGTGTGACCGCGAAGTCGTACGGGGCGCAGGGCACGGCCGTGACCATGAGCCCCGGCCACCCGGTCCACTTCGACATCCAGGTGCCGAGCGGCACCGGCGGCGCGAAGGCCAACGAGGTCTCGTTCACGCTCAGGACCCCCGGCGGCGGGATCATCCCCGGCGAGTCCTTCGCGGACGGCTCGCTCTCGGTCGACGCCGGTACCCAGATCGGTGCCATGCAGGCCGGAGCCTGAGGTACCCGCGTAACCCCGGATACGCCGTCGTACCCACTGCTTACCCACTGCTTACCCACGGCGTACTCACTGCGTAGCCACACCCACTGTGCCGCCGTCCCCCTCCCGGGGCGGCGGCACAGTGCTGGGCCGGGGCAGTTGCCCCGGCCGGTCACCGCCCGGTGAGGTCCGTCCGCAGCTCGTCGAGGATCCGGTCGGCCGCCGTGTAGCCGATGCCCTGGATCCACAGCTGGTCGTCGACGCCGAACGACTTGCCGTTCTTCACCGCGGTCAGGTCCTTCCACAGGCCGCTCCGCGTGGTCTGCGTCTCCTTGGCCTTCGCCGGGTCGCCGTATGTGGAGTGGAAGAGCACGTCCGCGTCGGCCAGGTCGATCCGCTCGGGACTCACGTCGTACGTGAAGCCGTCCTTGGCCTTGTCGGCGATGGCGGGGCGGCCGACGCCGAGGTCCGTGAGGATCGTGCCGATGTAGTTCTTCCTGCCGTAGATCCGGATGTCGGCGCCCTCCACGAACCGCACCACACCGACCTTCGTGGCGGCCGCCTTCGCGGGTCCGCCGAGTGCGGCCACGACCCGCCGGACGTGCGCGGTGTACGCGGCGACGGTCTTCTTCGCCTCGGCCTGCCTGCCGAGGGCCTCGGCGTGCACCTGGAAGTTCGCCTTCCACGGATAGCCGGTGTTCTCCGTCATGACGGTCGGCGCGATGGCGCTGAGCTGGCTGTACTTGTCGCCGTGCCGGATCTTGCTGGTCAGGATCAGATCGGGTTTGAGCGCGGCGATGGTCTCCAGATTGGGCTGGAGCATCTCGCCGACGTCCTTGATCCCGGCGACCTCGTCCTTGGGCAGGTAGTCGAGGAATCCGGACTTCACGTCGGCGTGCGTGGAGCCGACCGGCTTCACGCCGAGCGTGACGGCGGAGTCCAGCTCGGCGGTGTCCAGGACGACGACCCGCCGGGGATGGTCGGGGACCTTCACGTCACCCATGGCGGTCTTCATGGTGTGGGTGGCGGTCGCCCCCGCGGACGGTTTGCCGCTGGTGTCGCCGGAACCGCACGCGGTGAGAGCCAGCGCACCGGTGAGCGCGAGAGCGGTCGCGACGGCACGGTGGCGGTGGAGTAAGCGCTTCATGAGGAGCCCTTTCGACGGCGTTCGCCCGGACCGCGCTGACGCGGCGCCCCGGGCCTCCACTATGTGGTTCCGGGGCGCACTCCACGGCGCTTCAGGAAAGGTCCGCGGGCGCGGGGACCTCCGCGTCCGCTTCTCCGCCCGTCCCGGCACCCGCACCCGCGTTCCACGGCGCCCCCGCCACGACCAGCGGCGACCCGGTCACCGGGTCCGGGATGACGACCGATTCCAGGCCGAACACCTCCCGTACGAGCTCCGCGGTGACGATCTCCCCGGGGTGCCCCTCGGCGACGATCCGGCCGTCCTTCATGGCCACCAGGTGGTCGGCGTACCGGGCCGCCTGGTTGAGGTCGTGCAGCACCGCGACGACGGTCCTGCCGCGCTCCTTGTTGAGCCGGCGCATCAGATCCAGCACCTCGACCTGGTGGGCGATGTCGAGGTAGGTGGTGGGCTCGTCGAGCAGCAGCAGATCCGTCTCCTGGGCGAGCGCCATCGCGATCCAGACGCGCTGGCGCTGCCCGCCGGACAGTTCGTCCACGGCCCGCTCGGCGAGCGCCGTGATGTCGGTGCGCTCCATGGCACCGGTGACGGCGCGCTCGTCCTCGTCCGACCACTGCTGCCACCAGTGCTGGTGCGGCTGGCGGCCGCGTGCCACCAGGTCGGCGACGGTGATCGCCTCGGGCGCCGAAGGGGACTGCGGGAGCAGCCCGATCGACTGCGCGATCTTCCGGGTGGGCGTACGGGCCAGCTCGGCCCCGTCGAGCAGTACCGCCCCGCTGCGCGGTTTGAGCAGCCGCCCCAGGGCCCGCAGGGTGGTGGACTTGCCACAGGCGTTGGGCCCGACGATGACGGTCACCCGCCCGTCGGGCACGGCGAGGTCGAGTCCGTCGACGACGGTGCGGTCGTCGTACGCGAGCGTCAGCTCCCGGGCGGTCAGCCTGGTCTCCGGCGTCGGCCTGCTGGTCATGCGTTGCCTCCACTACGGCCGCGAGCGCCGTGATTCTTCGCGATCAGCCAGATCAGGTACGGCGCGCCGACCGCCGCCGTGAGGACGCCCACCGGCAGTTCGGTGGGGGAGAGCAGCTTGCGGCCGAGCAGGTCGGCGAGGACGACGATGAACGCGCCCATCAGCGCCGAGCAGAGCAGCGGGATCTGTGCGGTCCTGGTCATCCGGCGGGCGATCTGCGGGGCGAGCAGCGCGACGAAGTCGACGGGCCCTGCGGCCCCGGTCGCGACCGACGCCAGCACCACACCGAGCAGCACGAGACCGAGCCGCACCCGCCCGAGCCGGATGCCGAGCGCGGTCGCGGTGTCGTCGTCCATGGAGACGGTGCGCTGGGCGTACGCGGCCCACAGCATCGCCGGTACGAGCGCGAGCAGCACCCAGCCGAGCAGCCCGGCCTGGCTCCAGCCGCGGCCGTTCAGCGAGCCGGTGAGCCAGATCTGGGCCTGCTGGGCGACCAGGTAGTCGCCCTTGGTCAGGAAGAGCTGGGTGACCGAGCCGAGCGCGATGGCGAAGCCGATGCCGATCAGCACGAACCGGGTGGCGTGCAGCCCGCCGCGCCAGGCGAAGACGTACACCAGGGCGGCGGCGGTGATCCCCCCGGCGACCGAGAGGTACGGCAGGACGGCGGTGGAGGTCACGCCGAGGGACATCGCGCCGACGGTGAGCGCGCCCGCGCCCTTGCTGATGCCGATGATGTCGGGGCTGGCCAGCGGGTTGCGGGCGACGGTCTGGATGAGCGCCCCGGCCACGCCGAAGGCGGCGCCGACGAGCAGCCCGACGACCATCCGGGGCAGCCGCAGGGTGCCGACGACGAGTTCGTCGGGCGAGGGCCTGCCGAGGATGACCTTGACGACCTCGCCGGGTGCGATGAAGTCCTCACCGACACAGAGGTACGCGACACACGTGACGGCCAGCAGCACGGCGAGCGCCACGGCGACGGCCGCCGCCCGCCGGTGCAGCAGGAACGTCCCGCGCCCGGCCCGTACGAGGGAGTACCCGGCGGGGCGGACGCCCGGCGCCGCCGGCGCTGTCGTTGTCGAGGGAGCGGGAGCGGCCGTTGTCACGCCGGGACCGCCTTCCGGCGTACGAGGGTCACCAGGAACGGCACCCCGATCAGGGCCGTCATCACGCCGGCCGGAACCTCGCTCGGCGGGAAGACGACCCGGCCGACGGTGTCGGACACCAGCAGCATCACCGGGCCGATGAGGGCCGCCATCGGCAGCACCCAGCGGTGGTCGCTGCCGACGATCGCGCGGGCGATGTGCGGTACCGCGAGGCCGATGAAGGCGATGGGCCCGGCGGCGGCGACACCGACCCCGGTCAGTACGGTGGCGCCGATGCCGCCGACGATGCGGACCGCCGCGACCTTCTGGCCCAGCCCCTTCGCCATGTCGTCGCCCAGCGCCAGCGCGTCGAGACCGCGGGCGACCGAGGCCACGAGCACCACGCCCACCAGCAGGAACGGCCAGATCTGGCCGACGATGTCGGTGTCCCGGCCGCTGATCGAGCCGACCTGCCAGAAACGGAACTCGTCCAGTGCCGACGCCTTGGTGGTCAGGACCGCCTGCACCACGGAGACGAGCAGCGCGTTGATCGCGGCCCCGCCGAGGGCGAGCTTCACCGGGGTGGCGCCGCCGCGTCCCCGCGACGCGATGGCGTACACCGCGACGGACGCGACCGCCGCCCCGGCGAAGGCGAACCAGACGTACCCGGTGAGGGTGTGGATCCCGGCGAAGGCGATGGCCAGCACGACGCCGACGGAGGCGCCCTGGCTGATGCCGAGGATGCCGGGGTCGGCGATGGGGTTGCGGGTGATGCCCTGGAGCACGGTCCCGGCCAGGGCGAGCGCGACGCCCACCATGAGACCGATGAGGGTGCGTGGCACGCGCAGTTCGCGGACGACTTCGGCGGTGTTGCTGTGGCCGCCGTGCAGCAGTGCGTCGATCACCGCCGACGGTGCGATGGCCCGTGCCCCGACCGCGAGGCTGAGCAGGACCGCCAGCAGCAGGGCCACGACGGCGGCGGCCGTCCAGGCGATGCGGCGGCGGGCCACGGGAGTTGACATCTGACCCATTCCGGAAAGTTGGTAAGGCTTGGCTAAGTCTAAGCTCAGCCATCCCGGACAGGCCGGTCAGGTGCCGGGCGGAGCGAGGTGGAGGATGGAGGGTATGTCTTCACACCCGCTGACGGTCGGCTTCGACCTCGATATGACCCTGATCGACTCCCGGCCCGGGATTCACGCCGCCCTGACGGCCCTCTCGGCCGAGACCGGGACGTACATCGATGCCGGTCTCGCGGTCACCCGGCTCGGCCCGCCGCTGGAGATGGAGCTGGCCCACTGGTTTCCGGAGGAACACATTCCGGCGATGCGCGACCGCTACCGTGAGATCTACCCCACATACGCGATAGAGCCGTCCACCGCGATGGCGGGCGCCGCCGAAGCGGTGGCGGCGGTACGGGGGCTCGGCGGGCGGGCGATCGTCGTCACGGCCAAGAACCAGCCGGACGCCGTGCGCCACCTCGTTCACCTCGGCATCGAGCCGGACGCCGTCATCGGCTGGCTCTGGGCGGAGGCCAAGGCGGAGGCGCTGCGCGAGCACGGCGCGTCGGTGTACGTCGGCGACCACATCGGGGACGTGCGCGGGGCGCTCACGGCGGGCGCGCTCTCCGTCGCCGTGCCGACCGGCCCGATCAGTGCGGAAGACCTGCGCACGGCCGGAGCCGAGGTGATCCTCAAGGACCTCACCGAGTTCCCCGCGTGGCTGGACGGCTACGCGGCAGGGGTCGCCGCCGACGCCTGACCCGCCATCACGGCGCGCGCCCGTCGGCGCTGGTCCGCGATGGAGCGCAGCAGCCCGGCCGCTGCGACGACGAAGCCGACGCCCATCAGCATGCACACGGCATACGCGACGGACGGGAACGGGTGCGTGCCGAGGAACAGCGGGGCCACCGTGACGAGCGTGGCCACGGCTCCCACGAAGAAGATGATCGCGCCGGCCTGCACAAGACGGTCACCGGCACGGGTGTCGTCAGGGGTGTCGGCCGATTGGGTTTCATTGCTCACCCGGCCAGGGTAGTTCCCAGCGCGGAGGAACTACGAAGTGACGTCTCGTTACTGGTCCCCGGACCACGAGCCGGACCACTAGCCTGAGTCCAGGCGGGTCGGGTGACCCGCTGCAGTGCTATCCAGAGCCGTTTTCTACGACTACGAGGACGAGGACAGACGGTGCCCACCGGCAAGGTCAAATGGTTCAATTCGGAAAAAGGCTTCGGCTTTCTTTCCCGCGACGACGGGGACGACGTCTTCGTCCACTCGTCGGTTCTCCCGTCCGGAGTCGACGCCCTGAAGCCGGGGCAGCGCGTGGAGTTCGGCGTCGTCGCGGGCCAGCGCGGCGACCAGGCGCTGACCGTGACCATCATCGATCCCACGCCGTCGGTGGCAGCGGCCCAGCGCCGCAAGCCCGACGAGCTGGCCTCCATCGTGCAGGACCTGACGACGCTCCTGGAGAACATCACGCCGAGCCTGGAGCGCGGCCGTTACCCCGACAAGGCGGCCGGGGCGAAGATCGCCGGCCTGCTGCGGGCGGTCGCCGACCAGCTGGACGTCTGACCGTACGGATATGGTCTCCCGGCTTCCCGGGGCGGGCAGTGCCCCGCCCCGGGAAGCCGGACCCGTTCCCGGACGGAGCAGGCACCCGGTGCCCCGGTGCTCAGACGAAGCCCAGCGCCTCGGGCGGCAGCGCCGGTACCAGCCCTTCCGCGGCCGCCCGCGTGAGCAGGCCCCGGACCGCCGCGTAGCCGTCCTCGCCGAGGTCGGCCGTGAACTCGTTCACGTACAGCCCGATGTGCTGGTCCGCGACCGCCGGATCCATCTCCTGCGCGTGACCCAGCACATAGGGACGGGACACCTCGGGGTCGTCCCAGGCCTGCCGTACCGACGCGCGGACCGTCCGGGCCAGCTCCCGCAGCCGCTCCTCGCCCAGCGACCGCTTGGCGATGATCGCGCCCAGCGGGATCGGCAGGCCGGTGGTGGACTCCCAGTGCTGCCCCATGTCGGCCAGCGAGTGCAGTCCGTACTCCTGGTAGGTGAACCGCGCCTCGTGGATGACCAGACCGGCGTCGACCTTGCCGTCGCGCACGGCGGGCATGATCTCGTTGAACGGCATCACGACGATCTCGCCGACCCCGCCGGGCACCACCTCGGCCGCCCACAGCCGGAACAGCAGATACGCCGTCGAGCGCTCGCTCGGCACCGCGACGGTCTTCCCGGTGAGGTCCACGCCGGGCCCCCGCGTGAGGACCAGCGGCCCGCAGCCCCGCCCGAGCGCCCCGCCGCACGGCAGCAGCGTGTACTCGTCGAGCACCCAGGGCAGCACCGCGTACGACACCTTCAGGATGTCGAATTCGCCGCGCTCGGCCATCCCGTTGGTGATGTCGATGTCCGCGAACGTCACATCGATCCGGGGCGCCCCCGGCACCCGGCCGTGGGCCCAGGCGTCGAAGACGAACGTGTCGTTGGGGCAGGGCGAGAACGCGATGTTCAGCGCCTCGGTGAGGAGCGGTGCTTCGGTTGCTTCGGTCATGTGCGGGTCCAGCCTTCCAGTACGGGCGCGAGCTTCCCGAAAGCCGCGGTGAGCGCGGCCAGCGCGTCGCCGATGCGCCAGGCGTCGCGGTCGCGCGGGCCGACGGCGTTGGAGACCGCCCGGATCTCCAGCACCGGCACACCGGCCTGCGCAGCCGCCTCGGCCACCCCGAAACCCTCCATCGCCTCGGCCACGGCCGCGGGGTGGGCGGCCAGCAGCCCGGCCGCCCGTTCGGCGGTGCCGGTGACGGTGGAAGCGGTGAGTACGGTGCCGGGTGTCGCACCGGTGGCGTCGGCCACGGCCCGGACGAGAGCGGCGGGCGGCCGGTGCTCCACCGAGCCGAAGCCGAGTTCGGTCACGGGCACGAAGCCGTCGGGCGTCGCGGCGCCCAGATCGGCTGCCACGATGGCGTCGGCGACCAGCAGCGAGCCCGGCGCGGCGTGGAACCCGCCGCCGATGCCCGCCGAGACCACCAGGCCGTACGAGCCGAGCGCGAGCGCGGTCGCCGTCCCGGCGGCAGCGGCGGCCGGACCGACCCCGGCCGCGATCACGTCGTAACAGCCGGTCCCCGCGCCCTGGCCGGTGGTGCCCCCGAACGCGCGCGTGACCGCGTCCCGCTCAGCGGGGACCGCGGTCACGATGAGTACACGCAAGGCGTCAGGCGTCCTTCTTGAAGACGAACGACCAGAGGCCGAAGACCTTGGTGGTGCCGTCGCCCTCGGCGATGGCGATGGTCGAGGAATTGCCCTTGGCGCCGTACTGGGAGTTGAAGAAGACGTTTCCCGGGACCGTCGTGTAGGTCTTCTTGCTGACGGCGGTCAGCTGCTGGCCGTTGAGCAGCAGCACCCAGCCCTTGTCGGCGATCTTCGGGTCCACCCCGATGCGCACGGTCTTGTCCGGGTCCACCTTGATGGACTTGGTGCCCTTCTTCTTCGCGGCACAGGACTTGGAAGCGGCCATGTCGAGGCTCTTGCCGTCGTTGTAGCATGCGGCCTCGGAGTGCACCGAGTTCGTGCCGACCGTCACGGTCGCCAGCGGCGTCGGCTTGTCGCAGGCGGACAGGACGAGGAGTCCGGCGGACACGGCACCGAGAGCGGCGGCGGTGCGGCGGCCCTTACCAGTAAGAAGCGCAACGGTCATGGGGCGAAGGCTATCGCCCGGCACAGGTCACGCCACGCGGGGGTGCGGCGAGCCGCGCCGCGCCGCCGTCAGGAGCCCCCGTACGGTCGTGATCGCACCCACCGCGACCAGCGCGGCCCCCACCGAGGCGCCCAGCACGCCGTTCAGCGGCAGGACCATCGCGATGGCGCCGCCCACCACCCACGCCAGCTGGAGCACCGTCTCGGACCGGGCGAACGCCGAGGTCCTGACCGTCTCCGGCACATCCCGCTGGATCATCGCGTCCAGCGACAGCTTGGCCAGCGCCTGCGCGAACCCGGCCATCGCGGCCAGCACCGTCACCATCACCGAGACGAAGAAGACGGCCGTGAGCACCGCGGTGCCCAGCGCCACCCCGAGCAGCGTGGCGATCATGATCTCGGGCCCGCGCGAGCGCAGCAGCGCGCCGACGGCCGTGCCCAGCGCGTTGCCCCCGCCGGCCGCCACGCCCACGATGGCCAGCGACACGGCGGCGTTCTGACCGGCCATCGGGTGCTCGCGCAGCAGGAAGGCCAGGAAGAAGATCAGGAAGCCGGAGAGCGAGCGCAGCGCGGAGTTCGCCACCAGACCGTTCAGCACGGAGGGTCCGACCGTGCGCAGCGACGGCTTGCGCCCGTCGGCCTCCTCCATCAGCCGGGCCCTGCCCTCGCCCTTCGCGGAGTCCACCTTGCGGGGCAGCGTGAACGCCAGGAACGCCCCGAACAGGAAGACGGCGGACGCCCCGTAGAGCGGCCAGGCGGAGCCGATCCGGTGCAGCCCGGCCCCGATCATCGCCCCCACGCCGGTCGCGAGCAGCCCCCCGAGCGTGACCCGGGAGTTGGCTTTGACCAGCGAGAAACGTGGTGGCAGCAGCCGGGGGACCACCGCGCTGCGCACCACGCCGTACGCCTTCGACGCCACCAGGACGCCCAGCGCCGCCGGATAGAGCTCCAGGCCGCCGGTGGCCACGGCCCCCGACATGACGAGCGCGAGGACCGCTCTGGCCAGCATCGCGGCGGCCATCGCGGCCCGGCGGCCGTGCGGCAGCCGGTCGAGCAGCGGGCCGATCACCGGGGCGAGCAGCGCGAACGGCGCCATGGTGACCAGGAGGTAGAGCGCGACACGGCCGCGGGCCTGGTCGGTCGGTACGGAGAAGAAGACGGTCGAGGCCAGCGCAACCGTGATCATCACGTCACCCGCGCTGTTCACGGCGTGCAGCTCGATCAGTTTGCCGAGGCCCGACTCGCCCGCCCCATGAGCGTTCGTCGCCCGTCTGATCCCTTTTGCGGTACCAGTAAACGGCCGATGGAGGGCATGACCGACGGCCCGCCCCACCCTGCGCGCCGGGCTGAATCCGTCGGACGACCTTGCGGTGGTCACCCCGTCATAGTGCCCCAACCCCGTACGACCCGAACCGGGATTCGGACGCGCAGGTGGGACGAGAGCCGGAGAAGGGGTAGCGTGCACGGAGGCTGCCGACCACTCCCGGGCGGGCCCGCGACGCCTGTCACCGCACCTCGCTGCGTTGTCGGAACCGCCCAGTGACTTCGGTTACCGGGGCGGTTTCCGCCTTGCGATGCACGGCGCCAGACGCCGCGGGCTCCTCCGCCCGGGTGCGGCCGGCAGCCTCCAGCGCGCCACCTTGCGGTTGTCCTTGGCTGTGCGCCTCTCCGTTATCCCGCAGAATGGGTGGGAGAAGGTGCGCCCCCGGGCATGTCGGGTGCGGACGTTGACGCGGTCCTCTGGTCCGCTCCGCCCGTTGCTCGTACGCGAAGTTCGTCCGGCGCACCCGTGAGACGGCGTAGGAGAGAAGCGAGACCTGTGAGTGCTGCGACGACGAGAAGCCGTACCCCTGACCGCCTGTGCGCCGAGGCGGTCGACCTCGCCCGTGAGGCGGCGGAGGAAGCTGCCTTCCCCGGGGTGGTCGGCGAACACGTCTCTGTGGTGGCCGAGGGCGACCGGGTGGTCACCCACTACTTCGAGTGCAAGGAACCCGGTTACCGGGGCTGGCGCTGGGCGGTGACGGTCGCCCGGGCATCCCGGGCGAAGCTCGTCACGCTCGACGAGACGGTCCTGCTGCCCGGCTCCGACTCGCTGCTGGCCCCCGAGTGGGTGCCGTGGAGCGAGCGGCTGCGCCCCGGCGACATGGGCCCCGGCGACCTGCTGCCCACCGAGGCGGAGGACCTGCGCCTGGAGCCCGGCTTCTCGGGCGAGGACGCGCCGCCGCCCAACTCCGTGCTCTCCGACGAGCTGGCGGAGCGGGTCGAGGCGGAGGACGCCGAGGTCATCGACCGCACCGCGGTCCCGGCCCGCGGCACGGTCGCCGCGGTCGCCGAAGAGCTGGGGATGCGGCGGGCGCGGGTGCTGTCCCGGTACGGCCTGCACCAGGCGGCGGACCGCTGGGACGAGGAGTACGGCGCGAAGACCCCGATGGCCCAGGCGGCCCCGGCCTCCTGTGTGACGTGTGCCTTCCTGGTCCCGCTCTCCGGTTCGCTGCGGCAGGCCTTCGGGGTCTGCGGCAACGAGTTCGGCCCGGCGGACGGGCATGTGGTGTCGCTGTCGTACGGCTGCGGCGGGCACTCGGAGGCGGCGGTCATGCCGAAGCCGCCGCGGCCCGCGCCGCTGGTACTGGACTCGACCGCCGCGGACCCGTTCGCACTGCGCCCGGACCCGGAGGGCGGCTCGGTCTCCGTCTCGGCGGAGGCGGCGTCGGGGGCCGACGACCTGGGGCATTCCTGAGGGGTGGCCCTGCTGAGGGGCGTGAGGCGGGGGCCGGGTTTCCCCTTCTCCCCGACCCGCCCGGGGGCGTACGTGCTACCGGCGGCATCGACGCGCGGCCCGAGGGCCTGAAGCGGATCACCGACGCCGTCGTCGCCGGTGAGATCGCCGTGCCGATCGCCGCCACCTTCCCCATTGAGCGGATCCGGGAAGCCGTCGAACTGCAAGCGGGGCGCCGCGCTCACGGACAGACCGTGGTCACCCTCTGACCCGGGTGGCTCGGGGACTCGGGTGGCTCGGGCCGGCATGAGGTACGCGCCTGCCGTCCTCCCCGCGGGCTCCGGTGGTCCCGTCACCCGCGTCGGGCACAGACCTTTCCGGGCGGCCCCCGCCCACCGCCGGGTGACCGGAGGAGATCGCGGAGCGGGACCCGGCACGGAGCCACGGGAAGTGAAGAAGGGCCGGGGAGCGCAGGAAGAGGACCGGCGGGGAGAGGCGAGGCGGGCAGGGGAGAGCAGGGCGGGGAACAAGCCAAGCCCGCCCCAGGCGCCCCACCCGCGCCTCTCTCCGTACTCCGTCACGCGGTACCTTCACCCGGGACCGGGACGGTCCCCCCACACCCCGCCCCACAGAGGAGCACAAGCCGTGATCGTGGAAGCGACAGACGCCGCCGACCCCTTCGGGACGGCCCGCCTGAGGCGCGGCGTGCTCGATGCCTGGGCCACCACCCCCGCCCGCTTCCGCGAGGACGCCAACGCCGAGGAGGACCTCGCGCTGGGCGGCTACCGTGACCGTCTCGTCGTCGAGCTCGCCCAGAACGCCGCCGACGCGGCGGCCCGCGCCGGTGTGCCGGGCCGGTTCCGCCTCACCCTGCGGCCCGGCGAGGGCGACGATCCCGCCGTTCTCGTCGCCGCCAACACCGGTGCCCCGCTGGACGCCGCCGGCGTCGAGTCGCTGAGCACGCTCCGCGCCTCGGCCAAGCGCACCGACGCCGACGCACAGGCCGCGGTCGGCCGTTTCGGGGTCGGGTTCGCCGCCGTCCTCGCGGTGAGCGACGAGCCGGCGGTCGTCGGCCGGCACGGCGGCGTCCGGTGGTCCCTCTCCGAGGCCCGCGAGCTGGCGGCCGGAGCTGCCCGTACGCAGGAAGCCCGCACGCCAGCCCCGCCGCAGACACCGGCCGACGGCCTCGCCGACGAACTGCGCCGCCGCGAGGGACACGTACCGCTGCTGCGCCTCCCGCTGCCCGCCGAGGGCACCGCCCCCGACGGATACGACACCGTCGTCATCCTGCCGCTGCGCGACACCGGCGCCGAGGACCTGGCCCGGCGGCTGGTCGCCGCGATCGACGACGCGCTGCTGCTGACCCTGCCCGGCCTGGCCGAGATCGTGGTCGAGACCCCGGACGGCATCCGTACCCTGACCCGTTCCGAGCACGGGGCGTACGTCCACATCGACGACAGCGCCGCCGGCGGCGGCATCCACCGCTGGCGCACCGTCGCCCACCACGGCCCGCTGGAGCGCGCCCTGCTCGCGGACCGGCCCGTCGAGGAACGGCTGCGCCCGCACTGGTCGGTCACCTGGGCCGTGCCGGTCGACGGCGACGGCGCCCCCGTACGCCCCGGCACCGCCCCGGTCGTCCACGCGCCGACCCCGACCGACGAACCGCTCGGCGTGCCCGCGCTGCTCATCGCCTCGCTGCCGCTGGACACCACCCGCCGCCACCCCGCCCCCGGGCCGCTCACCGACTTCCTGGTGCAGCGGGCGGCCGACGCGTACGCGGAGCTGCTCGGCGGCTGGGAACCGGTCTCGGTCGCCACCATCGACCTGGTGCCGGGCCCGCTCGGCAAGGGCGAACTCGACGGCGCGCTGCGGGCCGCGATCCTGGAGCGGCTGAACCGGGTGGCGTTCCTCGCTCCCGCCGCGCCGCTGGAGGACGTGGGCGGCGAGGCCGACGGGGAAGGCGGCGAGCGCCGCCACGCCCTGCGCCCCTTCGAGGCCGAAGTCGTCGAAGGCGCGGGCGAGGACACCGTACGGGTACTGGCCGAAGTGCTGCCGACACTGCTGCCCGCCGGTCTCGAACGCCGCGCCGAGCTGCGCACGCTGGGCGTCGGCCGGCTGCCGCTCGGCGACGCCATCGACCGCATCGGCGGTGCCGAACGCGCCCCGTCCTGGTGGCGGCGGCTGTACGAGACCCTGGCCGGGGTCGACCCGGACCGGCTCTCCGGGCTGCCCGTGCCGCTCGCGTCGGGCCGTACCGCCGTCGGCCCGCGGCAGGTCCTGCTGCCGCTGGCCGACACCCCCGCCGACCTGGCCCGGCTCGGCCTGAAGGTCGCCCATCCGGATGCCGCGCACCCGCTCCTGGAGAAGCTGGGCGCCCTGCCCGCCACCCCGCGTGCCGTCCTGACGACCCCCCAGGTGCGGGCGGCCGTCGCCGCCTCGATGGACGCCGGGGAGATCTGGTACGACGAGGAGGACGAGGGCGCCCTGGCCGCCGACGACCTCGCCGATGTCGTGCTCGCGCTCGTCCGGGAGGCGGAGCTGGAGCCCGGTGACGAGCCCTGGCTCGCGGCGCTCGCCCTCCCCGACGAGGACGGCGAGACCGTACCGGCCGGTGAACTGGTGCTGCCCGGAAGCCCGTTCGCCGCCGTCATGAGCGAGGGCGAACTGGCCCTGTGCGACGCCGAACTGGCCGACCGCTGGGGCGAGCAGCCGCTGACCGCCTGCGGCGTGCTGGCCACGTTCGCCCTGGTCCGCACCACGGATGTGGTCCTGGACCCGGACGAACTCGAACCGCGCGAGGGCGACTTCGCCGAGCCGGACGACGCGGGGCTGCTCGACGCCGTGGACGTCTGGTGCGAGGACGTGCTCGACCAGCTGCCGCAGGGCCCGGTGCCGCCGGTCGCCACGGAGATCGTCGCCGTACGGGATCTGGAACTGGTCGACGACGACAGCTGGCCGCAGGCCCTCGCGCTGCTCTCCCGCCCGCCGCTGCGGGACGCCCTGACCCAGCCGGTGCGGGTCCTCCTGCCGGACGGCACGACCGAGTCCGTACGCCCGTACACCGCCTGGTGGCTGCGCGGCCACCCGGTGCTCGACGGCCGGCGCCCCGCCGGGCTGCGGGCCGCGGGCGGTGACCCGCTGCTGGCCGGGCTGTACGACGAGGCGGACGCGACCGGATTCGACGACGAGCAGGTGCTGCGCGCCCTGGGTGTACGGACGTCCGTGGCCGCCCTGCTCGACGAGCCCGGCGGCGCGGCGGAGCTGCTGACCCGGCTCGCCGACCCGGACCGTGAGGTCTCGGCGCGCCAACTGCACGCGCTCTACGGGGAGCTGGCCCGTCTCGACCCGGAACAGGTCACACTCCCGGACGAGTTGCGTGCCGTGGTGGACGGCGAGGTACGGGTGGTGGACGCCGCCGACGCCCTGGTCGCGGACGCCCCCGACCTGCTCCCGCTGACGTCCGGCGCCGCGCTGCTCCCGGTGGCTCCCGACCGGGCCGCCGAGCTGGCCGAGCTGCTCCAGGTCGCGCGGCTGAGCGAGAGCGTCGAGGCCGAGGTGACCACGGCGGGGGAGGAGCACGAGGTCCCGGACGCGGTACGGGCGCTGCTCGGTCCCGGCACCCCGCGTACATACGTCGAGCACGAGGAACTGCTCGCGAACGGCGTCGAACTGGACTGGCACCGGACCCGCGACGGCGTGCTGCACGCGGCCACCCTGGAGGGGGTGGCGGCGGGGCTCGCCTGGGCGGCGGGGCAGTGGCCGCGCCGTTTCGAGGTGGCGGCGCTGATCGAGGACCCATCGCGCACGGAGGAGCTGGAGCGGGACCGCTGGTTCGACTGAGGCCGTGACGGGCGGTGTTGCTGGTTCGACTGAGGCCATGGCGGCCGGTGCTGCGCCGCATGGTTTCCGAATCTTCACATCGTGCACAACCTTTTACCCTCGTCGCCCGTCTGGTCTGTGAAGCCACCAGGTTTCACAGACCACATGGGCCACGCGGATGGACGAAACCTCCGCCGGTCCCCTTCTCCACATGGGGAACAGAACATGCGTATACGTGCCACCGTGGCCGCCGTCACCGGCGCCCTGGCTCTCTCCGCTCTCGTCGTCCCGGCCGCCGCCCAGGCGGACGGGGCTCCCGGGGCGGGTGTCCTGGATGCCGCCCGCTCCGTGTTCAAGACCGCGCCCCACGGCGTGCAGGCCCACGTCACCCGGGCCGCCGTCGACACCAGGGTCAGCAGCGTGACCGTGAACGGCGGCAAGGACATCGTCCTCGGCACCACGGTCGCGAAGACCATCACGGCGAGCGTCACGGCCACCGACAACTCCGGTATCCAGGACGCCGTGGTCTTTCTCTGGCACGGCAGCAACATCGACAGCGACGTCGACGGCTACCTGGGCCCGAAGGTGGACGACAACACCTCGCAGGTCTCCAAGTGCACCAAGGTGAACGCCACCACGTCCACCTGCAAGGTCTCCTTCAAGGTGGACCCGCGCTCGCAGAACGACCTGTACAAGAACAGCCTCGCCGGCACGTGGAAGGTCTACGTCTCCGCACTGGCCAAGGACGGCGAGTGGGTCGAGTACAACGCGTACAAGTCCCAGCACGTCCAGCGCGCGTCGACCCAGACGGTCAACGCGGCCCCCGAACCGGTGAAGAAGGGCAAGACCATCACGGTCACCGGCAAGCTGGCCCGCGCGAACTGGGAGACGTACAAGTACCAGGGCTACACCGGCCAGCCGGTGAAGCTGCAGTTCCGCAAGAAGAACAGCAACGCGTACACCACCGTCAAGACGGTGAAGACGAACGGCACCGGCAACCTGAAGACGACCGTCAAGGCGGTCGAGGACGGCTACTGGCGCTACAACTTCGCGGGCACGACCACGACTCCGGCGGCCATCGCCACCGGTGACTTCGTCGACGTGAAGTAGCACCGCCCGCCGGGCCCGTCCGCAGCGGCACACCGCCCCTGCGGACGGGCCCGGATCCGGAGGTCGGCCCGTGGGGTCAGGCCCGGTGGTCGACTCGGCCGGTCGGCGCGTGTGGTCGCCCCGGTGGTCGACCCGGCCGGTCAGCCCGGGTAGTGGCGGTCGACCCATCGCCAGACCACTTCGACACCTGCCGACGCGACCGCCGCGATCCCTACGCCCATCCACGGCATGGCCTCCCCCACCAGCTTCAGCGCGAAGAAGTGCTGGAGCGCGGGGACCACCATGACCAGCACGAACGCCCCGGCCATCGCCAGCACCAGACAGACCCGCCACCAGGTGTACGGGCGGGCGATGATCGCCAGGACCCACATCGAGACCAGGAACAGGGTCAGGGTCGCGACGCTCGTCTCGGCGTCCAGGGACCCGGCCCCCACGTAGTAGTGCCGGGCGACCAGGTACGCCGCGAAGGTGGCGACCGCCGCGATGATGCCGCACGGGATCGAGTACCGCAGCACCCGCCGTACGAAGTGCGGCTTCGCCCGCTCCTTGTTCGGGGCCAGGGCCAGGAAGAAGGCCGGGATGCCGATCGTCAGCGTGGAGAGCATGGTCAAGTGCCGTGGCAGGAAAGGGTACTCGATCTGGAAGCAGGACACCAGGATGGCCAGCAGCACCGAGTAGACCGTCTTGACCAGGAAGAGCGTCGCCACCCGGGTGACGTTCCCGATGACCCGGCGGCCCTCGGCGACGACCGAGGGCAGCGTCGCGAAGCTGTTGTTGAGCAGCACGATCTGCGCGACCGCCCGGGTCGCCTCCGAGCCCGAGCCCATGCTCACGCCGATGTCGGCGTCCTTCAGGGCCAGTACGTCGTTGACGCCGTCCCCGGTCATCGCGACCGTGTGACCGCGCGACTGGAGCGCCGCGACCATGTCGCGCTTCTGCTGCGGCGAGACCCGGCCGAAGACGGAGTGGGAGTCCAGCGCTTCCGCCATCTCCTCCTGGCCGGTGGGCAGCTGACGGGCGTCGACGGTGTCCGTGGCGCCGGGCAGGCCCAGTTTCGCGGCCACCGCCCCCACCGACACCGCGTTGTCGCCGGAGATCACTTTGGCGGCGACGTCCTGGTCGGCGAAGTAGGCCAGGGTGTCGGCCGCCTCGGGCCGCAGCCGCTGTTCGAGCACCACCAGCGCGGTGGGCTGCGCCCCGGCCACCACCTTGTCCAGGTCGCTGCCGCCGTCCTCCTCCGCGTGCGCTTCGCCGTCGTCGAGCCCGCCCGCCACCCGTGCGAGGAGCAGCACGCGCAGCCCCTCCTCGTTGAGCCGGCCGACCTCCTGGAGCGCCGGGTCCCCCTCCGGCAGCAGCACATCGGGGGCGCCGAGCAGCCAGGCGGACGACTCGCCGTCCCCCTCGCCGAAGGCGGCCCCGCTGTACTTGCGGGCCGACGAGAAGGGCAGCGCCCGGGTGCAGCGCCAGCCCGAGGTGTCCGGGTAGGCGTCGACGACCGCCTGGAGGCTCGCGTTGGGCCGCGGGTCGGACGCGCCGAACGCGCCGAGCACCTGCCGTACGTACGTCTCGTCCGCCCCGCCCAGGGCCCGCAGCCCGGTGACGTTCATCCCGCCCTCGGTGAGTGTCCCGGTCTTGTCCAGGCAGACCACGTCGACCCGGGCGAGCCCCTCGATCGCGGGGAGTTCCTGCACGAGGCACTGCTGGCGGCCGAGCCGGATGACGCCGATGGCGAAGGCGATGGAGGTGAGCAGGACGAGCCCCTCGGGGATCATCGGGGTGATACCGCCGACGGTCCTGGCGATGGAGTCCTTGAGGTCGTGCCGCTCGTGCACCAGCTGGCTGACGATGAGCCCGGCCGCGGTCGGGACCATCATCCAGGTCACGTACTTGAGGATGGTGGAGATGCCGCTGCGCAGCTCGGAGTGGACGAGCGTGAAGCGGGACGCCTCGTCGGCGAGCTGCGCCGCGTACGCCTCCCGGCCGACCCGGGTGGCGGTGAACGCCCCGCCGCCCGCGACGACGAAACTGCCCGACATCACCGGGTCCCCGGGCTTCTTGTGCACCGGCTCGGCCTCGCCGGTGAGCAGCGACTCGTCGATCTCAAGACCCTCGGCCTCGACGGTCTCGCCGTCCACGACGACCTTGTCGCCCGGGCCCAGTTCGATGAGGTCGCCGAGGACCAGTTCGGAGGTGGAGACCTCGCCCGCCTTCCCGTCCCGCCGTACGGTCGGCTTGGCCTCGCCGATCACCGCGAGTCCGTCGAGGGTCTTCTTGGCGCGGTGCTCCTGGATGATGCCGATGCCGGTGTTGGCGATGATCACGTAGCCGAAGAGGCTGTCCTGGACCGGGGCGACGAACAGCATGATCACCCAGAGCACGCCGATGATCGCGTTGAACCGGGTGAAGACGTTGGCCCGGACGATGTCGGCGGTGGACCGGCTGGACCGTACGGGTACGTCGTTGACCTCGCCGTTGGCCACCCGTTCGGCCACTTCGGCGGTGGTCAGCCCGGTCGCGCGGGCCGGGTGCGGCAGCTCGACGGGGTGGACGGGGTCCAGCTCGGACCCCGCGTCGATATCCGGCCCTTGCGTCATGGATCCGACGTTAAGGCCAGAACCACACGTTTACCCGGCGAGATACCGGAAGATCAGCCCTCGGGAGGAGCGCCCTGGGGGGCGCGCCCTACGCGGAGCGCTCTACGCGGAGCGCTCTACGCGGAGCCGGACGTGGCGCCCGGCCCCTCGCCGGTCTCCGCCCGGTCCGCCGCGCGCTTGAGTGCCGCGTCGCGCCCCCGTGCGTACCAGACCCCGACGAGCCCGAGGGCGCCGCCGGCCGCGCAGGTCCAGAGCCACCACAGATGTCCGTGGTCGTCGAACCAGCCGTAGAAGGGCAGCTGCACCAGGAAGAGGACGAACCAGATGATCGTGCCGCCGGTGACGGTGGCGACGACGGGCCCCTCCAGGGGCTCGGGTGCCTCATGTGCTGGTGTCCACTTCGCCATGGCCGACAGTCTATGCGGGGGAGTGCGCGACCGCGGCGGGCCAGGTGGCCCAAGGCTCTACGCGCGGAGATAGCGATCTTCGACTTATGTATTCATACTGAAACGGCCTTCGATTGGCTCGTTCCTTTCGTTTAAACGTCCAAATATGGCCGTTTCTCATCAGATGACATTTGAGGTCGCGCGCATGTCACCCTCGGCCACCGCTCCGGTCGACGCTGTTCCACCATCGCCATCCGGCGGGCCGCAGAATGCCTTTGACCGCTATTTCAAGATCACCGAGCGCGGCTCAAGCGTCGCCCGTGAGATCCGCGGCGGTTTCGCGACCTTCTTCGCGATGGCCTACATCATCGTGCTGAACCCGATCATCCTGGGCAGCGCGCACGACATGAACGGGCACCAGCTCAACAGCGGTCAGCTGGTCACCGCCACCGTGCTGACCGCCGCTTTCTCCACGCTGCTCATGGGCGTCATCGGCAACGTGCCGATCGCGCTGGCGGCCGGACTCGGGGTGAACACGGTCGTCGCCCTCCAGCTCGCACCGCGGATGACCTGGCCGGACGCGATGGGCATGGTCGTCCTGGCGGGCATCGTCGTGATGCTGCTGGTCGCCACGGGGCTGCGGGAACGCGTGATGAACGCCGTCCCGCTCAGCCTGCGCAAGGGCATCGCGATCGGCATCGGCTTCTTCATCCTGCTGATCGGCCTGGTGGACTCGGGCTTCGTCTCCCGCGTCCCGGACGCCGCGCACACCACGGTCCCGCTCCAGCTCGGCTCGGACGGCCATCTGCACGGCTGGCCGATCCTGATCTTCGTGGTCGGCGTGCTGCTGACCCTGGCGCTGATCGTCCGCAAGGTGTCCGGCGCGATCCTGATCTCCATCGTCGCGATGACGATCGCCGCGGTGATCGTCGACGCCGTGGCGACGGTCCCGAGCTGGGGCCTGACCACCCCGCACTGGCCGGGCAACCCGGTGGCGTCGCCGGACTTCGGTCTGGTCGGTCAGGTCAGCCTGTTCGGCGGATTCCACAAGGTCGGCGTGCTGACCGGCATCCTCTTCGTCTTCACCGTGCTGCTCTCGTCCTTCTTCGACGCCATGGGCACCATCCTCGGCGTCGGCGACGAGGCGAAGCTGACGAAGCCGGACGGCACCTTCCCCGGCATCAACCGGGTGCTGTTCGTGGACGGCATCGCGGTCGCCGCGGGCGGCGCGACCTCGTCCTCCGCCAACACCTGCTTCGTGGAGTCCACGGCAGGGGTCGGCGAGGGCGCCCGGACCGGGCTGGCGAGTGTCGTGACGGGTCTGCTCTTCACGGTGGCGCTGTTCCTCACCCCGATCGCGACCATGGTCCCCTCGCAGGCGGCCACCCCGGCGCTGCTCGCGGTGGGCTTCCTGATCCTGGCGGGCTCGGTCAGGGACATCGACTGGTCCGACTTCACCATCGCGATCCCGGCGTTCCTGGCGATGGTGATGATGCCGTTCACCTACTCGATCACCAACGGCATCGGGATCGGCTTCATCTCGTTCACCGTCCTGCGGATCGCCGTCGGGCGCTGGCGCCAGGTGCCGGCCGCGATGTACATCGTGTCGCTGGTCTTCGTCTTCTACTACGCGATGCCGGCCCTCGGCCTGACGTGATGCCCGGCCCGCCCGGGTGAGAACCCGGGCCCGCCCCCGTATCCGCGTCTAGGTACGCCCGTAGAACCTCTCCGTCTCGTCGACGGCCGATTGGAACCGTTCGTCGAAGTCGTCGCGAATGAGCGTCCGGACCACGTAGTCCTGGACGCTCATTCCGCGTTTGGCCGCGTGGTTCCGGAGACGGGAGAGCAGCTCCCCGTCTATGCGCAGGCTGAGCACGTTCGATCCCATACCCGACAGCGTCGTGGGACCCGCCGCCGTTGCGCGTCACTTTCGCGCCTCTTCTCACTCGTACGGGTGATCTCGCTCACCGGATGGCATACCGGGTTGGTCTTTAGCATAGGTAATGAGTTACGCTAACGAACATGCCTGACCTTTCGCCCGCCGACAAGGCTGCCGCCGTCGACTCACTGCGCTCCACCGTGATGCGCCTGAGCCGTCGGCTCAAGCACCAGCGTGTCGACGAGTCCCTGAGCCCGACCGAGATGTCGGTGCTCGCCACCCTCGCCCGCTGCGGCTCCGCCACCCCCGGTGAGCTGGCCCGCAAGGAGCATGTGCAGCCGCCCTCGATGACTCGCATCGTGGCGCTCCTGGAGGCCAAGGGCCTGGTCAGGCTGGAACCACACCCCGACGACCGCAGACAGAAGGTCGTCAGCCAGACCGAGGAGGCGCAGGCGATGCTCGTGGAGAGCCGGCGGCGCCGCAATGTCTGGCTGGCCGAGCTGGCCGAGGGGCTGAACGAGGACGACTGGGTGAAGCTGCGTGCCGCCGCCCCCGTCCTGGAGAAACTCGCCCAGCTCTGACCCCCGCCCTGTACGCGGTCACCCGGTGACCTTGTCCACGCGATGTCCACGCCATGTCTACGCCCAGGAGGCGACCACTGTTGAGTTCGGGACCCGGAGCAGACTCCGCCCCCGCACCGCAAGAAACTGCTACCCGGACTTCGATGTTCAGCTCGTTGAAGATCCGTAATTACCGGCTTTTCGCCACCGGCGCCGTCGTGTCCAACACCGGCACATGGATGGCGCGCATCACCCAGGACTGGCTGGTCCTGAGCATCACGGGATCGTCCGCCGCGGTCGGCATCACGACGGCGATGCAGTTCCTGCCGATGCTGCTCTTCGGCCTGTACGGCGGAGTCATAGCCGACCGCTTCTCCAAGCGGAAGCTGCTCTTCTGTACCCAGGGCGCGATGAGCATCGGCGGTCTCTTCCTCGCCGCGATGACCCTCACGGGCAACGTCGAGGTCTGGCACGTGTACGTGACCGCCTTCTTCACCGGCCTGGTCACCGTCATCGACAACCCGACCCGGCAGTCCTTCGTCTCCGAGATGGTCGGCCCGGACCAGGTCCGCAACGCCGTCAGCCTGAACTCGGCGAACTTCCAGTCCGCCCGGCTCATCGGCCCCGCCGTCGCGAGTGGACTCACCGCGGCCGTCGGCCCCGGCTGGGCCTTCCTCGCCAACGGCCTCTCCTTCCTCGCCCCGCTCACCGGGCTGCTGCTGATGCGCAGCAGCGAGCTGCACCACACCTTCCGCACCCGGCGAGGCAAGGGCCAGCTCCGCGAGGGCCTGAACTACGTCTCGAAGCACCCCGATCTGATCTGGCCGATCGTCCTGGTCGGCTTCGTGGGGACCTTCGGCTTCAACTTCCCGATCTGGCTCAGCGCGTTCGCCAACGACACGTTCCACGGCGGCGTCGGGATGTACGGCCTCTTCAACACCCTGATGGCCATCGGCTCGCTGGTCGGAGCCCTGCTCGCGGCCCGGCGGGGCGCGTCGCGGCTGCGCATCCTGGTCGGAGCCGCGATCGTCTTCGGCGCTCTCCAGGTCATCACCGCCTGGTCCCCGTCGATCTGGATGTTCGTCCCGCTGATCACCGTGATCGGCATCCTCGGTCTGACGGTCAACGTCACCGCCAACTCCTCGGTGCAGATGGGCACCGAACCGGAGATGCGGGGCCGGGTGATGAGCCTGTTCATGATGGTCTTCACCGGCGGTACACCGCTGGGCGGCCCGCTCTTCGGCTGGCTCACCGACTCGTACGGGGTCCGCGTGAGCTTCACGCTGGGCGGCGCGATCTGCGCACTGGCGGCGATGGGCGTCGGCCTGATGCTGGCCCGCGCGGCCAACCTCCGCCTGGAGGTCGACCTCAGGCGCGGCCGCCGTCACGTGGGCTTCGTCCCGCGCGAACAGCTCGCCACGGCGGCGTGAGCCCGGACGGTTCCGCGAACGGGCCGGGGCGGACAGCCCCGGCCCGCGGGACCGGTCTCGACCGAGGTCGTCCTCAACCCTGCTTCTCAGCCCCGGGACTCAGCCCCCGGGTCTCAGTCGCGGGGGAAGTCGCCGGTCTCCAGGGTGAGGCCGACGGCGGTGCCGGTGAGGTCGATCGGGTAGCCGAAGTCGAGCGTCACGGTGCCGTGGTACTCGTCGTCCTTGGGCAGCGTGTGCAGATGCCACCTGCCGGTGTACGGGTCGGCGATGACGTACACCGGAACACCGGCGGTGGCATAGGTGGCCTTCTTCGGCCCGTAGTCGTTGGCGGCGGTGTTCTTGGAGATCACCTCGGCGACGAACTCGATGTCCTGGTAGCGCCAGTGCCCCTTCTCGTCCTTGACGGCCCCCTCCACGAGAGCGACGACGTCCGAGGCGAAGCCGTTCAGCAGCCCGGGGAAGTCGATGCGTACATCGGACTTCACCCGCTGCCGGGGGTACGCGGCACGCAGCTGCTCGACGATGTCCAGGATGATGTCCCAGTGGGTGTCCCGCTGCGGTGACATGAAGATGTTCCCCCCGACGATCTCGACCTTGTATCCCTCGGGGGTCGGCTCAAGCCACTCGAACATCGAGTCCAGAGTGCGCTCGTCGCTGGTGTCGGCCATCTCGATCCTGTCGTCGACGACGGTCATGGTGGCGCTCCTCCCCACTGCCGCAGGGTGCGGGCAGTCGCGCGGTACAACGATACGCACGGTGACGGAGGTACGCCGGGAACGGGCCGGGCCCGTACGCGGGCCCGCCGGGCCGGACCGGTCTCAGCCGCGATTCTCAGCCCTGGGCCTCAGCCCCGCGTGTCAGCCCCCGCGGGTCAGTCCCCGGGTCTCAGTCGCGGGGGAAGTCGCCGGTCTCCAGGGTGAGGCCGATGACGGTGCCGGTGAGGTCGACGGGGTAGCCGAAGTCGAGCGTCACGGTGCCGTGGTATTCGCCGTCCTTGGGATACGTGAAGACATGGCAGACGCCGGTGTACGGGTCGGCGATCAGATAGACGGGGACTTCGGCGGCGGCGTAGGCGGCCTTCTTGGGACCGTAGTCGTTGGCGGCTGTGCCCTCCGAGATCACCTCGGCGATCAGCTCGACGTCCTGGTACCGCCAGCGGCCCCGGGCGTCCTTCACCGCCTCGGCCCGCAGCTTGGCCACGTCGGGGGCGAAGCCGTTCAGATGGCCGGGGAAGTCGATCCGGACGTCGGACGTGACCTTGACGTCCATCCCGAACGCGTCCTCCAGGGCCCGCACGATCCTGCGGATGATCTGCCAGTGCGCGTCCCGCTGCGGCGACATGTGGATGGTTCCCCCGACAATCTCGACGTGGTAGCCCTCGGGGGCGGACTCCAGCTGCTCGAAGAGCAGGTCCAGGCTGTCGGCCATCTCGATCCTGTCGTCGACGACGGTCATGGTGGCGCTCCTCCCCACTGCCGCAGGGTGCGGGCAGTCGCGCGGTACAACGATACGCACGGTGACGGAGGTACGCCGGGAACGGGCCGGGCCCGGCCGGCCACCCGGGACACTGTCCGCATGAGGCTCTTCGTGGCACTGCTGCCCCCGCCGGAGGCGGCCCAACAGCTCGGGGCGCTGGTCGACCGGGCGCGGGCGCTGCCCGGCGCCGGCCGGCTGCGCTGGACCGAGCGGCCCGGCTGGCACTTCACGCTCGCCTTTCTGGGCGAGGTGGACGACGCTCTCGTGCCCGCCGTGGAAGCGCGGCTCGCGCCGGCCGCCCGGGACCACGCGCCCTTCACGCTGCGGATCGCCGGTGGCGGCCGGTTCGGGGACCGGGCGCTGTGGGCGGGTGCCGCCGGGGGCGTGGACGCGGTGGGGCGGCTGGCTGCCGGGGTGGAGGCGGCGGCGCGGGATGCGGGCGTGCCCATGGAGCGGGAGCACCCGTACGTGCCTCATCTCACGCTCGCCCGCGGCGACGGCCGGACCGGCCTCGATCCGTACGCGGAGACCCTGACGGGCTTCGTGAGCAGCCCGTGGACCGTGCGGGAACTGGCCCTCGTACGGAGCGGGTGGCAGCCCCGGTACGAGGTGGTCGCCGCCTGGCCGCTGGGGCCCGGCAAGTAACCTCGGAGCGTGGACCCGAAAACCAGGAACCGGATCATGGCCGGTGTGCTTGTGCTGCTGTTCGTCGTCGTCGCCGTGGCGGCCGCCGTCGGACAGTGACGGCGGCCGCCACGACGCGACTTCGCGGGCGCGGCCGGGCGGGACGTGCCCCGGGCAGGCAGGCCGTGACCCGGGTCAGGCGTGGTCCAGGTCCGTGTGCGCCCGCCCCCAAGCGTGCGTTCCTACCAGGCGAATGCCTCCGGTGACGGGCCAGGACCGGGGAAGATCTCCTCGACCCCGGACACCACGGCCTCCGGAAGCTCCAGCTCGATCGCGCGCAGCGCCGAATCCAGCTGTTCCGACGTGCGCGGGCCGACGATCGGACCCGTCACGCCCGGCCGGGTCAGCAGCCAGGCCAGGCCGACCTCGCCCGGCTCCAGGCCGTGCTTGTCGAGCAGGTCCTCGTACGCCTGGACCTTCGCCCGCAGGGCCTGGTCGGCCAGCGCGTCCGCCGAGCGGCCCGCCGTGCTGCGGCTGGTGTGGCCCTCGCGCTCCTTGCGGATCGCTCCGCTGAGCAGCCCGCCGTGCAGCGGCGACCACGGGATGACCCCGAGGCCGTACTCCTGCGCGGCCGGGATGACCTCCATCTCCGCGCGGCGCTCCACGAGGTTGTAGATGCACTGCTCGCTGACGAGCCCGACCGAACCACGGCGGGCGGCCAGCTCGTTCGCCTGCGCGATCTTGTAGCCGGGGAAGTTCGACGAGCCCGCGTAGAGGATCTTGCCCTGCTGGATCAGGACGTCGATCGCCTGCCAGATCTCCTCGAACGGGGTGTTCCGGTCGACGTGGTGGAACTGGTACACGTCGATGTGATCCGTCTGGAGCCGCTTCAGCGAGGCGTCGACGGAACGCCGGATGTTGACCGCCGAGAGCTTGTCGTGGTTGGGCCACGCCTCGGGGTCCGCGCTCATGTTCGCGTACATCTTGGTGGCGAGCACGACCTTGTCGCGCCGCTCGCCGCCCTTGGCGAACCAGGTCCCGAGGATCTCCTCGGTGCGGCCCTTGTTCTCGCCGAAGCCGTAGACATTGGCCGTGTCGAAGAAGTTGACCCCCGCGGCGAGCGCGGAATCCATGATCGTGTGGCTGTCGGCCTCGGTGGTCTGCGGCCCGAAGTTCATCGTGCCGAGGACCAGTCGGCTGACCTTGAGTCCGGTGCGTCCAAGCTGGGTGTACTTCATGAGGCTCAGCCAACCCCTTGGAGTGCGCTCGAATCAAGGACGCGTGGGGCCATCCGGGGCGGGGCGCCCGAGGGGTATCCGAGGAGCGCCTGAGGGACGTCCGACGGGGAAGCGCGGGGGAAGCGCGGGGGAGATGCGGTGGGGCCGGGCCGGCGTGCCCGGCCGCTTCAGCGTGCGGGCTGCTGGGGCGCCGTCCGCAGTACTTCCGTCGCGTGGGCGTTCCACTCGCGGAGGGTGTCGGACAGGGGTATGGAACCGGGCAGCAGCAGGGAGTCGCGGCGGTGGAGGACGGTCTTCGCCTCCGGCTCGCGGCAGAGGTTCTTCCAGCGCACCAGTTCGTCCGGGTTCATGGTGGTCTGCGCCGGGTCGGTGGTCAGGAGCCGCTCGACCTGCCCCGCGAGTCTGAGGAACTCGTGATAGAGGGTGCTGCGCTCTTCGGCCTTCCCCATGCTTTCCTCACAGTTGAATCAGTGAACTCCCATTCTGTTCACAGTATCCGCACATGGGTTCGGTGCGAAGGGCGGGCCGCCCCTCGCCGCCGAGGTGGTGTCCGGACGGCTTCCGGGGTACCGCTCCGGGCCCCTGATGTGCGGGCCAGGGACCAGGTCGCGGAGGGTGGGCCTGATCACTATGGTGTGACGCCACGTGAGTTCGCAGTGAGTTCGCAGTGAGTACTGGATGAGTTCCAAGTGAGTTCGGGGACCGCACCGTGAGCGAATGGCAGCTGACCGAGACATTCCGCAGCACCTCCGGGGACGTCCGGTGGGACCGCCTCGGATCGCCCGGTGACGATCCGGTCGTCCTGCTGCACGGCACGCCCTTCTCCTCGTACGTCTGGCGCGCCGTCGCCCGCTCACTCGCCCGCCGCCACCAGGTGTTCGTGTGGGACATGCCCGGTTACGGGGCATCGGAGATGTCCGCCGGTCAGGACGTTCCGGCAGATCGCCCAGGCCGACGAGCGCTACACCGACGAGATGCAGGACCGGTACGGCGAGATCGGCATCCCGACGCTGGTGTGCTGGGGCCACGACGACACCTGGATTCCCGTGGCGAAGGGCCGGGAGCTCGCCGCCCGCATCCCGGGCGCACGGCTTGAGCCGATCCCGGGCGCGGGCCACCTCGTGCAGGAGGACGCCCCCGCCGAACTCACGGCCGCTCTGCTGGACTTCCTGCGACGGCCGAGCTGACACACGGAGCGCCGCCGACCGGCACGGCGCCGACCCCGAGCGCGGCCGGGGCGACATGATCGGCCCATGACGAGCCGGGCGGATCACTTCGACATCAGCACCCTCATCAGCCTCTACTTCCGGGCCTTGGACGAGCGGGAGCTACCGGAGGGCTGGGCCCGTGCCTACTCCACCGCCGACGTACGGACGGAACCCCGCGCGGCGCGATGCCTGAGCAGCCTCTGTGGTCGTTGTCGAACTTGCGCCGCTTGATGACGGGTTGGTGGTGGGGAAGACCAGCCCGGACCGGTGGCCCGGACAGTTGGCCCGGTCGGTTGGCCGGAGGCGATGACCGGACGCTGGGAAAACCAGCTGCATCCCTCGGCCAAGTCACCTACCGTCAGGGGGATTTCCGCCGAGACGTTGGGGATGATGGTGCGATACCGCGCATTGGGACGCAGTGGACTGTCCGTGTCCGAGATCGGTTACGGCGCCTGGGGCATCGGTGAGTCCAGCTGGGTGGGGGCCACGGAGGACGAGTCCGTCCGCGCCCTGCACCGGGCCGTCGATCTCGGTGTGAACTTCATCGATACCGCGCGTGGTTACGGTGAGAGCGAGCGGATCGTCGGCCGTGTGGTCCGTGAGCGGGCCGGTGACGAGGTGCGCGTCGCGACCAAGGTGCCCCCCAGGAACGGGGTCTGGCCGCCACCCTCCGGTCTTGACCCGGCCGAGGTGTTTCCGGGTGAGCACATCCGTAAGACCCTGGAGACCAGTCTGCGGACCAGCGGCCTGGACCACTTCGACGTGTTGCAGTTCCATGTGTGGAGCGACGACTGGGTCGGCCGGGGCGACTGGCTGGAGACGATCGCCGCGCTGAAACAGGAGGGGAAGATCGGCCTGTTCGGTGTCTCCGTCAACGACCACGAGCCGGACAACGCACTCGCGCTCGTCCGCAGCGGGGCCGTGGACAGCGTGCAGGTCATCTACAACGTCTTCGACCAGTCGCCCGCCGACGCGCTGCTGCCGGCCTGCGAGGAGCACGGTGTCGGGGTCATCGTGCGGGTGGCGCTGGACGAGGGCGGTCTCACCGGCCGTATCACCGCGGACAGCACGTTCCCGGAGGGCGACTGGCGCCACCGGTACTTCCGCGACGACCGCCCGGCGCAGGTCGAGCAGAGGGTGGCGGCGATCGTCGCCGACCTCGGTATCGCGCCGGACGAGATCGCGGAGACCGCGCTGCGTTTCGTACTGAGTTCACCGGCGGTCTCCACCGTCATTCCCGGGATGCGGACCGTGCGCAATGTGGAGCGCAACACGGCCCTGAGCGACGGCCGGACGCTCACCGCGGACCAGCTCGCCGTACTGGCCAAGCACCGGTGGCAGCGGAACTTCTACGCCTGAGCACCGTTGGTGAGGTCCACCGGGTGACGGCGGGCCGCCGGGTTGTCGGCGGCCCGTTGTCAGACCGGGCTGGCAGGCTGTGGACTCATGACGAGTACGAGCGATCAACGACCCATGCCGCCCCTGAACGCCGACGAGCGCGTGAACCTGGAGAGCTGGCTCGACTTCTACCGGGCCACGCTGGCCATGAAGTGCGAGGGCCTCACGGAGGAGCAGCTGCGCACGGCCTCCGTGGCGCCTTCGCCGCTGACGCTGCTGGGGCTCGTCCAGCATCTGGCGGAGGTCGAGCGGAACTGGTTCCGCCGTGTGCTGACGGGTGAGGAAGCGCCGGCCATCTACGCCGGGAAGGCCGAACCGGTCGGGCACGACGAGGGGTTCGGCCTCTCAGGGGAGAGCTCGTTCGAGACCGCCCGGAACACCTGGCAGGACGAGATCAGCCGGGCCCGGGTCAACTGCGCGTCGCGGTCGCTGGACGACACCGCGCCGTTCATGGGCGGCGAGGTGAGCCTGCGGTGGATCTACACCCACATGCTCGGCGAGTACGCCCGGCACGACGGGCACGCCGACTTCATCCGCGAGCGGATCGACGGCAGCACGGGGGTCTGAGGCCATCGGTCGTCGGTGGCTGATGCGGGCGATCGCCAGGTGGAGGACCGGCTCTCCCTCGTACGTGCGGTGTCGGGCGGGAGAGCGGAGAGCGTCACGTGCGAGCACCCGCGCAGGAGCCGTACCGGTGAGCCGCTCAGGAATCCTGCAGGCCGTGGAACGAGTCGAACCAGACGGTGGTCCGCCCGGTCTTTCCGTTTTCCTCCCTGACGGTGCGGTTCGCGTACAGGGGGTTGATGATCCAGGGCATCTTGTCGGGGCCCCAGCCCGTCTGCATGGATTCGATCTGCACCACCCCGTAAGTGGCCACCGCGAGCTTCCCGGTCTCCCGGAACATCTGCACCTGCTGCGTCAGACAGTCCTTGTTGGATGCGAACCACGGACTCATCGTGAGGAAGTCGTCCCACCTCTCCTGAGGGAAGGGCTTCTTGATCGCGTTACCGATCACCTGCCACACGCGGGTGTTCGGGGACACCTTGTACTTCTCGGCATAGGCCGCCGGGATCGTGTCACCCATGTGCTTCTGCCAGAGCAGTACCAGGGAGAACTCCGTGGCGAGGAACTTCTTGCCCTTGTCCAGGCGGGACACGACGTACTGGACGTACTGGCCCGCCGCCTGAAGGGAGTCGACGTGCGGGTGGATGTCGAGACCTTCGATCTCCGGCTTCCTGTTGACGAAGGCGACCCACCGCTCGGTGGCCTGCGTGCGCGCTTCCTTCCTGTCGAGGTGGTTGAGTGCCCCCATGTACAGGCGGGTTTTGCAGCCCTGCGGGAATTTCCTGCTGCGGTAGGCGATGACGTGTTCGGCGACGTACTCGTAGAACACATTGAGCCGCGCGTCGCGTTCGTCCTTCCTGGTCTCCAGGAAGGGCTCGTTGCCGATGGTGAGGATGTCCGTCTTCCCCATGACAGCGTCCAGCACCCGGTCCACGCGCTTCAGCTGCGCTTCCATCTCCGTGCTGCCCGCCTTGGGCAGCGGCTGGGCGTGGGTCTGGAAGGGGAACTTCATCGAGAGGATCGTGCTGAAGCCGTTCCCGCTCGCGTCGAGGAGCCGGGCGACGGCCCGCTGCTGGGTCGCGGTCTGCTGGTCGAGATCGTCCGTCATCGGGACGAACCCGCGCACCCACTTCGCCGAAAGGGCCTTCATCTCGGCGAAGTCCATGTCGGACGGGTCTTCGTTGAAGTTGACCCCGAGCGCGCCGTCCGGCGCCTCGCCCGTGGGGGCGTGGCTGCCCGTCGGATCCGGCTGCTTGCTCCCCTTCCCGCTCGGCTGCTTGCCCGTGGCGCTGCACGCCGCTGTGAGGAGGGCCGCGCCGGACACTCCCAGCAGCCGGCGGCGCGAGGCCGGCCTCGCGAGAGAGGGCGTAACGGATGTGTCGGTCCGGGCGGACGACTCGTGCCGCATTGCTGTTCTCCGATTCTGCTGACGTCGTTGCCGGCCGTCGTCCCCCACCGGCGGCGTCCAACGTAGTTGACCGGCCCGAGTGCGGGTTCGGGGTCCCCGCGGAGACATCCGTCTCCGTCTGTCACGCCCCCAGCAGGGAACGGGGGGTCGCGGTCTCCTCCGGTGCGAACGGCCCGCCGACGCCCCAGCCCTGGTGCAGCGCGTCCGCGAAGGCGCCGGCCAGTTTCCGTTCGCCGCTCTCGTTGGGGTGCGTGCCGTCGTACGTATCGGTGTGGATGTCGTACGACTCGGGCCGCGAGGCCAGCAGGAGGGGGGAGCGTGGTTCGTCCAGGTCCGCGAGCGTCTTCGCCAGCAGCACGTTGAAGTGGGCGACCTCCGCCGCGAACGGGGCGTCCGTCTCGGCGCGGATGTTCGGGATCACCGGGAGCACCACCGCGCGGATGTGCGGGTTGGCCTCGCGTGCCTCGGTCAGGAAGCGGTGGGTGTGGAGCGCGGTCTGTTCGGCGTCCGTGTAGAAGCCGAGGTCTATCAGGCCGAGGGAGACGAGCAGGAGGTCCGGGCGGTGGGCGGCCACCGTCTCGCGGATCACCGGGGCCATGTGCTGCCAGCCCTCGCCCCAGCCCGACAGATGGCGGCGGGCCACGGCGGGGAAGTCGGGGCCCGCGTACGCCGTGCTCGACTCGTACAGCCCGGTGCGCGGCCCGACGATCTCGCAGCCGTCGCCCAGGTGCTGCCACATGCGGTAGCGCCAGGTGTAGTCGCCGACGCGGCCTATGGTCATCGAATCACCGACGAACATCATCCTCAGACGCATCCCGTCATCATCGCCGATGGTGCGGGGGTGGCAATCTTGGGGGCATGCGTTCGCTTCAGTACGTCGCCGGGGCCGCGGCCACCGTCCTGTTCGCCCTTGTCCCGGCCGGCCCGGCAGCCGCGGACGACGGCGGCTTCACGATCAAGGATCCCCGGATCACGGAGTCCAGCGGCCTGGCCGCGAGCCGTCTCCACCCGGGCATCTACTGGACCCACAACGACAGCAGTGACGGCCCGTACGTCTACGCGGTGGACTCGAAGACCGGGCAGACCGTGGCCCGGGTCACGATGCGCGGTGTCGGGGCGCCGCGCGACGTCGAGGCGATCTCGATCGGGCCCGACGGCGATATCTACGTCGGGGACATCGGCGACAACCTGGACGGGAGCTGGGACCACGTCTGGATCTACCGCTTCCCCGAGCCGAAGCAGCTCAAGAAGGAAGAGACGGTCCGGGCCACGCAGTTCACCGTCAAGTACGCCGACGGGCCCCGCAACGCGGAGGCGCTGATGGTCCACCCGAAGACGGGCCGCGTCTACATCGCGTCGAAGAACCAGACCAAGGGCGGGCTGTACGTGGGGCCCGCGAAGCTGTCCGCCTCGAAGACCAATGTCTTCCGGCGGATCGACGACGTGCCGTGGGTGACCGACGGCGCGTTCTCGCCGGACGGGAAGCAGCTGACCCTGCGGGGTTATCTGGGGGCGGAGTCGTACGACTGGAAGCCCGGCGGCGGACTCGGCACCGAACACGAGCTGGGCGTTCCGTTCCAGGGCCAGGCCGAGTCGGTGACGTACACGCCGGACGGATCGGCGCTGATGATGGGCTCCGAGGGGGCGCAGAGCCGGGTGCTGCGTTTCCCGGTGGAGAAGCCGACGGGGTCGGGCGGCGGCAAGTCGTCTTCCGGCAGCGGGAGTTCGTCGGGCGCGGGGAGCGGGGGTGACTCCGGGGGGTCTCCGACGGCATGGGGTGTGGGTGTCTTCGCCGTGCTGTTCGTGCTGTTCATGGGGGTGAAGCGGCTGTTCGGCAGGGGGCGGAGGTGACGCCGGCTGCCCTGCCGGTGCGTCAGTCCTTGGCGCGGACAGGCGCCCCGGCCTGGAGGACCGAGGTGACATCGAGGGTGACGTCGCCGCCGATCGAGGCGGGCAACGGGGCCTGCTGCCCTGCGGCGAAGATCTGGTGGCTGGCGTAGTCACTGCCGACCGGCTCGGTGAGGACGTGGACGCGCTGGTGCTTGCGGTTCACGATCACGTAGACGGGGATGTCGGCCTCGGCATACACGGACACCTTGGCCCGCAGGTCCTGGTTGTAGTTGCTCGATGTGACTTCGAGGCTGCTCCATGGGGGTGTCGGCCTCTTCGAGCAGGGTCGGCGGCTCGCCGTCACAGGGGCGCTCGACTGCTGCGGCAGACATGAGGGCCTCCTGGTGGCTGGTGTCGAGAACATCATGGTAGGCCGGTCCGGGCTGCTGAGCGGGCTTCCGAAACGGTCGCCCGGACGCGTGAAGCGAGGTACGGGGGCTGCCGGGAGCCCGTCCCTACGCGCCCCAGTGACCCGGTCTGACCAGGGACGGAGGGAGCCTGGTCGTGGCGTCGCCCTTGGCTGCGTTCAGCTGGGGCTGGGTGAGGAAGAAGCAGCCGGTGAGGTCCGCGCCGGTGAGGTCGGCGTCGCGGAGGTCGGCCCCGATGAAATCGGCCAGGCGGAGGTCGGCGCCCGTCAGGTCGGCTGCGATCAGATAGGCCCCGCGCAGCGTGGCCCCGCGCAGATCCGCGCCCCGGAGGCGGGCACCGATGAGGTCGGCGCCCCGGTGGTTCTTCCGTGCCTGGCCCTTCCGTGCCTGGCCTTTTCGTGCCTCGTTCTTCCGGAACTCCTCCTTCTGGGCCTGGTCCGCCGTGGCGCGGACCAGTTCGCTGGTGCGGAGCAGCAGTTCATTGACCTGCTGGCGGTGGGCCCCGACGTCCAGGGCGGCCAGTTCGTCCGGGCCGAGCAGCGTGAGTGCCTCGGTGGCTTCGAGCAGGTCGCGGAGGCCGGGGTGGACCGGGGCGGCCGGGGCGAGGGCCAGCGCCTCGGTCAGGTACCAGAGCAGTTCGTGGAGCTGGCGCACGACGGGGAACGTGGCGAACATCCGCTCCGCCGTCTCCGGCGCCTGCCGCCAGTCCCGGCCGCCGAAGGTGACCTGTGAGACCTGCTGGCCCGCGCCGAAGCAGTCGTACACCGTGCAGCCCTGGAAACCCTTGTCGCGCAGCCGGGTGTGGATGCCGCACCGGAAGTCCGACTGGAGGTTGGTGCAGGGCTGTCCCGCCCTTTTGCTGACCGCGAAGTCGGCGGACGCGGTGAAGGGGAGGGCGACGCAGCACAGCCCGAAGCAGTTCGCGCAGTTGCCGCTCAGGCGCTGGCCGGACCGGATGTCGTCGGGCACGGGCAGAGGCCTCCGGGGTGGGGCAGATGGGGGTTGTGCGGATGGGGCGGGAGTTTCACTTTATGCGGCGAGCGTGCCGGTCCGCCCGAGGGCTGTCGGGACAGACGTGTTCCGGCCGGGGTGCACAAGCGTTTACCCTGTGGCGTGAACGTGTGTGCACCCCTTTGCGTCCTACGGAGAGCCGTACATGTCCCCAGCCATATCCGGACCTGATGCGCCCGAGAAGGCTCCCCACCCGCGGATGTTCGTCGGCGTTCTCGCCTTCTGCGGTGTCGTCGTCGCCGTCATGCAGACACTCGTCGTGCCCCTGCTGCCGCACATTCCGGCGCTCACCGGGGCCACCCCCGCCGCCGCGAGCTGGCTCGTCACCGTCACGCTGCTGACCGGGGCCGTCTGCACGCCCGTCCTGGGGCGGGTCGGTGACATGTACGGAAAGCGGCGGGTGCTCGTCGCCGCGCTCGGGGTGCTGGTCGTCGGGTCCGTGCTCTGCGCGGTCAGTTCGCAGATCGGGGTGCTCATCGCCGGGCGCGCGCTCCAGGGCGCCGCGCTCGCCGTCGTACCGCTGGGCATCAGCATCATGCGCGACGAGCTGCCGCCCGCCCGGGTGCTCTCGTCCGTCGCGCTGATGAGCTCGACGCTGGGGATCGGCGCCGCCGTGGGGCTCCCGGTCGCCGCCATGGTCATCGAACACTCCGACTGGCACACCATGTTCTGGGCGTCCGCCGGGCTCGGGGTGCTGGACATCGTGCTGGTGGTGGCCGTCGTACCGGAATCGCCGCTGCGGGCGCGCGGACGGTTCGACGCGCTGGGCGCTCTCGGGCTGAGCGGCGCACTGGTCTGCCTGCTCCTCGCCACCACGCAGGGCGGCGAGTGGGGCTGGGGATCCGGGCGGATCGTCGGCCTCTTCGCCGCCGCCGTCGTGATCGGGCTGGTCTGGGGCCGGTACGAGCTGCGGGTCGCCTCGCCCATGGTCGACCTGCGCGTATCCGCCCGTCCCGCCGTGCTGTTCGCCAACCTCGCCGCGCTGCTGATCGGCTTCGCCTTCTACGCCAACTCCCTCTCCACCGCCCAGATGGTGCAGGAGCCGAAGAGCACCGGATACGGCCTCGGTGCCTCCATCGTCGTGGGCGGGCTCTGCCTGCTGCCCGGCGGGCTTTCCATGGTGGCGCTCTCCCCGGTCTCCGCGCGGATCTCCGCCCGGTACGGGCCCAAGGTCACGCTCGCGCTCGCCTCGGGCGTCCTGGCCGTCGGGTACCTCGTGCGCTTCTTCACCAGTCACAGCCTGTGGCTGATCATCGTGGGCGCCACGGTCGTCGCGTCCGGCACCGCCCTCGCCTACTCCGCGCTGCCCTCGCTCGTGATGCGGGCGGTCCCGGTGAGCGAGACGGGAGCCGCCAACGGGCTCAACACCCTGATGCGCTCCGTCGGCCAGGCCTTCTGCAGCGCCGTGGTGGCCGCCGTGCTGGCGAACGTCACCTTCCGGGTCGGTGGCCACACCGCGCCCACCCTGCACGCGTATCTGCTGGTCTTCCTGATCGCCGCGGGCGCCGCGCTCGCCGCGCTGGCCGTCACGCTGTGCATTCCCGGGCGCCCGGCCGGTGCGACCGGTGCGACCGGTGTGGCCGGTACGGTCGGGGAGCGAGGTCCGCACACGCTGGTCCGGGAGGACGCATGACCATCGGCGGTACGGGAGTCAGCGGTACGGGAGTCAGCGGTACGGAAGCCACCGGTGAGAGCGGCAGGGGCGCGCATCCCGGTGCGACGGGGCGCGACGCCATTCTGCTCGCCGCCCGGCGCGCGTTCACCCAGCGTCCGTACGCCGAGGTGACCATGCGCGGGATCGCCGCCGACGCGGGCGTGAGCGCCTCGCTGATCGTGAAGCGGTTCGGCACGAAGGAAGAGCTGTTCAACACGGTCGCCGACTTCGGCTCGGCCGCCGACGAGCTGTTCGACGCGCCCCTCGGCTCGCTCGGCCGGCACCTGGTGCTCGCTCTCGTACGGAGCCGCCGCGAGCGGCAGGCCGACCCGCTGCTGCGGGTGGTCTTCTCCCTCGGCAACCGGGACGAACGCTCCCTGCTGAAGGAGCGCTTCCGCGAGCAGGTCACCTCCCGGCTGGCCGCCCGCCTCACCGGCGACGAGCGCGAACTGCGGGCCGAACTGATCGCGGGCCAGCTCCTCGGCATCGGCGCGGCGCTCAGCCTGCACCGGCCGGGCGCGGGCGAACTGGCCACGCCCGAGCGGCTGGCGGACCTGTGCGGGCCCGCGCTTCAGCGGCTGGTCGACGGGGCCTGAGCAGGCACCTGCGGAGACGGGGCCTGAGCAGGCACCTGCGGCGCGGTACGGCGAAGGGCCCCGGCAAGCCACTGGCTGCCGGGGCCCTCTCGTACAGGCCGTGTCCGGAGGACTACAGCTGCTCGATCACGTAGTCGACGCAGGCCGTCAGCGCCTCGACGTCCTTCGGGTCGATCGCCGGGAACATCGCCACCCGCAGCTGGTTGCGGCCCAGCTTGCGGTACGGCTCGGTGTCCACGATGCCGTTGGCGCGCAGCGCCTTCGCGACGGCCGTCGCGTCGATCTCGTCCGCGAAGTCGATCGTGCCGATGACCTGCGAGCGCTTCGCGGGGTCGGTGACGAACGGGGTCGCGTACTTGGACTGCTCGGCCCAGCCGTACAGGGCGCGCGCGGACGCCGCCGTGCGGCCGACCGTCCAGTCCAGGCCGCCCTGGGTGTTCATCCAGGTCAGCTGCTCGTTCAGCAGGAACAGCGTGGCGAGGGCCGGGGTGTTGTACGTCTGGTTCTTGAGCGAGTTGTCGATCGCCGTCGGCAGGCTGAAGAACTCCGGGACGTGGCGGCCCGACGCGTGGATGCGCGACGCGCGCTCCAGCGCTGCGGGGGAGAACACGCCGATCCACAGGCCGCCGTCGGAGGCGAAGGACTTCTGCGGGGCGAAGTAGTAGACGTCGGTCTCGGTGATGTCGACCGGCAGGCCGCCCGCGCCGGATGTGGCGTCCACCAGGACGAGGGAGCCCTCGTCGGCACCGGTGACGCGCTTGATCGGGGCCGCGACGCCCGTCGACGTCTCGTTGTGCGTCAGTGCGTAGACGTCCACGCCCGCTTCCGCCTTCGGGTCCGGGTGGGTGCCCGGGTCGGAGGCGATCACGGTCGGCTCGGCCAGCCACGGGGCCAGCTTGGAGGCCTTGGCGAACTTGGACGAGAACTCACCGAAGTTGAGGTGCTGCGACTTGGACTCGATGAGCCCGTGGGTCGCGACGTCCCAGAAGGCGGTGGACCCGCCGTTGCCGAGGATCACCTCGTAGCCCTCGGGAAGCTGGAAGAGGTCGCGTACGCCTGCGCGCACCGCGCCGACCAGGTTCTTCACCGGGGCCTGGCGATGGGAGGTGCCCATCAGGGAAGTACCGGTCGCGGCGAGGGCGTCCAGCGCCTCCGTACGCACCTTGGAGGGGCCCGCGCCGAAACGGCCGTCGGCGGGCTTGATGTCAGCGGGAATCCGGATCTCAGCCACGTGCCGGAGCGTAGCCGGTTCCGGGCGTTTACGGACAGAGGGTCCGGCCGCTGAGACGGGCGCTACGGGGCGTGACATCGGTCTCCCGGCCGCCCGGCCCGGCGGGCTCTCCCCGCCGGGCCCGCCCCGGGGCTCGCGCTGTCCCGGGGTGCGGGCGTCCGTTCAGCCGCCCAGCCTCACCGGCAGCTCGTAGAGGTCGTTCTGGGTGACCACCGGCCTGTTGCGCAGCTCCGTCGCGGGGACCGCCAGATGCAGCTCGGGGAAGCGGTCGAACAGCGCGGGCAGGGCGACGCCCGCCTCCAGGCGCGAGAGCGCGGCGCCGGGGCAGACGTGCGGGCCGTGGCCGAAGGAGATGTGGCGGTTCGGGGTGCGGGTGATGTCGAAGTCGTCGGCCGTCGGGCCGTGCGCCTCCTCGTCGCGGCCGATCGCGCCGAACGAGATGATCAGTCCCTCGCCCTTCGGCAGCACCGTGCCGCCCACCTCGATGTCCTCGGACGCGAAGCGGATCAGGACGTGCGAGGTCGGGGTCGACCAGCGCAGCGTCTCCTCGATGACGTTCTCCCAGGGCACTTCGCCCGTGAGCGCCATCCTGCGCTGCTCGGGGTGGGCCTGGAGGGCGACGACCGCGTTGACGATCAGGCTGATCGTCGTTTCGTGGCCTGCGGCGATCATCAGCTGAAGGGTGTTGGTGACCTCCTCGGTGGTGAGGTGGTCGCCGTTCTCGGACGCCGCGAGCAGCGCGCTCGTCAGGTCGTCGCCCGGCTCGGCCCGCTTGGACTCGACGATCTTCGAGAAGAGGGTGCCGAGGTCCGCCATCATCTGCGGGACCTCCTCCGGCGGCGTCTGCGTCGAGAAGAACTTCTCGAAGAGGGTCTTCAGCCGGGGGTGGTCGGCGGCGTCGACCCCCATCAGCTCGCTGACCACGTTCATCGGCAGCGGGTACGCGAACTCCGCCTTCAGGTCGACCGTCTCCCCGGCCGGGATCTCCGCCAGCCGGTCCAGCATCCCGGTGGTCAGCTTCTCGATCCCGGCGCGCAGCCGCTCCACCCGGCGTACGGTCAGCGCCTGCGCGACGAGCGTACGGAGCCTGCGGTGCTCCGCGCCGTCGGCCGTCAGCATCGAGCGGCCCGGATTGGCCAGCCCGATCAGCGGCCAGTCCAGCGGGATCTCACCGCGCTGCCAGGCGCCCCAGAGGTTGATGTCCTTCACCAGCCGGGAGTCGGTGAGCAGCTGCCTGGCCTCGGCGTGCCGGGTCACCGCGTAGCAGGCCACCCCGCCCGGCAGGACGACACGGGCCAGCGGACCCGCCGCGCGCAGTGCGGCGCTCTCGCTGTCCAGATCCTGGACGAACGGATCCAGGGCGATGCTCTCGGCGTGGCTTCCGTGGTCGACCGGGCAACTCATCTGTGCCTCCTGTGGCGGGAACGGCCGCACTGCGAGGGTCTTCGGGTCACAGTGCGGGAACCGGTGTGAAGGTGACGGGCAGGGTGGACAGGCCGCGCAGCCAGGGAGAAGGACGCTGGGTGAGGCTCTCCCCGGGGGCCGCGAGATCGACGTCGGGAAGGCGGTCGAGGATGACCTCGATCCCCGTACGCGCGATGACCTCCGCTATCTCCTGGGCCGGGAACGGGCAGCGGTGCTCGCCGTGGCCGAATGAGAAGAAGGCGTTGTTGCCGCCGGTCAGCGCCGAACCGTCGGTGCGCACCTGCGGGTCGGCGTTGGCGGCGGCGATACCGAGCAGCAGCATGTCGCCGCTCTGGATGTGCCGGCCGCCGAGGTGGGTGTCGCGCGAGGCCCAGCGGCCCGCGACGTTCTGGGTGGGGGTGTCCTCCCACAGAACCTCGTTCATCGCCTCGGCGACGCTGTGCCGGCCGCCCGACAGCGAGGCGGCGAACCGGTCGTCGGTCAGCATCAGCCGCAGCGAGTTGCCGATCCAGTCGGCGGTGGGCTGGTGGCCCGCGGCCATCATGACCATCAGGTCCTGGGCGATCTCCTCGACGGTGAAGCCCGCCTCGTTGCCCAGCATGTGCGAGGCGACATCTTCGGCGGGCGACACCTGCCGGATGGCGAGCAGGTTCGCCATCGACTGCCCGAGGTACTGCGCTCCCGCCAGGGCGAGTTCACGGCCGTCGATCATGTCGTTCATCGCCTTGACCAGGGCCGGGCCCTCGTCGTCCGGGAAGCCGTACAGCCGGGCGAGCACCCGGACCGGCAGCAGCATCGCGTACTGGCCGATGATGTCCGTTTCTCCCCTGCCGCAGAAGGAGTTGATCAGCTCGTCGGCGAACTGCTCCGCGATACGCCGCAGTTCGAACGGGTCGACCGACTCCAGCGCGTCCCCGATCATCCCCGCGCG